>NZ_JADIJP010000051.1:0-13130 GCF_017355285.1 Methylobacterium sp. SD274 | reverse complement strand
CCGATGTCGCTGGTGGAGAACGAGGATTACGAGCACCCCTCGCTGGAATTGCTGGCCGAGCCGCCGGTGACCGGCACCGAGGAAGTCGATGCCGACGTGCTGGAGCAGAACGCGCTCAACCTCCAGCAGACGGTGCAGGATTTCGGCGTGCGCGGCGACATCCTCGCCGTCCGCCCCGGCCCTGTCGTGACCCTGTACGAACTGGAGCCTGCCCCCGGCACCAAGTCGAGCCGCGTCATCGGCCTCTCGGACGACATCGCCCGCTCGATGTCGGCTGTCTCGGCCCGCGTGGCGGTGGTGCCCGGCCGTAACGTCATCGGCATCGAACTGCCCAACGAGACCCGCGAGACCGTCTACCTGCGCGAGCTGTTGTCCTCGGCCGATTTCTGCATCAGCAAGCACAAGCTCGCCCTCTGCCTCGGCAAGAACATCGGCGGTGAGCCGATCATCGCCGATCTCGCCAAGATGCCCCACCTGCTGGTGGCCGGCACCACCGGTTCGGGCAAGTCGGTGGCGATCAACACGATGATCCTCAGCCTGCTCTACCGGATGAAGCCGGAAGAGTGCCGCCTGATCATGGTCGATCCCAAGATGCTGGAACTGTCCGTCTATGACGGCATCCCGCACCTGCTCTCCCCCGTCGTCACCGACCCGAAGAAGGCGGTCATCGCCCTCAAATGGGCCGTGCGCGAGATGGAGGAGCGCTACAAGAAGATGTCCAAGATCGCGGTCCGCAACATCGACGGCTACAATGCCCGGATGGCGGAAGCGCGGGCCAAGGGCGAGATCATCACCCGCGAGATCCATACCGGCTTCAACCGCGAGACCGGCCAGGCCGTGTTCGAGACGGAGGAGATGGACCTCTCGGCCCTGCCCTACATCGTCATCGTGGTCGACGAGATGGCCGACCTGATGATGGTGGCCGGCAAGGACATCGAAGGCGCGATCCAGCGTCTCGCGCAGATGGCGCGTGCCGCCGGCATCCACCTCATCATGGCGACGCAGCGTCCCTCGGTGGACGTCATCACCGGCACGATCAAGGCGAACTTCCCGACCCGGATCTCCTTCCAGGTCACCTCGAAGATCGACAGCCGGACGATCCTCGGCGAGATGGGCGCCGAGCAGCTGCTGGGCCAGGGCGACATGCTGTTCATGGCAGGTGGTGGCCGCACCACCCGTGTCCACGGCCCGTTCTGCTCGGATTCGGAAGTCGAGAGCGTGGTCGCCCATCTCAAGCGCCAGGGCCGGCCGTCCTATCTCGAAGCCGTCACCGTGGACGAGAACCCGCCCGAGGAGAAGCCGGCCAAGGCCTCCAAGGCCGACAAGGCGGCGGCCGCCGAGGCCGAGGAGATCGACGCGCCGATCTTCGATGCCGGCGCCTATGCGGGCGGCGGGATCGATGCGGGGGCCGACCTCTACGACCAGGCGGTGCAGGTGGTGATGCGGGACCGCAAGGCCTCCACCAGCTACATCCAGCGCCGCCTGCAGATCGGCTACAACCGCGCCGCCTCGATCATGGAGCGGATGGAGGTCGAGGGCATCGTGGGCCAAGCCAACCACGCCGGCAAACGCGAGATCCTGATGGAAACCGCGCCGTCCAGCATGGGGTCGATCTCCATGTCCTCGTCGATGATGGACGATGACGAGTGAGACGTGATCCGCTGGACCGATTCCGTCGAACCGGCTGATCATCGAAGAACGAGATGTACCGCGGGTACCCTCTCCCACACGGGAGAGGGAGCCCCGCGGCGACCGCACGATCCGAGGCGATCGAGCGGAGAACGGTATGAGTACCGTCCGTCTCCCTTTTGGGGCGAGGGAGGTCCCGTCCCATATTCGCCACAGGGTCGAGTTCTAAGCCGAACCCCACCCGACTTCGGAGAACGCCCCAGGATGACCGGCCGACGCCACCTTCTCGCCGCCGGCTCGCTCCTCGTGCTGGCGGCCGGCCTCCAACCCGCGCCGGCCACGGCGCAGGTCTCGTCCTTCCTCGACGGTCTGTTCGGCCGCAAGGAGCAGCCCGCGCCGGCCCCCGCTCCCGAGCCGGAAGCGCCCCCGGCCGCTCCCACCGCGCCGAAGAAGCCGGCGGCCCAGGCGCCCAAACCCGCCAAGGACGCCAAGGCGGGGGCGGACAAGGCCGCCTCCGGCGCGAAACCCGCCGCGAAGGCCGCGCCCTCGGACGCGCCCGCCAAGGTCGCCGCCGTCGGCGCCCCCACCGCCGCGTCGTCCATGCTGGATGCCGAGCCCGCCGCCGTGCTCGCCCAGGCCAATGCCTATTTCAACGGAATGACCACGCTCAGCGGCAACTTCGTCCAGATCGCCGCCGATGGGCGCCGCATCGGGGGCAAGCTGACGCTGGCCAAGCCTGGCCGCCTGCGTTTCGACTACGACCAGCCCTCCCCCATGGAGGTGGTGGCCGACGGCACGTCGGTGGCGGTGAAGGACCGCAAGCTGAAGACCCAGGACCTCTACTTCATCTCGCAGACGCCGCTGAAATTCCTGCTGCGCGACAAGATCGACCTCGCCCGCGACCTCACCGTGTCGGACATCGCCAACGATCCGGGCGGCATCCGCATCTCGCTGGAGGACCGTGCGACACTGGGCGGTACCTCGAAGATCCAGCTGTTTTTCGACTCCGAAGTGAAGACGCTCAGCCAGTGGCGGATCACCGATCCGCAAGGCTACCAGACCACGGTCCAGCTCTCGAACCTGCAGAAGGGCAAGGCCATCGACGGCAGCCAGTTCTTCATCAATTACGGGCGCAGCGAGGACAAGGCAATGGAGAAGCAGATCAAGGCGCAGTGAGGGCCATTCCCATCCGGGGTGGAGGGGAGAAGGGCGTCTCGCTCATCCAGCTCCCCAATCCGTGGCCGTCGAGGCAGAGCCCCTTGCACCGGGTGCCGGATCACTGTGAGCTGCCGCTTCAGGCGGCCGGGACAGGCCAATTTTGCGGAAGCATCGAGCCGGAAGATCTCCAGCGTCATACGCGGACGCTCTGGCTCAGACCTCGATGGATACCCCCTTGGCGGCCAGCTGCTTGGCTTTCTCGCTCGCTTTCGGCGCGACGGTTTCGCCCACCGACTTCGTCATGAAGTCCAGGCTCAGCGACGTCAGTTTTCCGTCCTTCAGGACCATTGTCTTCGAGAGTTCCAGCGACGTCGATAGGCGCGTGGTGAACCGGCTCTGTGCCGCACTTCTCTCGTCGTCGTCCCTGGCGGCGGCCTTCTCCTTCTCGAAGGCCTCCATGGCCTTCTGAGCTGCCTTCATGGAGTTGAGGGAGGCGATCTCCTTGAATTCCTTGGCGAGGTCGGGATCTTTTTCGAAAATCTCCTCCATCGTCTTCTTGTATGGGCTGTCGGTTCTGAGATTCCCAAGATCGTCGAGCTGCAGCGTGAACGATTCGTCCGCGGGAATGGATTTGTCCGCAAACGCCTTGAGCAGTTTCTGCGTTAGGGCGTCGGTCCGCTCTTTGAGCATCGTCTCGAACGGCGTGACGTCCTTGGTCCTCGTCGACGTTCCCACGAGGCTGGCGAGTACCGATCTGGCATTGGCGCTCAGGTCGATCACGGCGGCGGGTTTCGTCACGGCGGATGAGGCCGTCGCGGCGGGAGCTTGTGCCCCGTTCTGCGACTTGTCGGCGCCGGGCCTGCCAACAGTCGTCCCCGCCGTCGATGCTGCTGCGATTGCGGTCATGGCGGTTAACCTTGCGGTTGTGGTCTTGCCGCAAGCATATAGGACAACGTTACTAACTGTGGATTAACTCACACAACCTAGGCGGGAGTTATTTCCCTCGCGTGGAGGGAGGATCGATCTATCGGAAGCACGACGGGCTCCGGGCCATGCCGGCCTCGGCTCTTCGAGGAGCGGTTTGGAGGCTTACGACGCTTGAAGGCTCATTTCCGGGCTGCCGCTCCGCCAACGGTTCAGCTCGGCATCGATCGCGTCTTGCGTGCCCCGCATGAACTCTCCGCCCGAGAGGCCCGGCTTCAGGGTTTCCAGGTAGCTCACCACCACCGTCCCGGGGATGTGGCGCGAGCCGCCATGCGGCCAGTACAGGCCCGAATTCACCGCCACCGGCAGGACGGGCAGTCCGAGCTTGGCATAGAGCAGCTCGACCCCGCGCTTGAACTGCACCGGCGCGTCGATGGTGCTCCGGGTGCCTTCCGGGAACATCAGGATGGAGCGGCCTTCCGCGATGGCGAGGCGGCTCTCGTCGATCATCGTGCGCAGGGCCTGGGTGCCGTTGGCCCTGTCGATGATGATCATCGGCGAGCGGCGCAGGAACCAGCCCACGATGGGAATCGCCACGAGTTCGCGCTTGGCCACGATGGCGACGTTCGGGATCAGGATGAGAAAGGCCAGGGTCTCCCAGGCCGATTGGTGGTTGGCCACGATCAGGCACGGCTCGGAGGGGATGCGCGCGCGCCCCTCCTCCACATAGGTCAGGCCGACGATGTGACGCAGGCCGAACAGGATGCCGCGCGACCACAGCCGCGTCGCCGCACGGATCGGCCGTGTCGGGCAACCGAGGATCGCGAGCACCACGAGGGGCAGCGCGAAACAAGCGGTCCAGGCGGCCCAGTAAATATTGAAAAGCGCAGAGCGGGTGCGCGACACGACGGGCGATCCTTCCAGTATCTGCGACGGCGCATCCCTCTCGACGATGGAACGCGGCAATTGTGCGGCGACGGGCGGGCCGATCCGGTCTATCGAAGCGGCCGGTCCCGATCCTTATGACATATGTGAGCTAGACCCGTTGCGCCTCTCCGTCACCACCTGGAACATCAATTCGGTGCGGCTGCGCATCGATCTCGTCCTTCGGTTTCTCGCCGAGGTGAAGCCCGACGTGCTCTGCCTGCAGGAGACGAAGTGCCCGGACGATGCCTTTCCCCTCAAGGCCTTGCGCGGCTCGGGCTACGAGAACGTCGTGTTCGCCGGCCAGAAGGGCTATAACGGCGTCGCCATCCTATCGCGCTTTCCCCTGCTCACCCGCGACGTCATGGCCTTCTGCGGGAAGCCGGATGCCCGCCACATCTCGGCCGTGCTCGGGCCGGAGGCGGGCGCTGCCGCCGGCTTCGTGATTCATGACTTCTACGTTCCGGCCGGCGGCGACATTCCGGATGCCGGCCTCAACCCGAAATTCGCCCACAAGCTCGATTTCCTCCGCGACCTGCGTGAATGGGGCGGGCGGCGCATGGCCGGCCCGGCGATCCTGGTGGGCGACCTCAACGTGGCGCCGCTCGAGCACGACGTCTGGTCGCACAAGCAGCTTCTCTCCGTCGTCAGCCACACGCCGGTAGAAACGGAAGCGCTGGAGCTCTTGCGTGGTGAGGCCGGCTGGATCGATGCCGCCCGCGTCCTGACGCCTGAGCCGGAGAAGATCTACACGTGGTGGAGCTACCGCTCGCCCGACTGGTCCGCCGCCAACAAGGGGCGTCGCCTCGACCATGTCTGGGTCTCGCCGGATCTCGACGGCACCGCCCGCGCGGTGGACGTCTTCCGCGAGGCACGCGGCTGGGAGCGTCCCTCCGACCATGTCCCGGTCACGCTGACGCTGGAGCTTTGACGGGCCGTCGCATCCCATCTGTGCAGCCGGCCAAGGAACGCAACGCCGGGCCGATCATTGCTCTCCAGACAGGCGGCTCCGGATGGAGTCGTATCTTTTTCCCTTTCCGGAGTGTCGCGCATGCGCAAGCTGATCCTCGCCTTCCTTCTCCCCAAAGTCGTCTCCTACCTCCGTCGCCGCTATTCCGGTCGCTCGGGTCGCCCGACGGCCTGAAGGTAGCTCCCCGCCCGTCCTTCGAGTGTCGGAGGACGGGCGGCACGCATCACTCTCGTCACGTTGCGGCTGGCCCCGCGCGCTGTTAAGCTTCCCTTTGCATCAAGAGTCGCGGCGACGCCCGACGCCAACCTGCTGATCCGAGCAAGGTGGAGCCCTCATCGACTGGAGGGGATGTGGCCGAACCGGCAACGAAACGGGTTTCGCCACGCGTCGCTTCGGCTCTCCTGCGGGACCGACGGAAGGCGAAGCGACGATGAAGACCGAACCCCAGCAATTCGCCAGCGACAATTACGCCGGCATCTGCCCCGAGGCCTGGGCCGCCACCGAGGCGGCCAATGGCGGCTCGGTGCCCGCCTATGGCGAGGATGCCTGGACGAAGCGGGCATCGGACGCGTTCCGCGACCTGTTCGACAAGCCGGATGCGGAGGTGTTCTTCGCCTTCAACGGTACCGCCGCGAACTCCCTGGCGCTGGCCTCCCTGTGCCAATCCTACCATAGCGTCATCTGCTCGGCCTCGGCCCATGTGGAGACCGACGAGTGCGGCGCGCCGGAGTTCTTTTCCAACGGCTCGAAACTGCTTGTGGCGGCGAGCGCCGACGGCAAGCTTACCCCCGCTCTCATCCGCGGGCTCGCCTCCGGCCGCTCGGACATCCACTTCCCCAAGCCCCGGGTCGTGACCATTACCCAGCCAACCGAGACGGGGCAGGTCTATACGCTCGACGAGATTCGGGCGATCTCCGCTGCCTGCCGTGAGCTTGGTCTGCGCCTCCATATGGACGGCGCACGCTTCGCCAATGCTTGCGCCAGCCTCGGCTGCGAGCCCGCGGAGATGACCTGGAGGGCCGGCGTCGATCTGCTCTGCTTCGGTGGCACCAAGAACGGAATGGCGGCAGGCGAGGCGATCCTGTTCTTCGATCCTGCCCTCGCCGAGGATTTCGGCTATCGCTGCAAGCAGGCGGGTCAACTCGCCTCGAAGATGCGCTTCCTCACCGCCCCCTGGGTCGGAATGCTGGAAGGCGGCGCCTGGCTCCGCAACGCGGCCCATGCCAATGCCTGCGCGCAACGCCTCGCCGCTTCGGTGGCGGAATGCCCCGGCTTCACCGCCATGTTCCCGGTGGAGGCCAATGCGGTGTTCCTGAAGGCCTCCCCCGAGCGGCTGGAGGCTTTGCGGGAGAGGGGGTGGCGTTTCTACACGTTTATCGGCGGAGGCGCCCGGTTCATGTTCGCCTGGGATTCCGATCCGGATCGGATCGACGCCTTGGTTCGGGACATCCGCGGCGTGAGCGAGGCGCTGACGGCCTGATTCGTCAGGCGCTTCCATCGAGCTACCCGATGAAGCAGTTGGAAAGTCTCAGTCGGGCTTTTTTGGCGTAGGCATCGTCGTCGAGAATTCCTTGACTGCAGCCTCGGTCTGTAGCGCCACCAGATTCTTCATATCCACCGGAACGACGGACCAGACGACGGCGGCGATGAATAAAGCTGCTGCGATCGTGTACGAAAACGTTTCAAGCACACCCAGCCATCCGAGTAATAGGGGGACGAGGCTGAGAATCAGGGAGACGAATGCTGAATTGAACAAGTAATAGCTTGCGCCGAATGTTAGTGCCGCGAAGGCTATTGGCTTCAGGATTTTTACCGCGATTCTATCCATTGTGTTTCCGGCGACATGGTAAATTGTTAGGCGACAGGGGATCGCCGACTAGCCCCAACCATATGAATGTTCTGGTGGTCCATGACAACGATTGAATTAAGCGCCGACTGTAACGCTGCGATGAAAGAGATGTCGGCAGATCGGCCGACACTGTGCTGAATCAAGGCGTTGGCGCGGGTGCCGGGCCGGCATAACAGTTTGGGGAATTCTGTTCCCCGGCCCGGCAACGGCCCGCCGGGGTGCCGCGGGGGGTGGCACGCGACCCGGATTCGTGTATGTGTCTCGGTGCCTCGACCCGGAAACGGGCACGGGGCCAAACCTGCTTGTGAACGCGACCGTGCTGGACGACATCCCGGCACAGGCCCCGTCCCAGGCTGAGGCGGTCCCTCCCGAGGAGGACCGTCTCGACCCGAAAACCCGTATCGAAAGGGAATGCGATGTCGATTTCGGCCGAGCGCAAGACTGCGCTCATCAAAGAATACGCGACCGGCGGCAAGGACACCGGTTCTCCGGAGGTCCAGGTGGCGATCCTCACCGAGCGGATCACCAACCTCACCGGTCACTTCAAGACCCACGGCAAGGACAACCATTCCCGCCGCGGCCTCCTGAAGATGGTCTCGCAGCGCCGCTCGCTGCTCGACTATGTCAAGCGCAAGGACGAGGCCCGCTACCGCAGCCTCATCGAGCGTCTCGGCATCCGCCGCTAAGGCGATTTTCGCGGTCCCGAGCCTGGCTCAGGGCCGCGTTTCATTGACGTCCCGCGCTGCCGGAATGGGTCTGGCCGCGCGACCATCGGGCCGCTTCGAGGCGCACTCGTCGGGGACAGGATCGCCAGGAGTTCTTCGCCGGTCCGGCGCGGAACTCCTCGCCGTCTTGCCCCTGGCGGCGCCGGGCACGCCCGACCGCAGGAAGGCATGACATATGTTCGACGTACAACGTGAAGAGCTGATCTGGGGCGACCGCAAGCTCGTCCTCGAGACGGGCAAGGTCGCCCGCCAGGCCGACGGCGCCGTGATGGCGACGTATGGCGAGACCTCGGTGCTGGCCACCGTCGTGTCGGGCAAGGAGCCCAAGGCCGGAATCGACTTCCTGCCGCTCACCGTGAACTACCAGGAGCGCGCCTACGCCGCCGGCCGCATCCCCGGCGGATACTTCAAGCGCGAAGGCCGTCCCTCCGAGAAGGAGACCCTGGTCTCCCGCCTCATCGACCGCCCGATCCGTCCGCTCTTCGTCGAAGGCTGGCGCAACGACACCCAGGTCGTCGTCACCGTCCTGACCCACGATCTCGAGAACGATCCCGACATCCTCGCCATGGTGGCGGCCTCTGCCGCCCTCACCCTGTCGGGCGTGCCCTTCACCGGCCCGATCGGCGCGGCCCGCGTCGGCTACGTGAACGGCCAGTACATCCTGAACCCGCCGGTTCCCGAGCTCGAGAACTCGACCCTGGATCTCGTCGTCGCCGGCACGCAGGACGCCGTGCTGATGGTGGAATCCGAGGCCAAGGAGCTCGATGAAGAGACCATGCTCGGCGCCGTGATGTTCGGCCACAAGCATTTCCAGCCGGTCATCGACGCAATCATCCGCCTCGCCGAGAAGGCCGCCAAGGAGCCCCGCAACTTCTCCGCGCCCGAGAACGGCGACGTGGAGAAGGCCGTGCTCGACGTCTGCGAAGCGGAACTCCGCGACGCCTACAAGAACACCGTGAAGCAGGAGCGCTACGCCGCCGTCGACGCCGTCAAGGCGAAGGTGATGGCCGCGCTCTGCCCCGCCGAGGGCGAGGCCAAGTTCCCGGCCGAGAAGGTCAAGGCCGCGTTCAAGGAAGCGCAGTCCAAGGTCGTCCGCTGGAACATCCTCGACACCGGCTCCCGCATCGACGGACGCGACGTCCGCACCGTGCGCCCGATCGTGTCGCAGGTCGGCGTGCTGCCGCGCGCCCATGGTTCGTCGCTTTTCACCCGCGGCGAGACCCAGGCCCTCGTGGTCGCCACCCTCGGCACCGGCGAGGACGAGCAGTTCATCGACGCGCTGGAAGGCACCTACAAGGAAACCTTCCTGCTGCACTACAACTTCCCTCCCTACTCGGTGGGCGAGACCGGCCGCATGGGCTCCCCGGGCCGTCGCGAGATCGGCCACGGCAAGCTCGCCTGGCGCGCCGTGCACCCCGTCCTGCCGCCGGCCCACGAGTTCCCGTACACGATCCGCGTCGTGTCCGAGATCACCGAGTCCAACGGCTCCTCCTCGATGGCTTCCGTCTGCGGCGCGTCGCTGTCGCTGATGGATGCCGGCGTGCCCCTGCGCCGTCCGGTGGCGGGCATCGCCATGGGCCTCATCCTCGAGGGTGAGCGCTACGCCGTGCTGTCCGACATCCTCGGCGACGAGGATCACCTCGGCGACATGGACTTCAAGGTGGCGGGCACGGAAGCCGGCATCACGTCGCTGCAGATGGACATCAAGATCGCCGGCATCACCGAGGAGATCATGAAGGTCGCCCTGCATCAGGCGCAGGAAGGCCGCGTCCACATCCTCGGCGAGATGGCCAAGGCCCTCACCGATGCCCGTCCCGAGCTCGGCGAATACGCGCCCCGCATCGAAACCATGCAGATCCCCACCGACAAGATCCGGGAAGTGATCGGCACCGGCGGCAAGGTGATCCGCGAGATCGTCGAGAAGACCGGCGCCAAGATCAACATCGACGACACCGGCACGGTGAAGATCGCCTCCAGCGACGGCAAGGCCATCAAGGCCGCCTATAACTGGATCCGGTCGATCGTGGCGGAAGCCGAAGTCGGCATGATCTACGACGGCACCGTCGTGAAGTGCATGGAGTTCGGCGCCTTCGTGAACTTCTTCGGCGCCAAGGACGGCCTCGTCCACATCTCGGAACTCGCTGCCCAGCGCGTCGCCAAGGTGACGGACGTCGTCAAGGACGGCCAGAAGGTCAAGGTGAAGTTCCTCGGCGCGGACGATCGCGGCAAGATCCGCCTCTCCATGAAGGTCGTCGACCAGGAGACCGGCGAGGACCTCACCGAGAAGCTGAAGGCCGAGCGCAACGCCGAGCAGGACCGCGCCCGCGGACCCCGCCAGGACGCGTAAGCCGTCTCAGCCCTGAGGGTTGATCGAGAATGAGAAGCGCGGCTCCGCAAGGGGCCGCGCTTTTCGTTTGGGGCGAGGATGCGTCAACGCCCCGGTCCGGTCGTGAGGAACACCCATCCTCCCGCCGCGTTCGCCCCGCGACGCAACACGAGGAGTATGTGCGACCATGGCCGATCCGATGATTCCGAGCATCTTCGAAGGCGAGACCAACCTGTCGACCACCGAGCGGGCCGTGTCCGTCGTTCTGGGCCTCGGCATCGCCGCCGCCGCCGCCCAGCCCCGCCCGAACAAGTGGCTCAGCCTGGCGGCCCTGGTGGTCGGCGCCGGCCTCGCCATCCGGGGTGCCACCGGTCATTGCCCGGCCAAGTCCGCCGGCTACCTTTCCTGAACCGGACCACGAAAAAGGGGCGCTCCGATGGGGCGCCCCTTTTGTCTGTCCGATGAAATGCGAGAGGCGCGGACCCGAGGCCCGCGCCGTCACGTCCGTTCAGAGGGTGGTGGTGCGGCGGCTGGCGATGAAGCCGTAGATCGCGAGCACGACGATGGCGCCGACCACGGCTCCGATGAAGCCCGCGCCCTGGTTCGGACCGTACCAGCCGAGCGCCTGACCGAGGAAGGTGGCGACGAAGGCGCCGATGATGCCCAGGATGGTGGTGAGGATGAACCCTGCAGGCTCCTTGTCGCCCGGCATGATGAACTTGGCGACGACACCGGCCAGGAAGCCGATGATGATGGTCCAGATGATATCCATGAGCTGATCCTCGAAACGCGGTGGCCGGGATTGTCCCGCCCGGACTTGACCGTTTGTGCTCATGCAACGCCGCATCGCGGGATGGGTTGCGCCGCGGGACGGCGATTGTGTCGCATTCTCGACCTTGGCCGCCGCCCTCCCCTTTACGCGGATGCGTGGCGCGCGGCACAACGCTTGCCCCGACGATGCGCCCGCGCGGCGCCCCATGAAGAGCGATCCATGACCACCATCACCCGTTTCGAATCCGGCGCCCGCATGAGCCAGGCCGTCACCTATGGCGAGATGGTCTACCTCGCGGGCCAAGTGGCGGGGACGACGGTGGGGGCCGGCGTGACCGCGCAGACGCAGGAAGTGCTCTCCGAGATCGACCGGCTGCTGGCGCTGGCCGGCAGCGACAAGACCCGGCTCATCTCCGCCACGATCTATCTCGCCGACATGGCGACCTTCGCCGAGATGAACGCGGCCTGGGATGCCTGGGTCTCGAAGGAGAACCCGCCCACCCGCGCCACCGTGGAGGCCAAGCTCGCGGGGCCGGAATACCTCGTGGAGATCGTCGTCGTCGCGGCCAAGCTCCCCGCCTGATCCCGACCCGGTCCCGAGACAAGAGAGCCCGCCGATGCGTCGTATCGTGTTCGCCGTCCTGATGATCGCGCTGGCGCTCAGCCTTCTCGGGTCCCTGTTCCTCGCCTTCGCCCTCCTCAATTCGGCGGGGGCGAAGGCGCAGGAGCGCGTGGTCAACATCTACAACTGGTCGGATTACATCGATCCGAAATCCCTGGAGGCCTTCACCAAGGAGACCGGGATCAAGGTCGTCTACGACACCTACGACAACAACGAGATCCTGGAGACGAAGCTGCTCGCCGGCCAGTCCGGCTACGATCTCGTGGTGCCCACCGGCCCGTTCCTGCAACGGCTCATCAAGGCCGGCGTGTTCCGGCCCCTCGACAAGGCCAAGATCCCGAACCTGAAACACGCCTGGCCCGAGATCGCCCAGCGCCTCGCGGTCTACGACCCCGGCAACACCTACGCCGTCGATTACATGTGGGGCACCACCGGCATCGGCGTGAATTTCGGCCCCGTGCGCGAGCGCCTCGGCCCGAACCAGGCGCTCAACACCTGGACCCTGGTGCTCAACCCCACCCTGATGGCCAAGCTCAAGGATTGCGGGGTGATGATGCTCGACAGCCCCGAGGACCTGATCCCCAGCATGCTGCCGGCCTACGGCCTCAAGCCCGACACCAAGCGCTGGGACGACATCTCCCAGGTCACCGACGCGCTGTTCAAGGTGCGCGGCTCGGTGCGAAAATTCCACTCCTCGGAATACATCAACGGCCTCGCCAACGGCGATCTCTGCCTCGCGGTCGGCTATTCCGGCGACGTGATGCAGGCCAAGAAACGCGCCGAGGAATCGAAGAACGGCGTCGAGATCGCCTATTTCATCCCGAAGGAAGGCGCGCTGATGTGGTTCGATGCCCTCGCCATCCCGAAGGACGCGCCCCACCCCGAGGAGGCCCACATCTTCATCGACTACATGATGCGCCCCGACGTGGCGGCGGCCAACACCAACTTCGTCGCTTACGCCAACGGCAACCTCGCCGCCAAACCGCTGGTGAAGCCGGAGATCCTCAACAACCCCGGCATCTACCCGGACGACGCGACGATGCAGCGGCTCTTCACCAACCAGGCCTGGGATGACCGGACGCAAAGGTTCGTGACGCGGAATTGGACGCGGGTGCGGACGGGGCGGTGAAAGGAGGGCTCGAACTGGTGGAACGAGTGTCACTCCTTTTACGCATCAGGCAAATCGTCGTTGTCCTCGTCGAATGAATGCCCGGCAATTCTCCGTTCATATC
>NZ_JADIJP010000050.1:0-16486 GCF_017355285.1 Methylobacterium sp. SD274 | reverse complement strand
TGCCAAGATATAGCAAAGCTACTTGGACATGCAATCCTCCTGCAGCAGACTGCAAAGGTGGACAATACGTAATAATCACACAATGCGAGTAATTATTAATATGAATATATTTAACTGAATAATTCGGCGCGGACTAAGCTTTGATTATATCATCTTGAAATCAGCAATTAGACATTAAATGTAGAAACTATTGCGGCCAAAGTTTAGTCCGTGCAAAAGTTTGCGGTCGAAGTCCAAGCTGGATCGGTCAGCCGCTACTCTGAGCGCTTCGCTTGAGGGGAGCAATCCACCCTTTCCGGCCCTTACGAATGGGTACCAGGAGGCAGATCTCGAACACTAGGAAGAGCGGTGTGAAATTTTGCGGAGGGTGCCCCGGCCGGCGCGGCTCTGATCCCCACGAGGGGGTGGGTGTTGCCTAAATAGTACAGTTGCAAGAATGTCGCTACTTAGCTGCTATCAAGCATGTTGCTTCCATGCATCACCCTGCTGAGGCCATCACTCGTGAGACTTGCGTCGCGCTCCACGCCCCACCCCTCGCTGTCTTGATCCCGCGTGCCGTCAGCGCCTTGGCGATCCCATCGAGGGTGCTGATTCCAGCGTCGCGTATCTCCGCTATGGCAGGACGCACGTTCGCCTTCCGCGCTTCTGCCTGCTCAGAGTACGCAGCGCGCGCTACGCCGTGGTGTTCGCCTCCCCCAATGCGCTTGCCGCGCTTCTTCGCCTCTGCCAGCGCAGCCTTCGTACGAGCGGAGATCATGCTAGCCTCATGCTCTGCGACAGCGGCGAGGATGTGTAATGTGAGGCGATTGGCCTGAGGGAAGTCGCATGCGACGAACTCCACGCCACCATCCATCATGCTCGCGATGAAGCTGACGTTGCGCGCGAGGCGATCGAGCTTGGCGATCACCAGCACGGCCTTGTGCTTCTTAGCGCAGGCCAGCGCAGCAGCGAGCTGAGGCCGATCGTTGCGCTTGCCGCTCTCGATTTCGGTGAACTCGCCGACGATCTCAGCACCTCGCACATGCGCCGCGACTGCCGCGCGCTGTGCGTCGAGGCCAAGGCCAGATGCACCTTGCTTCTGAGTGCTGACGCGGAAGTAGGAGACAAATCTCATGTCGCTGTGCCTGCCGGGGTGACAAACACAATCTGCATCGGACGTTGAAGAATGTAAAGTGCTATCTTGCTGCTAGACGACAGCTATCAATTAGCTTTCGTATGTCGCGAGGACGGCAGCGGCGTGAGCATCGATCAGCCGAGCGTCGCGCTTCGTCACATCACGGCTCTTCGACGCCATGCCGAGCTTGATGAGAGTGGCACCAAGGGCAGCAGCGTTACGCCGGTAGTTCTCCTGATCGATCTCCTCGCCCTTCAAAAGCGAGGCTTCGTCACGCTCACAGAGGTAGGCGAGGGTCGCGGCGCGGCGCAGCATCATGCCTTCGGAGGGGCTGACATGATCCCCCATCTGCATCGCAAGATCAGCAAGAGACGATCGCCAGCGGCGTGCAGTGATGCTACGCTGATCTACACGCTCACCATCAATCACTAGGTCGGATGCACCGACGATCTCAGCAATATCCTTTTTCGTTACGCGATTTTTAGTTGCCATAATCCCACATCGTTTCTGGTCTAAGTTTTTGATCCGGTTGAGGTTGTTGTAACATTGTTACATCAGTGGGCGGGAGCGCCGGCTATAGAAGCGCCTACTCACTATCCGCCCGTCAGCTCGCCCACTTGTTGTAGATGCCCTGTGCGCGTGCGCTCTCATCCCAGTAGCGCTGAAGGCCGCTCAGTGGTCTGTCGAGGGCCAGCCATTCGCTCAGCCCCTCTTTGTCGTAACCGTTAGGGATGCCGCTCAGCAGTGCCATTCCTAAAGGTACAGCCGCCTGCTCAGCAGCCGTGTAGGTGGGCAGCGTTCCAAGCGTGAACACGTCGCTCAGCTTCGTCGTGTCCAAGAGGTACTGGAAGTGATCCACCTTGCAGACGATGGCGTCGGAGGGATCGATCACAGCGACCACGGCACCGGGTCCGGAGACTGATCGATGGCGTTCCCGCGCAAACACCTCCGCGTAGGTCGGATCGGGTGTCCACCAGGGACCGTAGGTGCCGCGCTGATGATCGTGAGCGGACTGACCGCGAAAGAGGACCAGGGGCGAGGGGCGCGGTTCTGTTGAGGGCAGGAGAAGGCGCAGGCCGTCCCTCAGCAGCTCCGGATGATGGTCGAGATCGCGCGTCAGCGGCCAGATGCTCGGCTTGTGCCTCTTCATCGCCGTCTCGGGGTTCGGATCGAAGTCCCGCCAATGGGCCTTGAAGGCTGCTCTCACGTCCGGATTGACGTGATCGATGCTCTGAAGGCGGATCATCACCTCGCGCCACGCATCGGGCCATGTGATCGCCTGCAAGCTGAGACGGAAGCCGGGAACGTCGCCGACCATAGCAGCCAGGATGAAGCGCGCGACGATGCGGTCCTGATCGTCGGTCATGCGGCTTCCCTCAGCTCGACGCGGCAGCGGCAGTTGATCTCCAAGGGTGGATGCAGGCACGGGCCGAGAGGGGTGGCAAAGGGCTCATCGATCCCGACGCCGTTCGGGTTGAGGGCGGACACCTCGCGGTGGGCGTGGCGGACCTTTTCGTCTCCCACGTCATGCCAGTAGCGACGCCATTCGGGGCCAAGATCACGGTTCTCCACGGCCTGACGCCACGATGCGTGTTCGCCCGCGTTCGTGGCTGTGACGGCACCGGAGGTAGCAATCGAGCCCGCACGCACCTTCAGCAGGGTCCGACGCTGATGGGCCACAAGGGCGTCCACCTGGTTCTGATCGAGGGTGCCGCTTGCTGCTTCGATCACGCTCCGCTGTGAGGCGTTGAGGTAGCGCAGGACGTGGGCCGGAAGCTCTGCGACAACCGGCAGCTCGCGACGGTAGCCGATACGGCTCGACGGCTGTGGCTGACGTGCCATGGTGTTCTCTAGCGCGGCCCGGAACGCCGTCAGGTTCGCACCCTGTGTAGGACTGAGACCGATGATCTCGCGCACGAGGATCGCCTTGTCGCCGGCCTGCGCAGGTACGCCGCCGATCAGCACGGTGCCGGCGATGGCAGCGGACAGCATCGTGGTCCGGAACGCGGCCTGTGCCATGGCCTTCGCCGTGTCGCTCACGATGGAGCGCATGAAGCCGGCGACGGCAGAGGATCGAGCGGCGACGGCCGTAGACGCCATGGGATCGAAGGTCAGCCCAAGGCGCTCGGCTGCGAGGATGCCCGACTGAGCAAAGGCACGCGCAAAAATGTCCTGCACCGGGCGAAGGCGGTCGGCGACGTAGGCCCCTAGAACCTCCTCATCCCCGCGTTCGATAGCTCCAATGAGGGACGGCACATCCACGTTGGCGCGGATGTCCTCGATCGCGTCGAGGAAGGCGGCTTTGATCTCAAGCTCGATCTCGTCCGCGAGCATGGCGATAGGGCCGCTCATAGCACCACCTCAAGCGAGTGAGCAGAGTCCGACAGGAAGGGTGCAAGGTGCTGCCGCACAGCGAAGGGCACCGGGTCGGGCGACGCGGCGCGATAGCTGATCTGAAGGTCGCCGACACGCTTCTGTGAGACAGCAGGCGCGGGCTCTGTCGCACTTGGCTTCGTCAGGAGATGGAGCGCAAATTCGCAGGTCGCTGCCTTCACCGCATCCGGAACAGCATCAGGGGATGGGATGCGCCCCTCGCGATCACGGACCCGTATGCGAGGCCATGCAAGGCGCTGCTCTCGGCTGGCGATCATGCCATTGAAGCCCAGCCGATCCAGGGCAGCAGTAGCAGCGAGGAGCACGTTCACACGCTTCTGTGAGCTAGCTGCTTCCCAGCCGCTAGAATTAAGGCGTTCGGAGAAGTAGGCATCCGCCTCGTCTAGAGCGACGTAGGCGTTCGTGCCGATGATGAGGGGCATGGATCAGCCGAAAAATACGTGGGCATGAGAGGGGCCGGCTTCGTCCGTCAGCAGCTCGGCAGTGAGGATCGGAGGCGTCGTTCCGTCCGGAAGCGTCAGGGCATCCTGAAGCCCGATCATGGGTGTGCCTGCGATCCAGACTTCACCGCGGGAAACGACGCTCTCGCCGTTCGGTCCACGTACCAGACGGGCGCGATAGAGGACGCGAGCGCGATAGGGCGTCGCTGGTCCGGAGATCGGTTCACCCTGTCGGTTGAAGCCTGCCGCCGGGGCATGATGCACGGTGGCGCTGAAGAGGTCGGCGAGGTCGCTGAGCATCGCGGAAGCCTTTGGGACGTGCCAGTGGCACGCCCCGGATCAGGAGAGGGTTAGGCTGCCTTCACGCCCTTCAGGCGAGCGACGGCGCGCGGGTGCTTGATGGCAAGGCCGCTGTACCATTCGGTACGGGTCCGATAGGCCGGCTTGGCTTCGATCTCGCCCAGGTCGCGGACGCTGATCGGGGCGGTCTGGATGCCCTGAAGAGCGTCGGGACCGAACCGGACGGCGTAGAGCGAGCTAGTGTTGACCGCTGTGCCCTGCGTCTCAGTGAAGGGCAGGATGTCGTTGCCGTCCGCGCCTTCCTCGATCGGGAGCAACGGGACGCCGTTGTGCGTGATCGCCGGCCGTCCGAAGTTTTCGACCATGATCGTCTCGGCCGTGTTGCCACCGGCCGTGCGGAGCAGGGCGCGGTAGTCGCGGATGAGCCGCTTGTTCAGGAAGATCGCCGACGTAGGACCTGACACAGCGTCCGTCAGCTCGTCCAGCATGGCAAAGCTCAGGGTGCTGCCGTTGGTGCCAGCCGAGATGACCTGATCGCCCGTCACTCGCACGTTGAGGCCGTCGAACGCCTTGGCGTTGTCGTTGGTGTCGCCGTGGAAGAAGGTCTTGAGCCATTCGAGCGTGAGGGCCTTGGCCTTCATGCTGTCGTGGACGGCGCGGGTGTCGTTGTTACCGGTCCCCATGGCGATCTGCGCCACGTCATAGTCGCTGTCGCCACCGATGATCGTCAGCTTCTCGGTGAGCGGGTTCACGATGCCGGTGGACTCGACGTAGCCCTCGTTAAAGCCACGGAATGCGATGCCGGGAAGCGCGGCCTCGCGGTTGTAAGTATAGCTGTTGCCGGCGATGTTCATGAACGGCAGCAAGGCCAGGACGGGGTTGTTCTCGGCGAAAATCTGAACGACGCCAGACGCCAAAGGCGTCGGATTGAGCTTAGCCCATTCGGTGATCGTCAGCATGATGGTGTTCCTTACTTGCGGTAGCCGGCCGCCATGCGGGCGACGGGCGGGAGGGATGAGAAGTCGATGGTGATCGGGGTGACGGTCGGCTTGCCCTGGTCGGTGGTCGGGACCACGACAGGGGCAGGCGGCGTGGTCTTCAGCGCCTCGATCTCCGCACGCATGGCGGTGACGGTGGCGATCAGCTCGGCAACGGGATCGGGAGCGGCCGGCGGCATGGGAGCCGGGACCGGCTCGGGTGCGGTTACAAGCGCAGGGTCGGCAGGCGGGGTCATGATTGGTCCTAAAGGGGCTGAAGAAGTTCGGCGGTTTCGGCCTTCCGGGTACGCAGCTCGCGCATCGCGTCCTCGCGGGTCGGGAAGCCGTCAGGATTTTCAGAGCGCAGCACGTCGGCCGGTGACCACACACCCATGTCGAGGCGGGCACGGGCGTTAGTCAGGCGTTCGGTCTCACTGATCGGGTCCTGAAGCTCGGCGAAGTCCACGCTCAGCGTCGCGTCGGCCGGGATCGTGCCGGGTGCGTGCGTGTTCACTACGACCTTCAGCACCTCCCAAAGGCGAGCCTCATAGGTCCGCCACAGGGCGATATCGTCCAGGCGGGCTTCCTTGAGATCGATCTGCTCGACATGCTTGGCCGCGCCGCTCTCAGAGCTGCGATCGAGATCGAACACGTCGGCCGACACATCGTTAGCGCCGGCCGTCTGCCTCATCAGGAATTCGATGGCCTGAAGGATGTCCTCGATCGGGGCATTCGGAGTGGCGAAGCCGAAGCTCCCGCCCTCCGGAAGGCTGATGACGCGCTCGGGACCGATGCGCATGGCGTCTGGGGAGCTGACGCCTGACGCCCACGGCTGTCCGTGGGCCTGCATCTCAACGGCACGCCAGAGGTTCGACAACGCGACGTTGATGGCCTCCTGCGCCTCGATCAGGTCATCCCCGCCAGGGAGCCAAAAGGCGTCATCGGGATAGCGATCGAACAGGGGAACGAATGGCACCACGCCATACGGGTTCACGCTGCCGGGGTTGCCCTCGACGTAGAGGGGCACGCCCCGGTAGTCGCGAAGGAAGTAGCTGGTGCGCGTCCAGTCGGAATAGGTGGTGTCAGCCTCGCGCGCGGCGCGGTGAGTGACGATGATCCGCTCAGGGTTCTCCGGATCGGGTGCCATCACGTCGAGGATGTTCGGAGTGACAACGGCAAGGGTAACGCGAGTGCCGTTCCAGCCGACGCGGAGGGCGCACGTCTTGAGCAGCTTGGTGAGGCGTGAGGCACGCTTCAGGATCACGTCGGCATTGATGGCCCGATAGAGGGCGTCACCGGCTTCCTGATCGAGGCCATGAAAGGTGCGGCGCGGCTGAAGCCGGTAGAGGTTGGCGCGCTTGTTGACGATCTTTTTGACGACGTTGACCTGAAACACTCGGAAGGTCTCAGGGCGTGACCACTTCTGAGCGATCAGCGCCAACGTGTCGTCGGACTGCTGATCGGCATAGAAGCGCATCCACTTATCAGCCCGCTGCTTACGCACGGACGACGCATGGATAAGGTTCATCACCGGGTCGTTGCTTGAAAACCGTCTAAGCACTTGTAATCGCTATCTAGCTGCTAACTTGCTGATTATAGCATGCTTGACACGAAAGGAAACTCCTACCATGGAGTCGCCTAGACAGGCAGTTGCGGAATAAAAATGTCGATGGTTATGAATTTATACATCATCAACATCAAGATCATGATGTAGTAGCTCTTGTATTATCTCTTCTTCACTCGGCATTTTTCTACGTAATAAAATTGCTTGAAGGCAATCGTTTAGAATGCTCCATGCACTTGCCCACTGCTCTATTTGAGATACCTTCAAAGAACCATGCGCGATTTTGCTTCTATCATTGTAACTTGCTCTGCATTTTTTATAAGTTTCTCCTTTGACAGATATACTTGAAATAAGCTCTGATATTAAAAGTGATATCCTAAATGAAATTTCGGCTTGCACATTTGGAAAGAGACTTTCTATTCCTTGCCAAATTAGAAGTATTGAGCTTTGCATATCCGGCATAAGTGGTGCCTTAACGAACGCTCTTCGAGCAGCGCGCACATTTGATTGCTTCCGTTCGATTTCTTCCCAAATTTTAATATTTTCTATTGAATGATCTATCATTACACCATTCAATCTAAGATCATCATAATTATTATCTCTATTTATATAAGTAAAAGCTAGTTCATTTGGCCATGTCTCTACTTTAAATGTATCATGAGTTATACCTTCTCTCATACCTTCTAAGAGTTTATGCTTTAATCCGGCAGATCGGTTATTTATTCCCGCATATTTATTCAAAGATATATTGCTTGCAAATGGTGATATTGTCGGCTTTACTCCACGCAAATATATCATTGCGCGGAATACATCTAATGACTCTTTAGCTTTAATATAGTCATCAGATTGAATTTCTACTTCAAGGTTTACTTGCTCCAAGAATACATTCATCAATTCGACACGTACTTTTAGGGGGTGTTTTCCCGCAGACAATGAATAAAGATCGATTATATCAACAACCCATTTCCTTTTATGAACAAAAATACCATCCCTTCCTGATATTTCTTCATGAAAATCAGGATTTATCCATAGAATTGGGAAGTAATAACTTGGCATATGACCAGCACTTTCGGATTGGCTGCGACCCAAGCAATAATTTAGTTTAACGCGGCATCGTATGCGCGCCAACGTTCACCACCTTGCCGGCCACGAATTCTTCAAACCCTACAGGCGTCAGCGAGCCGCGCCCCAGGTAGCTGCGATAAAGCGCACGGGCAGCGATCATAGACCGACATGTATCTGCACAGGGCGGCACCAACTCGCCACTGTTGAGGATACAGAGCGGGACGGCAGGGCCAGGGCCGTAGCAGTGGACGCCGGGAAGTTCGTAGGGGTTCAACTCCACGTCCCTTAAGGCGTAGACGGCCCACAGGAGGCTGTAGACGTGATCGTCGTGGTGCTTGCCGGCAGCCTTGAACGTCGGCCGGTTGCCCGCCTCCAAGGCATATTCCAACGTCTCCATCTCCGACAGTAGGGCACCGTACTGCGGAGCGATGTGAAGGCGTCCCTCTGCGGCAGCGGCGTGAAGTGCTGTGAAAGCATTCGCCTTACGCTCCGATGTGACAGAAATCAGCTCGTGATCGAACGCCTGATCTCCGCACCATGCGGCAATGTCCTGCGCGTTGTAGCTCTCGATCGCAGCTCGGCTCATCCCATGGGCCGTGCGGTAGCGCGTGAGCGCCTTGCGGATGCCGGCGGCGGTACTGAAGGCGATCTTGTCGGACGCCAGCACGAAATAGTGCGGATCCTCGCCAATCAGCATCTTGAGCACGCATGTCGCCACCGTGGCGTCGCCATGAAGGCTGAAGCCATAGGCGCGATCGAGTCCAGCGCCGACGACGTGCGCCGCGCCGGCCGTGATGGCGGCGACGTCCAGGCGATAATCCTTATCGGTGCATGCCTCGATCACGGCCGGAGAGAATAGGGCGCTGGTGCCGTCGCCCCAGCGGTTGAGGTGCTGTTGCGCGAACTCACCGGGGAGCATCTGAGCCGCGCGGCTGCGGAGAGCCTTTTCGGTGATCCAATGGGGCGCGCGGGCGATGGCGTCCGCCAGATCCGCGTACTGGATGTGCGAGTAGAATAGCGCCGGGTCTGCCCCCTCCTGCGCAACACTGTAGAGGCCGTAGAGCGGCGAGCTGCGTGATCCCACGGTGCTGTCTACCAACACCAGGCCGTCGTCCGTGTCGATCGTCGCGGATGCGAGCGCCTGATAGGCGGCGTCGGACGCAGCGGCGTGAAGCTCGCTCACTTGCGCGATGGTGAGCTTTTTGCCGAACAGCGCAGCCGGGTTGGACGGGAAGCCCTGGATCACGTTGCCAAGGGCAGGATACTCGATCTTGTCAGCGGCGATCGTGATGGTGTCGGCCTTCACCAGGGCGGCCATAAAAGGCGTCTCCCGGAGGATATCGCGTACCAGCTTGAAGGCCACGTCTACGGACTGCCGCTCGCTGTTCGCGATCATCGCGACGTTCTGAGTACGGCGGGACATCATCCGCCATGTGATGATAAGCGCGGCGGCGAGCGTCTTGCCGTGGCGACGGGGCCAGCAGAACACGACCGTCCGGTAGTCCCCGTCCAGCGCCTTCACCAGCTCGGCGCGCTCCAGCGGCCCCGGCACGTAGCGCTCAAACCCGCCCTTAGACGACGGCACCATGGGCTTCACATCGTCCAGCCACCGGAAGAAGCCCTTGGAGCCTTCCTGCCAGAGCTTGAGGTCGATTTTTGGAGTGACAGCCATTTCTCAATCGCTTGTTAAATCTAGCCGCATTATAGCAGAGACTTAGACAAACGAATCACTGAAAGCGTGGGATGGCCCGGATCATCGGCATGACCTCCACCAAAGGAGGCGTCGGGAAGACCACGACGGCATTGAACCTTGCGGCTGAACTGGCGCGACGGGGCTCTAAGGTCGTGGTGATCGATGCCGATCCGGCAGGGCATTCCTCTGCCCTGGCAGAGGAGGGACGGTTCCCCTTTACGGTCCAGGCGCTTCTCCTCGAAGAAGTAGACGCCAAGAGCGTCGCAGCATGGGCGAAGGCCGTTCGTGGCGCTGACGCTGATTACGTGATCGTGGATGCTCCTGGCGCTCTCGGAGGAGCCTTCGGGGCAACGGTCGCAACGATCGAGCTGGCGTTGGTGCCGGCAGGCGCGACAGTGCTGGACGTACGCGGCGCCGCTGAGACAGTCGGCATCATCAGGCGGCATCGCAAAGCGGCAGGCCGGCAGCGCCCTGATATCATGTTGGTGCCGAGCCGGATTGATCGCCGTACAGGTGCTGGCAGGGATGCCATGGGGACACTAGCAGGGCTCACAGAGCCCGTAGCGCCTGCGATCTCGTATCGGGCCGTGGTGGCAGACAGCCTCGCGACAGGCGAGTCCGTGGGCGCGGATACGCCTTCAGGGCAGGAATTCGCGGCATTGGCCGATGCCGTGCTGACACGCTTGGGAGACAAGGAATGAACAAGCGAACCCGCGCCGAAGGCATTACGATGCAAGTGGCGAAGTTTGCCGCTGCGGAGGCAGAGGTAGGACCAGAGCCTCAGGAGGTCTCCAAAGAGCCTTCGGCACCACCCCTCAAGAAGCTCGACGGTCGCACCTTGCAGGCGACCGGACGAACGCATCAGTTTGCCACCCGCATCAAGGCTGAGACGCATCAGAAGATGTTGGAGATCGTGCAGCGTGAGAAGGCAGAGGGCCAACCACGGTTCACTCTCGCGGAGCTGATCGAGCTAGCAGTAGATGCCTATGAGCGTGAGCGAACGGGCAGAGGATGAGCCCGTTCGCTAAAGCCGATCAAGTACGATTCTGCCGTGAAGTATCAGAACTAGGGGATGCAGGCGCATTCGGACCCGAAGCGGGACGAAGAGGGGCCGGCGGCGCAGGACGTGGTTGGGCTTGGGCGGAGGGTGAGTTCAAGCCGCCTTTCCGGACATAGCCTTCCGTCAGCGGCTGACTGCGGGGCAAGCTGTATCCAAATTCGCCATTGAGCGCGCGATCACGATCGGTCGTCATTGCCACTTGTCTCCACATTCTGGATCGGGAACTCAATGTGGATGCTGTCTGACTTTTTCGCCAGATAGAGCATCGGCACATCATACTGCTTGTTCCCCTCAAAGTCATACACGGTCACATCGCGCATGACGATTTCCCGCACTTCACCGCTTTCCGAGAACGTATTGACATATCCCGCGTAAACAAGTTTTTGATCAAAATCACGCCAATGCACATACACCACAGACTTTGATCGACTGTTGAATGTAAAATCCCATACATCTTCATCGCCAAATCTTTTTGTTGCATTTATATACTGTAAAAATCTTGCAGTTATTTTGTAGTTGCTTGCATAAAGCCAGAGCAGACCGCATATAAAACTTACAACAGTAGCAATAAGAACCTCTTTTACTACGGCACCTGTGAACAAGGCCGGCTTATCTATATTGATTAGTTCAAAATTTGCTCCAAAAAGCGTGTATATCCCGTAGGTTATAGCGTAACTTGCGATTCCGTACAGGAATGAGAGCACAAAAAACTCAATGTCCGACGGCTTGGATTTCCTAGCCCAAGCAACATCAAGTCTAGCCCATACTACTCCTGGGAGGAATAATAGTATTATCTGGAATATGAAGGCGTCTATTTTCACGTAACACTCACATCAAAGTCGATACACGTTTATGCAGCGTGGTAGCGCGAATCTCAGCACCGCTCAATCTCACGAACGCGCCTGCCATCCGCCTTTCCGATAGCCCCTGAAATCCGTTCTGGACCCCGCTGACGGCTCTCGTCTTGAGGTCTGGTATTCGTGGGAGGTGAGGATTTAACCCCTCCCCTTCGAGACGTGCCGGTGCGAGCAAGGCGCATCCATCCGATCCATTCGCGGCTGATGATGCGCACGATGTTGCTCAAGCTCCTCCAAGCGCTTGCACGGCGCTCTGTGACGGTGAGGAAGCCCAGAGCGCGGGCACGGCGCAGGGTGGCCCGCACAGTGGACCGGGACACCCCTGCGATGGCGGCGATGGCGTCGAGGTGGAGCCGGCAGTCGCCGCGCTTCACAGTCTCCACGGTGACGACAGCGAGGACGGCGGTCTCAGCAAGGGTGAACTGAGCTGCGAGTTGAGGCGGGAGCCGGCCGGCAGCGGCCCAGCGTCGCCGACGCTCCATGCTCGCGTCTGATCGAGGCCGAGAGCCAACTCTTGCGCGTGGAGCATGACCAGGCTCGACCTGGCTGGCCTTACCCCGCGCGTCGATCATAGCTGAAAGCGCTTCGGCCTCTGCTTCTGTGACGCTGCCGGCAGCGAAGGCGGACCAGAGCAGCCGATTGATCTCGGGCAGCCTCTCGCGCGGCGTGGCCTCGACGGCCTGCCGTATCTGTTGTGCAAACACGTTTCGCCCCTTCACGGGGCCGCTTCAGACAAAGCGATATCGTCGGGAAAACTCGCGTTTTCCCTTGACGGCTCAGGGCCGCTTATGCGAATTTGAGGACTGCAACGTGCCTCAAAAACACATCGATTTATCGGCCTTCCAAGTTTCCAGCTTGGGGGGCCGATCTCGTTTTGGACGTCAGCGGCTCGTTGCGTTGATCTCCTGGCGCGGGTGCGCCGAATTTTTAACCTTGTGCCGAGCCGAGCGAGTCGGTCAACCTCAGACACGCTACCTTCGCGTCAAGCGAAAGTCTTATGGCAGCCTGAGGCAGTTTCTCAGCGCAGGAGCGCATCAGGGATCGGCTCGCAGGTCGACCACTCGACGCGGGACTCGAAGCCGTAGTGCCGCACGAGGCACAGGCCCAGGCTTGGGTGCATTCCGACCGTCATGTCCTCCGGACCTTTCACGAAGCGAGCCTTCACATCGAGCGCCGGCCACAAAGTCGCGTGTTCATCCATGTCTAGAAACTGCATGTACATAGCTGCCTCGATCAGAAAGATAGCAGCTAGATATTAGCATCATAGGCTGCTTGTCCCTCCTCTCACTCACACGATAGGAAGGCAAGCCGGACAAATCAATTTTTCCGTTTAAGATCAGTCAGTTGTGACTGATCTTGTCTCCGCGAAGCCGGGTCCGGAGGCGTTCATGCAGCTCCCGCGCTGCCGCTTTCAGGCTCCCTGTGCCTGCAATGACACTCTGTCCGACCACCTGACGGGCGGCAGCAAGGTTGCGCTCACCGTACCTGCTCCATCCGTCGCTGTCCCAGACAAGGCTGAGATGGGCCTGCTTCTCTGCATGACCGGCCTTCCACACTCCACCAGCCTTCCGAAGCGCTCGACCAAGGGCCTTTAGGTCGTCGTCGTTCGCCGCGATCATGCCGTGGAGATGCGGACGGCCGGTGCGTGTCACGTCTACCCCGAACACAAATGGCAGAGGACGCCCTACAGCGGCAACGATCTCCCGGTGAACCCTCTTCTGCATCCAGGGCGCAAAGCCGCTGTGTGACGAAGCTAGGCCACGCGCGACCACATCCGGGCTGAGGTTGAGCGTCCAGGCTCGTGGCGTCCCATGATCCCCAAGCGCCACAGCGCGATTGCAGGCCGTCAGCTTCCCCGTGTCGCCGGTCCTCTTCCAGTCCGGAGGTAAGCGAGTGTCGCGGGCGTCCTGCGCCTCTCTGCGCTTCGTCGCCTTGGACTTCGGGCGCGGGTTGTCGTTGCAGGCGCTTGGGTGGTCGTCGTTGTCAGGCAGGGGGAGAGAGGATGAGGGCGGGAGGGGGTTACTACTGAAGTCCCCTCGACGTGCAGCTACCTCCTGCCGGAAGTAAGGCGCTGTGCGATCACGGCTTCTACGGTCACGTGAGGCAGAGATGCGGGGCCGGAAATTTTCCGTTTGGCCCACTTTCGACGGTGCGCGCCTCAGCACATGCGCGGGCAACTCAAGCTCGATTACATCGCTGTCATCGTTGCTGGCAGCGGGATGTGAGAATGCGTCCCGCAAGCGCGCGCGACCCTCAATCACAGCATTCATATAGTCGTTGATGGTGGGATGATGACCTAATCGCCGAATATCAGCGATTTTCTCTTGCACCAACTCTTGCAGCTTCAGCCGCATGATCTTATACTAACCCTCAGTGATGACTTGTGGCATTGTCATTTCTCCATCTCTCGGAAGACCACCCATTTGACGATGGGTGGTCTTCTGCGTTTAGAGCTTCAGCCGATCTGCCGCCTTGGTGATCTGACGGGCGAAATCGCGAGCCATGCCAGTGGTCATGCTGAACCGCTCATCGATCTCCATCTCATCACAGACCAACCTGCCGAGGATGCCCCGCCCCTTCCGAGCGACAGTCAGACGGTATGCATCGCCTTCATTGAGCTTCACGACGTTGCCCCGTCCGTCCTTCATGCCGTTCGCCGCGTGCAAGAACAGCTCAGCGACCACACGGGCGTGAGTGGGCTCAAGCGGGGGCAGGCCGGCAGTGCCGATCACGAGGCAGACGTTCCCGTGCCCGGCGTGAACCTCAAAGCCCGGCAGTGCGTCAGGCAGACGCCCTGCCTTGATCTCTTCGTGGATCAGATGCTCGACGGCCTCAGTGACCGTGCATTCGCGCATAGTTGCGATCGCGCGAAGCTGAAGGGCACGGGCCGGCGGCAGACTGATCGTGGTGTGACTTGCGGTGTTCATAGCTCATCCTCTCAAAAGCAATTGCCATTGTAACATACTAGAACATATAAGGAACTTTAAAAAAAATTTGATTACACGCCGATTTTGCTTTACATCGCTTTATAACCTCAGTATCCATATCAATTATAAGCATGTCACAGCATAAATCTGACATGCATGGAGTAATGATATGCTTGTTAGAAATATAGGTCGCGCCACTAAACTAAATAACCTTAAAGCAGGAAACTTATTTTCTGCGGAAATACGTGATAAGATGTGTCTATGCATTGCAGTTGAGGCCAGCAATGAATCAGGATTGCTCGATGCTGTTGTTTTGTTTCCGGGTCATCCGCAACTTGATGGCGCTCCCGGCCTTTTAGCAAATTCGGTCTTCAGCCAGAGAGTAATATTTGCTTATGACAACGCTGAAATACGATATTCTCCAGAACTTGGAGCGGTAATTCCTGCAAATTACAATCTTGAGGTAGCAGACAAACCTCTTTTTCTACTAAATAGTAATGTGTATATACATTTTATCCATGAACGTTGGAGCGAAAAGACTGTAAATCTACTGACTGGGAAATATGAAGAAGTAAACCGTCAAGAAGCTATGTATGCAGCGAAATGGCATATCGTCTGGAAAGACGAAGCAGGCATTAGTTACCCTATCTGCACCTTCAAAGCAGCTGATCCTTCTAAGGATGACACTCCAAAGTGAAATGTGCCGGCCGCGCGCCTGAGGAGGCTCAAGAGGCGCGGCCGACGCTCGGCCGTTATAAGCCACGATCCGAGTGGGCCTGACCACTGGCGCTTGCCCGACAGCGATCTAAGGCCATGGTAGCGGAAGCATCAGCCTCAGTCAGCCGGTAGCTCGCTCGGGCTGACCTACCCCGATGCCGAACTCAGCAGCACGTGCATACACACGGGCCAGCCGGTGACGGTTCGCGGCAAGGATCGAACGCCGCGTATGACCAGGGCCGGGGTAGCAGTGACCGGAGACGATCTGAGCCTGCTCCTCACGAAGCCCTTCTGCGAGGCGCTGAAGCGTCCAGCACCGATCGTTCGGCGACATAAGATCGAGCTGGTGAGTGGATGAGAGACGATCGGCCATCAGGCAGCCTCATCCAGTTCATCGATCAGGGCTTCAAGATCGGCCTCATCGGTGCGAGCTTCGCGCGTCTCCGCGATGTCCTTCATTGTCTTGCGGTGCCACTCGTTGAACTGACCAACAGTCATGGCTGATCCATCGTCGATGGACTTAGGCCAACGCTTAAGCCGCTTCAGCTCATCCCAGCGATTGATCCGAAACACGGCAAGAGTGCCGCTCGCATCCGCGAGACGGGCATACGCATAAAAGGTGGTAACTCCATCGGCCACCTTGGCTTCGATCACATAGTGGCCGAACATGTGGGGATCGGGATGCTGGATGCCGCCGGCCCGGTAGTAGGCGGCAAGAGCACGCTGGATCAGCGACAGCTTGGGGGAGTGGGATACCTTCGTCATAGCCTGACCTCACATTCTGAAAGTGGGTGCCAGACCGTGGGGTCTAGCTGACAGGCTATAGCGATTTGGGGGAAGCGTTTACGTCGGATCGGCAAAAAAAGTGCCGCCTATCGGATGGCATAGTGACCTAATGGTCTAAATCAGACGGAGGGTACCCATGCTCTGGCTCCGCTTTCAACCCCGTGCGGCCATTCGTAGGCGTTTAACGGAATGGCTTGCCTGCCTTGAAGGCTGACGTTGCGAGAGCCTCCCGAAATCAACGACCAGCGCGGATCGATCGGGTACATAAAACTACATTGTAGAATCCGCCCTTAGGAATATGAGCATTGATAATTTTTTCATTCTGAATAATGATTACTCTTCGTTCGCGGTCAGGAGAGATATGTTATGAAGATCGTTCAGTTTTTTGGCATGACGGTTTCTGCATTCCTCATGTCGTCCGTGAGTTCAGTGGCAGCTGACTCAGGACAATGCGGTGGTAAAGCCTTCTTTGGAAATTCGAATAGTTGTCCCGGAGGTGGTACATTTTACTATTCTGTCTGCAGAGGTCAAAACGGACAGTATGGAGTGTCAAATTTTGGAGTACAAAATAATCAACCCCAAACTATTTCCG
>NZ_JADIJP010000005.1:0-225765 GCF_017355285.1 Methylobacterium sp. SD274 | reverse complement strand
TCCGACACGGGAGCCCGCTTGAAAGCCTGGGCCATCTTGGGAGCCGGCTCCGGCTCCCGTGCCGGAGTGGCGGCCTTCACCGCCATGGGGGGCTCAGCGACCCTGGGCCCACGGACAGGGTCCGACCGGCCGAACCGGGTCCAATCGTCGAGCAGGGCGAGGAGAATGCCGAGGCCGAGACCCGCCAGGAGACCCATCGCCATCAGCGTCCGCGCCGGGGGCGGGAAGCTGCGCATGATCGGCTTCGTCGCCGGGGAGACGACCCGGGCATTGCCCATGTCGAGATAGGCCTGCTGGCCGGTCTCGCGCGAGCGGGTGAGGAAGGCTTCGTAGACCGAGCGGCTGGCCTCGGCCTCCCGTTCGAGTTCCCGCAGGCGGATCGACGCCTGGGCGAGACCGACCGTGCGGCCCTTGGCCTGATCGAAGTTCTTCTCCAGGGCCGATGCGGTAGCCCGCGCCTTGGCGAGGTCGGTCTGCGCCGCCTGTGCGAAACGGGAGACCTCCTGGTCGATGGAGCGGCGCGCCTGGGCGACCTGCTTGACCATGGAGGAGACGGAAGGATGCCGCGGCCCGAGCTCGTTGGTGAGCTCGGCCTGACGCCGGGTGAGGTCCGCGTATTGGCTGCGCAGGGCAGCCACGGTCTGCGAGGAGAGGATATCGTCCGTCGCCCCGGCATCCAGCCCGGCGCGGGCAATGCGCTGGCTCTGTTCGACGCGGGCCTGCGCCTCGACCACCCGAGCGCGGGCGGCGGCGAGTTGCGCGTTGATCTGCGTCAGCTGCTGATCGCTCACGAGGGCGTCGCGGGTGCCGACGAGCCCGGTCTCGGCCCGATAGGCCTGAACCCGATTCTCCGCGGCGTTGAGCGCGGTGCGCAATTCGCCGAGCCGCGCCGTGAGTCCGGAATTGGCGCGGTTGGCGGCCTCCGTCCGGGCGGCGGCATCCTCGGCGAGATAGGCGGCCACCACCGCGTTGGCGAGGCGCGCAGCCTTCGCCGCATCCCGCGCCCAGACCGAAACGTCGATCACGTAGGTTCGCCCGGTTCGGCGCACGGAGATTCGCTGCTGCAGGAGCCCGACCGCCGCATTCGCGTCGCCCTCGTCATCCGAAGGCGCGTCCTGACTTCCGAACCCCAGGGCAGCGACGACCTTCGAGACCATCCCGCCCGACGCGGCCGTGAATTCGTCGTCCCTGGTGAGGCCGGTGGCATCGACGACCCGGCGCAGCACGCTGCTCGAGGTGATGAGACGGGTCTGGCTCTCCACCACGCTCTGATAGGCGTTGGAATCCTGGCCGCCGGTGGTCAGTTCGCGGGAGACGAGGTTCAGGTCGCGCGGGTCGATATAGATCTGCGCCTCGGCGGTGTAGCGCGGGCTCAGCAGCTTTCCCCCGACGAGGCCGATCCCGGCCAGGACGAGCGCGCAGGCGAAGATCCAGACGATGCGTCGGCGCAAGGCCGAGAAGGCACCCCCGACGGAGAGGCGATAGCCGTCGCGTACCGGCTCGGCCGGGCCGGGCCTGCCGGATGCAGGGGGATCGTCGTAGACCAACATCAATCGCCTCCCACCATCACGGAGTTCCGAGAAGACACGAGCCCCGGCGCGCCCCGGGATTGCTGGTGTGACGATCCCGCTTCGGTCCGTTCGTGTCCCGAGCCGGCACAGTCCGTAGAGCGCGCGGCCGAATGCACGAGGGAATAGCAACTGCGAGTCCAAATTAGATTAAATTCTCAGGCGACCCTCAACGAATGCGCAACAACGCGGAACGATGATGAATCACGTCTTTACACCTCCCGCCGGAATTGGATGGGACGCCTGAAGACACGCTTTCGTCATGGCACCGGACAGGACAAGAAGCCTCGGATGCGGGCGGGCTCACGCGTCGCGTGGGCCGTTCTTCGAGAGCTGCGTCGAGGTCTAGCCCGAAAGGCGGGATGCCTCTTCCACGGGGCGCCGTTCCCCAGCGATGCCAAGGGCCCGCGCCATCCCCTCCGCCATCGAGACCACCGGGATGCCGCGCCGGTTCGCGGCCAGGAGAGTGGCCTCGAGCAAGGCGGGGGAGCAGCCGTAGGGGCTTGCCCCCTCGGTCACGTCATGGCCGAAAAAGATCACCCAGCCGTTACGGGCCACCGCCTCGTCCATCAGGCGCGCGAGGAGAACGGCGTCGAGGCAGCGGTCGAAGAGCGGGTTGGCGCGCAGGAAATAGCGGTCGATGCGTCCGGCATTCAGGCCCGGCATGATGCTGCGGCCGGATCCATAGGTCCGGCTCAGCACGCGCTTTGCGGCCAGCGACGCATAGCCGTAGGGAAAGGCGAAATTCTCCAGCACCAGTCCCGGCACGAGGGAAGCGAGCGCATCCCGGTTACGCCGGAGATCCGCGGCGAATCGCTTTGCGTCGAGGGTGGGCACAAGACGGTGATCATGAGTATGGCAGCCGATCTCGTGCCCGCGGCGATGGATCTCCGTCAAGGCCTCGACGCCTGCGACCCGCCAATGCTCGGTGGCGGTGCCGAGGAGGGTGCGGGAGACGTAGAACGTGCCTTTCACGCCATGCGCGTCGAGGAGGGCAGCGCCCGTCTCGCAGGCACTGTCCGGCACGTCGTCGAACGTGACGCTCACCATCGGGCCAAACAGGCGGGGAAGTAAGGGCGCGGACGGGATATGCCGCGACAGACGATGCGAGAGCCGCGCCCGGAAGGAGAGCTGCGCCTTGAGTTCGGTCACGTCGCGATCGAGGATGGCGTCGGGGGTCATTGCGGTGTCGGATGCCCGGACCGCTTGCGCAGCACCAGATGATAATCACCGCGCTGCAGGTTGAAGCGCCGCCCCGTCACCCTGTTCACCACATCGGTCACGCCGTCGGTGAAGGCGGCGAGGCGCGGACGGCATATCCGCATCTCCGCATAGCGCGGGCTCTCGTAGACATGTTCGTAGATCGGCTCGAGCCCGAGGCGATCGAGGAACGGCTTCAGCCGGGCCGGCAGGACGAGCGGGTGATAATGGACTGGAAACGGAGGTTCGCCCGGCTCGCCCGCCCGCTCGTGACCGCGGATATGGCGGTAGAACCAGACGTGGAACCAATGCGGCGAATATTTCGTCACGAGGCCGGAGAGCGACCGCGGATGCGGTGCGCCGATCAGCAGGAGACCGCCGGGCTTCAGGCATTCGGCGAAGCGCTCCATCGCCGCGCCGACATCGGGCAGATGCTCGATGACGTTGTAGCTCGTCACGAGGTCGAAGGTCAGGGGCGTGAAACGGTGGGTCTGGACGTCGCCGCAGATCACCGTATCGGCATAGGCGTTGTTGCTCACCTGGGTCGGGTCGATATCGACCACGGTCACGCGGGAGCGGCGCAGCACAGAGACCGGAAGATAGGAGGATGCTCCGCCGCCGGCCTCGTAGACCGAGACCTCGCCCGCCGGAAGCAGTTCCTCGAGAATTTCGTGGACCTTCGCGAGGCTGAACCCGGCCTCGCCCGCCGGCATCTCCGTGTCCTGGTGGAGGTCCTCCCGCCCGACCTGCCCCGCCATGGAGGCGGTGTCGTCCTGTGCCGTGGCCTTCATGCTCCGTCTCTATTCCGTCGTGATGGGGCGAGACGGAAGCGAAGACTTCTGCGAGGGCATGGGAGAGAATCCGCCTTCCGGAAAGTGCGTCGACCGTGCTCTCGCACATGACACGGCAAATCTTACTTTTCCAAGTACCGGGCGCGGGGAAACGTATTAGCGCGCCTGTCGGTCCCCTTCATCATTCATCACCCGCGAGGGATTTGCCTCGGCGTGCGATATGCCTCAGCAAGTCGAGGCGCGGGCGGAATGAGGCTTCAGGCCGCTTCCGTCCGCAGCTTGGAACGCTCTTCTCCACCCTCGGCACGGAACGCGTCGATACTGGCGCGGATGGTGGAGAGCGGCGTCGATCCGAAGGATTGGATGCAGAAGGCCCGCTCGGTCGGCGTGGCGACGTCCAGCATCGCCAGGATATCGGCCTCGCTCAGGGCGTCGTCGTCCCAATGGGTCCGGCAGAAGCTCTGCGTCGTCACCGCATGCCGCGCCATCACCGAGGGCGTGTTGGTGACGAAGGTGCCGTAGATCATGTATTCTGAAAAGTGGCGGTCCCGGCACAGGGCGGCGACCCAGCCACGGCCGGTCACGGCCTCGATCCGGTCGGTCATCGCCCGTGTCGTTGCCTGGTCCCAGATGATGATCTGGTCGATGTAATCGTCGGCGGGTACGCTTTGCGGCTTGGTGGCGAGAAGCCGGCTCGCGGTGCCGAGCCATTGGATGTGGCGTGGCCGGTTGGCTCCGACACCGCCGGGATGGACGTGGAACGGCGTCGGATTGGGCTCGGCCAAGGCGGCGAGGTCGAAGTCCCGGAAGAAGCAGACGTCGGAATCGATCAGGCAGTAGCGTGCCTCCGGCAGCCTGCGCGTGGCCTCGATCTTGACGAACTGCTGGATGTGCCAGCCGCTGACCGGCTTGCCGAACGGCGTGAGCCAGTAGCGGAGCCTGCGCCGACGCAGGAACGGGATTGGCCTGATCCACCAGGGCAGGAACTGCGACTGCGGCAGGATCAGCCGGTCGGGACGGGCAAAGTGCGCAAACAGCGCCACGTCCCGGTCGTCGACGAGGACGTAATGGCAGCCGCGCGACGCCGCGTGCTGATCGATGCTCTCGAACAGCAGGGCGCATCGTTCGAGATCGCCCCGGTGGCTGAGGGTGATCAGGCCCACCGTCTCGGCTCGGTCCTGCTCGGCCCGGCCCTGCTCCGCGGCTGCAGAAGCACGATCTCCGGTCTCGGCCTTCATGCGCACTTCCTCCGATCCGCCGCCCTTCATCGGGGGGACCCTGCGCCGGGAGGGGTGAAGGCTTCCGTCATCGGACCGCGCCTGTCATGCGATGTCGCGATCACGGTGCCGTGTTCCGCCACAAAAGACCGTAGAGGGTAAAGAAGGAGAACGCGTAGATCGCGACATAGATCGCGTTCAGCCACAGGCTCCACTGCGCCGGATCGGGAAGTGCCGTGAGAAGCAGGGCGAAGCCCAGGGCCTTGAGGGCGATGAGGGTCGCGGTGACTCCCGCGCGCAACCCCATCCGACCGAAGGCGAAGAACAACTCGCCATGAAATTCCAGAAGATTGCGCACCGCCGGCACGGCGACGATGACGGCGAGCATGCCGTAGGCCGCCGATACGTTAGGACCGAGAAGGTCGGGGCGGATGTGCAGGACCGCGACCATGAAGACGAGGGCACCGGTCGAGACGACCGCCACCATCGCTTCCACCTTCAGAGATTCGCGCAGGCTCGCCCGGGTGGCGCGGCCGGCCTGGATGAGCTTACGCGAATACATCATGAACATCGGCCGCAATGGCACACCGGTGAAATCGATGAGCCGCATCGAGATCGCGTAGATACCCGCCATGCGCTCGCCGGCCAGCGTCAGGACGATGAGTTTGTCGATCTCGCCCTGAGCGAGGAACATGAAATAGGAGGCGGCAAAGAGCAGTCCGTCGCGCAGCCGGCCCTTGAGCAGCGCCGCGCGGAACCGCATCCGCGTGCGCGGATGGAAGCGGATAGCGAGGACGACGACCGAGACCGCGTTACCGACGAAATAGTAGACGGCCCAGGTTTCGGCGTTGCCGCCGCCCGCAGCCCAGAACGCCAAGGCGGCGGCGGCGCGGAAGCCGATGGGAAGCGACATCACCGTCGCCGCCGCGGCGTAGCGGCCGAGCCCGTTATTGACCTGGACCAGGAGCTCGATCTGGCGCCAGAGCGCCACCTCGACCACGATGATCGCCAGGTAGCCGGGCAGGGCGATCACGTCCCGGAACAGAAACGCGTAGAGAGCCAGCGAGAGGCCGAACATGATCGGCAGGGCGAGTCCGAAACAAGCATAGTAGACGGCGAGATATCCCCCCATCGACGAACGCCTTCCGGCGGCCGACCGCATCACGAAGGATTGGAAGCCGAACCCCGCCAGACAGCCGATCATCACGCCCGCCGCCGAGACGGAGGCGAAGACCCCCATTTCGGCGAGGCTCAACGTGTTGGCGAGAACCAGGAAATAGACCATCTGAAGCACGAGGCGCCCACCCGCCCCGGCCAGAAGCTGGCCGTAACCGATCAGCACGGTGCGGTGGGTCGCCCACGCGCCGGCGACGAGACGCATGGGCGTGCGATGCAACTCTCCGATGCGACGTCCCACACCGGGTCGCCCGGCAGGGAGCGCCTGCGCGACGGGCGTCGGATTTCGGGACAGTTGGGCGGTCATGGCCGAGGCTTCCGCAGGGCCCGTGCCATGGCGCGGGAAAGAGAAGGGCAGGCTCCGTCCGGAGCGGTCGGGTCGGAGCGATGTCCTATCCTCGAGAACGGGGCGCCGTCATGCCCTGGTGATCGGCGTATTCCTGCCGAGGGCACAAGTCCTGGTGAACACGACGTCCTGATGGACCCATAGGTCTCGGCTGTCCGATCGCGGGTGGCATCCCACAAGGATGGATGCATCGTAGGGTCATCCGTGACGGATACCATTCCCTGTTCGGCTCAGAACCTGTGTACGGACCTGAACTTGCAGAACTCCCCACCATCTCTCGGTGGGATGTGCCGTTTTGGGCGACTTCTCACTCTTCCCAGGATCTCGGGATGATACAGGGCCCTCCCCATCGCCGGACTATCCTCAAGGGAGCGCTGGGCGGCCTCCTCGGGCTGGGAGGCGCGCTCGGGCTGGAAGGCACGCTCGCCCATCGCGCCGCCGTCGCCTCTCCGCGCAAGATCCCGTTCGGGGCGGCGGTTCGCGGGGACGCTCTCGCGGCGGATGCGGGCTATCGCGCCGCCCTGGCGGAGAGGTGCCGCTTGCTGGTCCCGGAGGGCAGCCTGAAATGGCCGGTCCTGCGGCCCAACCGGGAAACGTTCGATTTCGGGGATGCCGACACGATCGCCGCCTTCGCCCGTAGCAACGGACTCGGCCTGCGGGGTCACACCCTGGCCTGGTACGGCGGCATGCCCGCCTGGGCGGAGGCGATCACGAGCCCCGTCGAGGCCGAATGGGTGCTGACCAGCCATATCGAAGCGGTGGTCTCCCGCTATCGCGGCTTCATCGGATCCTGGGATGTGGTGAACGAGCCGATGCCCGAAAATCCGGTCTCGCCACGGGACTTGCGCTCCTTCGTCTGGACGAAGACCCTCGGCGCCGAGTACATCCCCATCGCCTTCAAGGCGGCTCATGCCGCCGATCCGGCCGCCCAGCTCGTCCTCAACGAATACGACATCGAATTCGTCGGACCGCGCTTCGCCATGCGCCGAGCCGGCATCCTCGCCATCGCACGCTCCCTCGTCGATCGAGGTATCCCGATTCATGCCATCGGATTGCAGGCCCATCTGTTCGCGGATCGGGAGATCGACCGCGACGGCCTCCAGGCTTTCCTGCGGGAGATCAAGGCGCTGAAGCTCGACGTTCTGGTCACCGAACTCGATGTGATCGACGTGGGACTGCCGACCGACGCCGCCACCCGAGATGCGATGATCGCGCGCAAGGCGGCCGATTTCCTCCACGCGGTGGACGAGGTGACGCCGCCGAGCGCGGTCCTTACCTGGGGTATTACGGATCGTTATACCTGGGTACCGATATACTTCACCCGACCCGACGGCACGGCGAACCGGCCGCTCCCCCTGGATTCCGACCTGAGGCCCAAGCCGCTGATGACCGTGATTGAGCGCTTCACCGGAAGCGCGTCGTGAAGGCGCGCGCCAATCCATTCGACGCGGTGGTCTGCGTCCCGACCTTCAAACGCCCGGAGCACCTCGTCCAGACCCTCGCCTCCCTGGCGCGCCAGCGGACCGGCCTCCGCTTCGCCGTCGTGGTGGTGGACAACGACGGCGCGTCGCAGGCCGGCTTGGCGGCCGCCGAGGCGGTGTTCGCGAAGGGACCGCTCCAGGGCCAATGCGTGGTCGAGCAGCGCCAGGGCAATTGCTCGGCGATCAACCGCGCCTTCACCACTGCCCTCGCGGCCTATCCCGACACCCGTTATTTCCTGATGATCGACGACGACGAACTGGCACAGCCCGACTGGCTGGAGCGCATGGTGGCCACGGCGCAGCGCACGGGGGTCGGCATCGTCGGCGGCCCGGTGATCCCGCGCTTCGAACCGGGAACACGGCCCGGCCTCGACAACCACCCCGCCTTCGCCCCCGCCTACGACAAGAGCGGGCCGGTTCCGGTAATCTACGGCAGCGGCAATTGCCTGATCACGCGGCGCACCTTCGCGCTGATGGGAGCTCCGCCCTTCGACACGAGCTACAATTTCCTCGGCGGCGGCGACACCGACTTCTTCACCCGCGCCCGCCGCTCCGGTGTGACCTTCTACTGGGAGGCGGATGCGGTCATCACCGAGACGGTGCCTCTCGCCCGCACGCGGACGGGATGGCTCGCCGCACGCGGCCTGCGGATCGGGGCCGTCAATTACCGGATCGAGCGCAAGCATGCGCAGGGCAGTCTTGGTCTCGTGACCCTGGCCGGCAAATCCTTCGCCATCCTCGGGGTCTCGTTCGGACGCGCCATCCTCAATCTGGTCCGGACACGGGAACCCACCATCGCCCTGCACCCGATCCTCGTGGCCCTCGGGCGCTGCTTCGCGGCCCTGGGCATCGAACCGCAGCCCTACCGCGCCAGCACCCCGCGCCTGCGGACTCGCGGGAGATGAAGGAGGCGGATCGATGAAGACGGGGGCGATCGGAGTGCCGGCATCGGAGGCAGCGCCCGGGGGATGGCGCCGCCTGCAGGCGGTACTCGCCGACACGCCCGCCATCCTCATCGCGCGGAAGGTCGTCTTCCTCGCTGTCCTGCTGCTCAGCTGGATCTCTCTCAAACCGTTCCAGGATCTCAGCAATCCGGACGTTCTGGAACTCGCCACGGGGCGGGAGGGGCTCACCTATGCGAGCTTCGGCCTTTTCGCGCTGCTGTGCCTCGCCCTGACTCTCCCGGCTCACGCCAAAGCCTTGCGCGGCTTCGCCTCGCCCTGGTTCCTGGCGCTCGGAGCCTGGCTCGCCGTCAATGTCGTTCTGTCACAGGATCCCATGACGTCGGTCAAGCGCCTGACCCTGGCGGGCTCCGTGATGCTGGCGGCCGCCTGCCTGCCCTTGCTGGCGCGGTCGCGGAACGATCTGCGCAACCTCCTCGCCATCGCCTCCCTGCTACTGCTGGGCGCATGCTATCTCGGCATGCTGCTCGCGCCGGACCTTGCCATCCATCAGGCGAAGGACGTGGGCGAGCCCATGCTCGCGGGCAATTGGCGCGGCGTGTTCGGCCATAAGAACAGTGCGGCGGCGGTCATGGCCATGCTGGTCTTCATCGGCATCGCCGTGGCGCGTTCGGGGCTCGTGACGGTGGGCCTCGTCATCGTCGCCCTGTCGGGGCTGTTCCTCCTCGGCTCGGAAGGCAAGAGCGCGACGGCGCTCCTGGTGGCTTCGCTGGCGATCACGGGCCTGTTCGGCGTCATCCGTTCGCTCGCGGGCCGAATCCTCCTCACGCTGGTTCCGCTCTTCACGATCAACCTATTCAGCGTCGGCACGGTGGTGAGCGAGCCCCTGGCCGCCATCGTGCGGGCTCTGCCCGTGGATTCCACCTTCACCGGCCGGACCGATGTGTGGCAGTTCGCCATCGAGGCCCTCACGGCGCGTCCGCTCACCGGCTACGGCTTCTCGGCATTCTGGAACAACGTCACCGTGCGCGCCGCGTCCGATGACGGGTCGAGCTGGGCCGGATACGCCTCGCACAGCCACAACAGCTACCTCGACACCGCCGTCACCCTGGGCCTGCCCGGGCTGGTCCTGGTACTCGCGATCTTCGTCGCCGCCCCCCTGCGGGACGTGATGAGGATCGAAGCGAACGGCCGGGCCGACCCGCTGGTGACGATGTTCGTGCAGGTCTGGCTCTTCGGCCTGCTGCTCTCCTGCATGGAGAGCTTCTTCTTCGATGGAGGAGACCCGGTCTGGGTCACCTTCCTGATCTCCGTCTTCGGCCTGCGCTACCTCGCCCGTTTCCGCAGCGCGTGAAACGCCCGGGGGCGACTCATCCCGAAAGTGGGACGCCCTGTCCGGGAGTCTCAGAACTCGATGATGCCGACGGCCCAGCCGCCGAGAGTCATCAGCGCGCCGAACCAGAGCAGGGTCGCGACGCAGCCGACGACCAGCCCTCCGACCGCCCAATGCGCGGACCAGCCGGTCTTGTTCTCATACGGCACGGTGCCTGGATCAGATTGGGTCATGGCATGCCTCTTCAGCCCGTCGATCCCAGGGAGAGGGCAAAGTTCACACCTCCCAAGATTCACACCTCCCAAGCTTGGTCGCGCCTCGGCCGAGGGCGTCCCTCAGGCTGCCGGCGGCATCGGCGAACCAGACTTGGCGATCGATGGCGGGGGGCAGCGTCGGCCGTGTCGACGCTGCAAGGGCGAGGTCGGCATAGGCCTCGGGTCCGGCTCCGCCCGGCGCGAGGACTATGGCCCCACCGGACAGGAGCGCGCGGAAGCGCGGATGGTGATCGAACTCATCAGCGCGCACCGGCTCGGTGACGATGACCGGCCGGCCGGCCTGGACGCAGGCCAGGATGCTGGCGCGGCGCGCGGTGAGGCCCTCCGGGAGGACGTAGACGAAGGCGTCCACTTCGTCGAACAGGCCGAACAGCTCCTCCGGCGAGGCGACATAGCCGGAGACCACCACCGTCTCGGAGAGGTCGAGCGCCGCGACCTTGGCGTGGAATATCTCTTCGATCCCGTCGGAGGCGCGGATGAACGAACCGATGAAGACGACGAGCGGGTCGGCGCCGCGTGCCTTCAGGCTGGCGGCGATGTCGAGGATCGCCTCCGGCTGCTTGCCCGGATAGATCGAGCCGAAATGACCGACCACCAGACGCCCTCCCTCGCGGGCGGCGCGCATCCGCGCGGACAGGGCGCTCGGCACGGTGGTTTCGGGCCGCGTGATGTTCGGCGGCAGGGGCATCATCACCGCCCGCCGCGCGAGACGGCCGATCACGGGATCGGCGGCGAGCTCGTCCCGGACCTGGGGCGACAGGAGGACGATCGTGTCCGCGAAGAGGAGAAGCGGCCGGAGGACGAGCCGGCGCAGGCGGTGCATGCTGCCCCATTCATGCAGGATCGCGACCCGTCGCCGACGCCGCAGGAACGCGATGGCGAAGGCCGAAGGGGGGCCGATCAGCGCCCGCTTCCAGGGCACCAGCGGCAGATTGGCGACGACCGCGCGGCTCTTCCCCACGGCGCGCCAGATCTGGCCGAGCGGCACGCGGCCCGGCGCGAGCACGAGGGTCTCCTGAGGCTGACCCTGACGCCTGAGGGCCTCGATCAACTGTCCGGCGAAATCGCCGACCCCGCAGGGCGGATGCCCCGTACCGACGAGATGCAGCCAGGGGGAGGGTACCCGCGTCTCTCCCGGTCCAGGGCGTTGCGTCATGCGGTGAGGTTCCAGAGAAGGATGTGACCGGCCCGTCCTAACAGGCCGTCGCTTGCGAAAGACTTTCGGCCGAGCAGTTTAAAACGCTCGATCCACCCGCCAACGGCCCTTCTACGAAGAGCATGACACCGTATTCACCCGGCCCACGCAGGAATCTTTTTCCGTCGGCACCGCGAATGCAAAGATTTCATCAACGTCGGATATGATGTCCGGAAATGGATCGGCCCTGTCCCGCAGGGGGACCGACCCACCTCATCTGAAGAACAGCGGGACACGATACGGATTGACCGTAGCCATGAACGACCCGATCTTCACCTTCTGGGACGAGCCCCACAGCGCCCTTTGGGGGCATCAGCCGCTGCGGCTCGGGCATCGGCTGCACCAGTCTCCCCTGTTCTCGCGTGAGGCCTTGGCCGATCTGATCGACACCTATCCAAGCGGCCAGTACAGCCTCGTCCATATGGGAGCCGCCGGACAGCGCAAGTTCTGGCGCGAGGGCGAGACCGGGGGACTTCCCGGCGCGCAGGTGATCGAGTCCATCGCCCAGGGGCGGATGTGGCTCAACCTGCGCAATGTCGAAACCGTGGACCGGCGCTACCGCGACACGCTCGACGCCATGTTCGAGGAGTTGGCCCAGCGAGTACCCGGCTTCTCTCCGGCGAAATCCACCTGCGGCATCCTGATCTCGTCGCCCAACGCCCAGGTCTACTACCATGCCGACCTGCCGGGGCAGCACCTGTGGCAGATCATCGGCGCCAAGCGAGTCTACGTCTATCCCTCGACCCCGCCCTTCGTGACGCCGAAGCATCTCGAGGACATCGCCCTCTTCGATGTAGAGGTCGATATGCCCTATGCGCCCTGGTACGATTCTCATGCCCAGGTGATGGAGCTGTCGCCCGGCCAGATGCTGAGCTGGCCGCTCAATGCCCCGCACCGGGTCGAGAATCTCGACTGCCTCAACGTGTCGATGACGGTCTCCTTCGTGGACGAGCCGATCCGCCGCAAGCAGATCGTCAACCTCGCCAACGGCATGCTGCGCCATCGCTTCGGCCGCGAGCCGGCGAGCCACGCCATCACCGGGCCGGGCTACTGGTCCAAGGCGGTGATGCAGAAGCTGCTGCGCAACAGTGATTGGGTGAAGAAGGAGCGCGCGGCCCGCCGTGCCGTCGATTTCCGCCTCGATGCGGCCCGACCGGGCCAGATCCTCGAACTCTCCGCTCCGGCGTGAGCGGGACGGCGCTGCCGGCCCATCGCCGGAGCATCGCGCCATCGGGAACCGGCGCCTCCGGAGCGCGGAGCTATGATGTGGCGATCGCATCCGACTGGACGGAGTGCGTGTCCGGATGGACGGGTGCGCCGACGCCGTTCCAGGATCCGGTCTGGATCGAGACCTGGTATGAATCGCTTCAAGCTCGCGCGGGGCTGACGCCCCTCCTGGTGACGGCGCGGGACAGGGCAACGGGGGTGCTCGCGCTGCATCTTCCCCTCGTGGTCGACGAGACGGGGCCCCGCCGCATCATCGCCTTCGCCGATCTCGGCCTCACCGATTACAACGCGCCGCTCCTCGGCCCAGCGGCTCCGAGAGACCATGCCGGCGCCCTGGAGCTATGGCAGGCGATCCGCTCTGCGCTGCCCCGCGCCGACCTTCTCTCCCTGCGCAAGATGCCGGCGACCTTCGCCGACGGGCCCAATCCGCTGTCCCTCCTCAGGGGTGTGTCCCCGTGCCCGCTCAACGGCAACGAGGTCAGGACGGGCGAGGATTGGGAGGCCTATCATCGCAGCCTCGCCAAGACCGTGCGCAAGGAGCTGGAGCGAAGCTGGAGGGTGTTTTCCCGCGAGCCCGAGACGGCCTTCCGCATCGTCACCGACCAGGGCGAGGCCCAGCGGGTTCTCGAGGTGATGGCGCGCCAGCAGGAGGCGCGCATGCGCAGCATCGGCGCCGATTACCGCCTCGACGAGGCCGAGTTCGACGCCTTCTACCGTCGCCTCGTCGGACGGGGCCTCGGCCACGGCTACGCCGTCGTCAGCGCCCTGACATCGGGCGACGAGGTCGTCGCCGCGTTGCTCGGCATCCGCAATGCCGACACCTACGTCATGATCCGCATCAGCAATGCCGGGGGGGAATGGTCCCATTGCTCGCCCGGGCGCCTCGTCATCGACAAGACCATGGAGGCACTTCATCAAGAGGGTTGCCGCTCGTTCGACTTCAGCATCGGCGATTACGATTACAAGCGCCGTTTCAACGTCGAGCCCCTGCCGCTGGTCGATTTCACCGTTTCCCTCGGCTGGCGCGGCCTGAAGGGCGCGGCGCGGGCGCGGCTGGTCTCGACCCTCCGCCGCTATCCCGCTCTCGACCGGCGGGTACGGGACGTCGCCCGCCGGGCCGCCGTCCTGTGGCGGGAACGACGCCCGTGACGGCGAACCGGCGCTGAGATTTTCCCGGCCATTTCCCTCGAAATCCGGGAGCCTTTTCTCTGCCCGCTGCTCTATTCCGAAGTCGTGCTTTCACGCACCGGACGGAGATAGCCTCGGATGACCCAGCCTCGTCGCCTCCATCTCGGCGCCTTCATGCGGCCGATCGGCATCCACACCGCCTGGTGGCGCTATCCCGGTGGATATCCGGACGCGAATTTCAGCTTTCCTCATCTCAAGCGCTTCGCCCAGCGACTGGAGGCGGCCAAGTTCGATGCGTTCTTCATGGCCGACCATCTGGCGGTGATGAACATGCCCATGGCCGCGCTGAAGCGCAGCGCCACCGTGACGTCCTTCGACCCGATGACCCTGCTGCCGGCGCTCGCTGCCGTCACCGAACGGATCGGGCTCATCGCCACGGCCTCCACGACCTATAGCGAGCCGTACCATGTGGCCCGAAAATTCGCCTCCCTCGACCATATCTCGAATGGCCGCGCCGGCTGGAACCTCGTCACCTCCGGCAACCCGGACGAGGCCCTGAATTTCGGCCGGGACGCTCATCTCGACCACGCGGTCCGGTATGCCCGCGCCCGCGAGTTCTTCGATGTGGTCACCGGCCTTTGGGATTCCTGGGCCGACGACGCCTTCATCCGCGACGTGGAAGAGGGGGTCTATTTCGATCCCGACAAGCTCCATGTCCTCGACCATGCCGGCGAGTTCCTGAAAGTGAAGGGGCCGCTCAACATCGCCCGCCCCGTCCAGGGCTGGCCCGTGATCGTGCAGGCAGGGGCATCGGAAGCCGGCCGTCAGATCGCCGCCGAGACCGCCGAAATGGTGTTCGGCGCCGGTTCGAAACTCGCCGCCGCCCAGGAATTCTACGCCGACGTGAAAGGCAGGATGCCCGCCGCCGGCCGCGATCCCGACCATCTCAAGATCCTGCCCGGCGCCTTCATCGTCCTCGGCGAGACACGCGACGAAGCCGAGGCCAAGAAGGCCCGGCTCGATGCGCTCGTGCCCACGGACAGCGGCATCGCCAACCTCTCGGTGCGCCTCGGCGTCGATGCTTCGGAGTTCGACCTCGACGCGCCCCTGCCCGATCTCCCGGAGACCAATGCCAGCAAGAGCGCCCAGGCCCAAATCGTCGGCTACGCCCGGAAGACCGGGGCCACGGTGCGCGAACTCGCCCAGCGTGTCGGCGGCTATGGCGGGCTCACCATGGTGGGGACGCCGGCCGAGGTGGCCGACCAGATGGAGGAATGGCTCGTGACGCGGGCCTGCGACGGGTTCAACGTCATGTTCCCCTTCGTGCCGGAAGGCCTCGACGACGTGGTCGACACCCTGGTGCCGGAACTCCAGCGTCGGGGCCTGTTCCGCACCGAATACGAAGGCACCACCCTGCGCGACCATCTCGGCCTGCCGCGCCCAGCCAACCAATTCTTCCCAACCTGACGGACGGGCCGCCCTCCGACCGGGGAGGGCGGCGTTCTCGGGTCAGGCGGCGCGGCGGTTGACCTGGCTCTCGGCCATCCGCGTCAGGCGTTCGTCGGTGGTGCGCTCCTCATCCAGGGTCTGCTGCAGCACGCTGGCGCAATCGTCCCGGCCGAGCTGCTTGGCCCAGGCGACGAGGGTGCCGTAGCGCGTGATCTCGTAATGCTCCACCGCCTGTGCGGAGGCGATGAGGGCCGCATCGAGGACCTGCTTGTCGCCGATCTCTCCGGAGACCTCGTTGGTCTCCTTGATGATGCCGTCGATGGCCGGGCAAGTCACCGCCTTCGGTGTATGGCCGTGCATCTGAAACACCTGCTCCAGGCGCTTGATCTGACCCTCGGTCTCCGAAAGGTGCTTCTCGAACCCGCTCTTGAGTTCGGGATCGGTCGCCTTGGCGATCATCTTCGGCAGCGCCTTGGTGATCTGGTTCTCGGCGTAATAAATGTCCTGCAGGGTATGCACGAACAGATCGTCGAGAGTCTGGATGTCCTTGGTGAAAAGACCCATGGCTCGTTCCTCCTTGTTTGAATGACGTCGTGACAGGCCAAACGGGATCGATCCGGCGGACACAATACGGACCGGATCGTTCTCCCGCATCCATGCGCACACGGCAAAGCTTGACCCAAGTTAAGCGATGATATCGGCGTGCGCTTGCTAGGCTTGATCAAGATATTTACGCCGTCATGGTTCCGAACGACCTGATGCGCGGCAGGTCTGGATTTGATCCGCCCTCACATGTGAGCAAGACGATACGCTCGGCTGCTCGAGGGCAGCGCGCCGATGACGTAGCACAATCGCCACAAAGCCGTCCGTCATCGGCATGAGCAGGAGCGAAAGAGGCGTCCGGCGGCGGCAGCGCACCATACATTCACGCATGAAACAAATTCAGGCATGCTCGAATTACCGGCATGGCGTGCCTTTCTCACGTTTAGCCAGTGCAAATATCAGATACCGCTCATATCATAACGAGACGTCGGGGGCATGAAGGCCCAGCAGCTTTTGGAGACGTTGGATCATGACTTTGAGCTCACCTCGGAATTCAGCCGAAATCTTTGCTTTCGTGCCCAGGAAGGTTGCAGCATCGGCGCGTGCCCATTCGACAGGCACACGCATGGGCAGCAACGCCGTGGTGGACCTCGCTTCACGCATCTCGCGACCGATGGAACTGCCGAGGATGGATTTCTGCGACGGCTGGTACCACGCCGAGGCGATCCTGGACGACGGGCGCAACCGCAAGGCCTGACGGGCGCGACGTATCGCGGGACGTGATATCGCTCCGGTGCCGGAGGGCGGGGCATGCCGCGTTTCCGAGCGACCGGAGACCGCGATGAAGCCCCCGATCGGACGCGAGACCACGCTCTGCATGTCCCTGTCGGGACGGCCGGGTCATTTCGGGTCGCGCTTCCACAACCGGCTCTACGAGCTCATGGGGCTCGACTATGTCTACAAGGCCTTCACCACGACCGACCTGCCGGCTGCGATCGGCGGCATACGGGCTCTGGGCATTCGTGGCTGCGCCGTCTCGATGCCGTTCAAGGAGACCGTGATCCCGCTTCTCGATCGCCTCGAAGCTTCGGCCGCGGCCATCGACAGCGTCAACACGGTGGTGAACGAGGCCGGCTGCCTCACCGGCTACAACACCGATTACATCGCGATCCGCCTGCTCCTCGAGAAGCACGGCATCGATCCGCAGACACCGTTCCTCCTGCGCGGTTCCGGCGGCATGGCCAAGGCCGTCGTCGCAGCCCTGCGCGATGCGGGCTTCGTGGATGGTACGGTCGTCGCCCGTAATGAACCGGCCGGGCGCGCCCTGGCGGAAAGCCATGGCTATGGCTGGCGCCCCGAGATCGGCGAGGCGCAGGCCCCGCTCCTCGTCAACGTCACACCCCTCGGTATGGAAGGGCCGGAGGCCGAAACCCTCGCCTTTCCGCCCCCTCAGATCGCTGCCTGCATCGTCGCCTTCGACGTGGTGGCGCTGCCCTCGACGACGCCCTTCCTACGGGCGGCCGAAAGCATGGGAAAGCGCGTCATCACCGGCCACGACGTGGTGGTACTGCAGGCTCTCGAGCAGTTCGTTCTCTATACGGGCCGAACTCCCGACGAGAATCAGGTGAAAGAGGCCGCGGCCTTCGCCCGGACATGACGGAAGCGGTCCGTCCGCATGCGGCTTCCCCCTCTGTTCCATGAGAGAAAACTAAGGGAATCCTGCAGAATATTTCCGTCTTTCTGCTTGCTATGGGGCAGGGCGGACAATAGGTATTGCTCAAGCGCGGTCGTGCCGCGCATCTGAGATGTCTTCTAAAGAAGACTTGCAACGCAGGAGAAACATCATGGCTTGGACTGCCCCCGTCGTTCAGGAAGTGTGTGTCGGCATGGAAGTCACCAGCTACGAGTCGGCTGAGATCGACACCTTCAACTAAGTCGGCCGGAAGCGTCTACGCTTCCCACCGATAGAGCGAGACCAAGGTCTCCGCGAGAAGCCGCCTTTGGGCGGCTTTTTGCGTTCATGATACTGGGTGACGCCTGCACCGTTCAGGGTTTGGTATCGGCTTCGCGCTCGCGCCGTCGGCTCAGGATGGCATCGAGGCGCGCGACGATGATGGCGAGCTCGCTCTGACGCCTGACGCCGAGCTTGCCGAAGATCGCTTTCAAGTGAACCCGCACCGTGCCCTCCCGGACCGCGAGCGATTCCGCCGCCTCCCGGGGCGAGCTTCCCCGGCCGATCTCCATCGCCACAAGAGCCTGCATCCGCGTCAGGCCCAGTTGCTCGAGTTGCGGGGCAACGGAAACCAACACTGGCGGCGTGACGGGATGGAGCAGGAGCAGGACCCCGCCCTTGGCCGAGCCGATCAATTCGAGACCGGGCTCACCGGTGCGCAGGGGCATCGCCTCCGCCAGCAGCCAGGGGGACCCACTCGACGAGCGCAGGATGATGGGTTCGGCCGCGCAGGGCCTGTTCTCCGCCAGGGCGGAGGCGACGAGACGGTCGAGTCTCGGGCCATCGGCCGCCACGACGGTCCTCACGGGCTGGCCCGGGGCGATCTTGAGACAGCCGGCAACCATCCTCTCGGAGCCGGGATTGACGAACCGCACGGCGCCACCCCGATCGAGCAGCACGACGCCGATCTCCGCCCGCGCCAGGGCCGAGCCGAGATCGGCCGCCTGCCGGTGGGCGACGCCGAGCCGAGCCGTGAGGTCGAAGGCCCGCGCGACATGCGGCCCCAACAGCGTGAGGAGGGCGATCTCCCCGGCTTCGAAATACCCTTTGCCGGCCTCGCGCAGGGCGCTCACCGTCATCAGCCCGCCGCCGGGATCGGGGGCGAAGAAGGCCACGAGTTCGTCGAGCCCGTGCTTGGCGCAGAAATCCTGAAAGAAGGGATCCTTGCGCTTGTCCTCCGGCGTGAACAGCATCGCATCCGCCACCACGAGGCCGGGCCGCATCCCGAGCCCCCGCGCGCGGGCGATACGGCTGTCATGCTCCCACCACCCGCCGCTATACGCGTCGTGCACCTCCCGCAGGCTGTCCGAATGGAGCGTGTCCGCCGTCCGGCGAGGATCGTAGGAGACGATCACCGTCCCCCGCGCTCCGAGGCAGGCGCTCACCTGCTCGAGAACACCCGGCCAGAGCGAGGCATCGAGGGCGGCCGCGTAGCAGGCATCGACGAGACGCAGCGGGTCAGGATTGGTCATGGCGATCCGACGAACCCGAGCGGGCGGCGCTTTTCATACAGGCAACTCCACGGGACAACAGGACACGGATCGGCTCGTCCGATCGTCTTACAATGTCCGCCAGTCCCGCGGGGCCGTTCCCGCGAGGAGCCCGACGAGTTCGGCTTGGCGGTTGGTTCCAGTCTTGGACAGGACGGATCGCAGCTGCGTCCGGACCGTGCTGGTGGCGACGCCGGTCCGCAGGGCGATGTCCTCCACCGTCCTGCACAGGGCGATCTCGCGTGCCACCCGCGCTTCGGCCACGGTCAGGTCGAAGAGGCCCGAGAGGACAGTGAGGTCGGGCGCGGCGCCTTGTGCCACGGGCGTGAAGATCGCGATGGCGGAGGCGGCGTTGAACAGGTCCGCCGCCGCCCGTCGGATCGGCAGGAGATGCAGGATCACCGGGCCGCGCTCGTCCGTGGCCGGGATCGGGATGGACCGGATCGAGGTCCGCCGCTCCGTCGCCAGTCCTTCGAGGGCCCGCTCCAGCAGGCGGTCCGCCTCCGGGTTGGACAAGGTCAGGCGATGCGCCTCCCGGATGGTGCTTCCGAGGAACGCCGCGCAGCCGGCATTAATGGCCAGGATCTGGGAGTGCCTGCCGAGGATCGCGGCGGGAATGTCGACCACATCGAGCACCTGAGCCGCCACCCTGACGGTCTGCAGCCGCAGCCGCGCCGACATGGTGGCTGCCCGGGCGAGGTGAGGGCGCAGGGCATCGAGGCGGGCGACGATCTCGCCGGGGACGGGACCGCGCGCGAATTCCCGCTCCACGTTGAAGATGAGCCGATCCCCGCTCGGCACCGCGATGGCGCTGGCGACGCCCCAACCCAGGCCCCTCGGCCGCAGAAAGTCCCGGAAGACCGGCTCCACCTCCATCTCGGCGGCAGTGTAGACGTCGAGGTCGGTGAGGAAGCCGGCATGTTCCTTGGCGAACAACCGCGCCGGCCTGTCGGTCCGCGCCGGCCAGCCCCCGGCGACATATTCGGCGATCCCTGCCTCGAAGCCCGGGGACGTGACGTAGCGGAACTCGCTGCCCACCGTCGTGAACAAAAGCGCGCCTTGTCCCTCGCCGACCCGCACCAGTTCGGCCAGTACACTGGGCCACATCTCCGGAATGACGGCGGCTTCGTAGATATGGTCGATCAGGACTTCGGAACTGACGGTCATTGGCATCGTCTAAACCAGATCCAGCACACGTTATGACGAAGATCGACATCATTATGTAGTCCGCATCGATGGGCCGGCCGCGGCGGACTCCGCATGAATGCCGAAATGCTTGATTTTAAGGCATGGCTTATCATGGCTTGAGCCCACCAGCACAGTCCACCAGCGAATCGTTGACTCGACATACTCTGTTTGGGGGATGTGCGGCATGCAATCAGGTGCTCTAACCGCGCCGGGCAAACGAATGACCGCCGTGATGTTCAAGATTCGAGACGGTCACGACGCCTTTCCAGGGGAAGATGACCATCACGGCGACGCGCAACGTTCCGGGCACCTACGCAACGACCGCCGATGCCATCGCGGCTTCGGATCCCGGAGATACGATCGCGGTCTCCGCTGCATATGGCGGGAATGAGACGGCTACCGTGACGGTCGACGACCTTCGTTTCAGCGCCCCCTCCAGCGTTACCGGCATCACCCTCCTCGCAGACGGAGTGACCACGAAGATCACCGCCCTCGGCGCATCGCCGATCTCGATTTCAGGGACTGCAGGTAACGAGATCCTCATCGGCAATACCGGCGCCAACACTCTCACCGGCGGTTCGGGCGACGACACCCTCAGTGGCGGAGCCGGCAACGACATCCTCGATGGCGGCGAGGGCAATGATATCGTCTCCGGCGGTAAGGGTGACGATACGATCACACTTTATGATAACGGCAGCGTGGACAGACTCGATGGCGGAGCCGGTAACGACACGTTCCGGCTCATGACCGGTTATGGCGGCGGCGTGACCGTTGAAGGAGGCATCGGAACGGACATTGTGACAGACGCCTTCGACCTGGGAGATGCCAGCTTCACAGGGGTCGAGACGCTGGACACCACGTCAGTCTTCGCCACGACAGCCCAGCTTTCGTCCTTCGCCAGCCTCATCGACAGCACGGCGACCACCACACGGCTCGAAATCTCCCTACGGGGTGCGGGCGGTACGATCGACTTCACCAGCCGCGTCACCGGCACGGATTCGGTGCTGGTTTCCAATGCCGGCCTGACCGCTGGTGTCACCATCATCGGATCGGCCAGGAACGACACCCTCATCGGTGGCCTCGGCAACGACATCTACGTCACCGATGGCGGCGACACGATCGTCGAGGCGCTCGGCGCCGGAACCGATCTCGTTCGGAGTTCGGCGACCCTGACCCTTGGCGGAAATCTGGAGAACCTCACCCTCACCGGAACGGGGGCGATCAAGGCGACGGGCAACGCCCTCGACAACGTGCTTTTGGGCAACGATGCCGCCAACGTCCTCAATGGCGGGACCGGTACCGACAGGCTCACCGGTGGATTGGGCAACGACACCTACATCACCGATGGTGGCGACAAGATCTTCGAGGTGGCGGGGGGCGGCATCGATCTCGTGCGGAGTTCGGTGGCGTTCAGCCTCGGCAACGAGATCGAGAACCTGCTTCTCACCGGCAGCGCCGACATCAACGGCAACGGCAACGCCCTCGCCAACACGCTCACCGGCAATAGCGGTGCCAACATGCTCAATGGCGGTCTGGGCGACGACATCCTGAAGGGCGGAGCCGGTGCCGACATCTTCTTCTTCAAAACGGCGCTCGGCTCGGGCAATGTCGACAGCATCGTCGACTTCGCCGCCATCGACGACACGCTCCGACTCGAGAACGGAATCTTCACGGCACTGACCAAGACCGGAACCCTGGCGGCGGGTGCCTTCAAGGATCTCGGCGCGGCCGGTGCCATCCTCGATGCGGACGACCGGATCCTCTACGATTCGCGGACGGGCGCCGTCTCCTACGACGCGGACGGCAGCGGATCGGCCGACGCCCTCCAGTTCGCCCTCCTCACCTCGCGTCCAGTCCTGACATTCCAAGATATCCTCGTGGTCTAGGACACCTGACGGGCCTCCCGCTGACGATCGGGGTCACGCGGAACGGGGCGGGAGCCCGATTTCATAAGAGCCACGCGCCGACACCCGGCGGCATGAAACCGCCCGGTCTGGGGATCGCCCCGGGCCCCCGGGGAGGCGGGGACCGAGGCGCCATGGCCTCGGAAGGGTAGAAGACATCGTTCACCCTGTCTCGAAACCACGCCGCAACGTATCGCCGCCATGATGTGGCATTCACGCGCCGAACGGCGGCAAGATCGAGGCTTCCATGATCACGGATCTTCACGTCTGGCGGCTCTTCATCGCGCTCGGCGCCTTGGGCGCGGCGACCGCACCGCTGCTGAAGCCGTTTCTGTCTTAGAACGGCCAAGCCGATGTGCGCGCCGGCACAGCGAAACGGATCGCGGCCAGCCATGAACCATTCAGCCGCCATAGGCGCATGATCTCAAGGTGACGATCCGACCGCGACGCAGCCCCAGGAATCCGACATGACAGTTGCACGTCCCTTCCGCTGGCTGCTCGCCCTCGTCACGCTGGTCCTGCCGTCATCGCTGATCCAGGCTCGGCCTCCGGTCGACGGATGTGAACGCGGCAAGGCGAAGGACGCTCAGAGCCAGGTCGTCTTCCGACACTACATCTGATCCTGATCCCGGATCGGCGGCAGCTTCGCGGAATCCGTCGTCTCGTTCCCGGAACTCTGGAACGGCATCCCCTCTCATCTCCGCCGCTCGCCCTCGTTGGACGGCAGAACCACGATGGAGCGGCAAGGCCACCGGCTCCCTTCAGCTACGGTTCAACCAGTATGGTCTAGCTTGGGCAGCCTTACGAGATAGGCCGCCCCGGTCCGGTGGCGGCGGGATTGCGCAAGGCGCGTCGCGCACCCCGTGGAAGCCATGCTCGCTCTCCCCACAACGACCCTCGGCACGTCCGTCCTGCACATCCCGCCCAGGGGGGCGGAGCTTCCCCGCCCCGGCGCGGAGGCGTCCCAGGCCTTCCTACGTAGCATGATACCCGGCCTCGATCTCGCCTTCGGCCTCGAGAGCGCTGCCGACCTGCCCGAGGACATGACACGGCTGATCGCCCGGCTTCATGCCGGCCCCCTGGGTGCGCTTTCACAGGAAACGGCTTCGGACAGCACTCGATTGTCGGCGCCTGCCTACGAGCCGGCCTGATGCCGGCGATGGAGCGGCAAGCCCAGGCGCGGCGAAGCGAGCGGCGTGGCGATGATCGAAGGGATCCAGCTCCCCCGCCTTGCAGCGTGCTTGCAACTATTGACCGCCGATTGTTCTATGCAGGACAGAATCTGTGACCAACCGATAGCTCTGCAAACGCTCTATATATTTATAACTATTAGAAAATATTATAATATTTCTAGAAAGTGCAATCACAGTAAGGCTTATTTATAAAATAGGCACCTCATCCAACAAAAACATATCAAGGTCTTTTCAATTTAGTTCAGCCGGGTTATTTTTCCTCAGCCGAGAGTGCATCGCTTTACGCGGGAGCGTTCGACGCCGCTGAAGGATCAAGATGTTCCTCGACGACGAGACTTTGCAGGACATCGAAAACTCGCTCGTCACATCCGCGCTTCAGTCTCATGACTGGGACAAAGCAGTCGCCAAAATCGCGACTTCCACGGGCGCGAGAGGGGTCGTCGCCATCCCGTTGAAGGGACGCGTACCCGGCCTGCCGATGAGCGCCAGTCTCGAAGCGGTGGCCGACGGCTATTTTCGCGACGGCTGGTCGAAGAACGATTACCGCGTGAGAGGCGTCCCCAAGCTTCTCAAGACAGGCATGTTCGTCGATCAGGACTACGCGACGCCGGAGGCCATGCGATCCGAAGCGTTCTACGCCGACTACTTGCGCAGCCACGGCTTTCAATGGTCCGCCGGACTGATGGTCCAGGCGGGCAATGATGCTTGGGTGATGATGATGCAGCGGACCATCCAACAGGGGCCCTACACCTTGGATGAGCAGATCGCCTTGCGGCGCCTCATTGCCCCCCTCAACCGGGCCGCCCAACTGGCCCACAGCCTCGGCGAGGCGCGTCTCACGGGCATCGCCGACGCCCTGGAAACGGTCCGCAATCCTAGCGTGCTCCTCGACAGGACGGGACGGGTTCTGCGGGTGAGCAGCGGCGCGGAACGCCTGTTCGGACCCGATCTGACTGTCCGGCTCGGGGAACTCGTCGTTCCCTCCGATGCTCAGGCCACGGCCCGGCTTCGCGCGCATATCACCGCCGCCATCTGGTCCGATCCGCAAGCTGTCTCACTCGCCTCGGCGCCGATCGTCATCCGCCGGGAGGCCAAGCGGCCTCTCACTCTCCGGGTTCAGCCCCTGCGCAAGGCGGGGCTGGAGTATTTCGACGGCTGCCGCGCCATTCTGACGATCACGGACCTCGATGACAGCCGGGAACTCGCCGGTGACATCCTGAAAACGTTGTACGGGCTGACGCCACGGGAGGCCGAGCTCTGCCACAGCCTGCTGGCCGGCCACAGCACCGGCGAATGCGCGGACAGGCTCGGCATATCGATCCATACCACCCGGACCCATCTGAAGAAGATCTTCGTCAAGACGGATACGGCGAGCCAGACGGAACTGATGATCGTCCTGAGCCGAAACTTCGGCCTCTGAGCAGACGACGAGGTGCTCGGTCGCGCGGCGAAATCAGCGAGGATCGCGATGCGCGCCGATGAAGTCGACGAAGGCCCTCAGCGGCGCGGGAAGGTAGCGCCGGCCCGGATAATACAGGAACGGGCCGGAGAACGATTGCCACCATGGCTCCAGCACGGGCTCCAGAACCCCGCTCTCGAGATGCGGGCGTAGCCAATCCTCGAACAGGGTAATGATCCCGGTCCCCGCAATGGCGGCATCCACCGCGAGGTCGGTGGCGGCCCCGACCCGGACGATGAGGGGACCGCTGGGGTCGATGCGAACGACTTCGCCCTCACGCTCGAATTCCCACGCCGTCGTCGCGCCACTCGCGAAACGGCCGCCGAGGCAGGCGTGGCTCAGCAGGTCTCTCGGATGGGCGGGACGCCCGTGACGATCGAGATAGGACGGGGAGGCGGCCGTGGCGAAGCGCTGCCGGCGCGGCCCGATCGGAACCGCGATCATGTCCTGTTCGAGCCGCTCGTCGTAGCGGATCCCGGCGTCACATCCAGCGGCCAGCACATCCACGAAACCGTCCTCGGCCACGATGTCGAGCCTGATATCGGGATAGGCTTCGAGGAAAGGCGGCACGATCCGCGGCAGCACGAGCCGCGCCGCGCTGACCGGCACGTTGAGCCTGAGTGTGCCGGCCGGGCGATCGCGAAAGCCGTTGACGATGTCCAGCGCGGCATCCACCTCGCTCAAGGCCGGCATCAATCGTTCGAGGAGGCGTGCGCCCGCTTCGGTCGGCGCGACGCTGCGGGTCGTCCGGTTGAGGAGCCGGACGCCCAGCCTGGCCTCCAGCCGGCGGACCGCCTCGCTCAAGCCGGATGCGCTCGCGCCGCTCGCCCGTGCGCCGTCGCGAAACCCGCCGGCTTCCGCAACGGCGACGAACGCCGCCAAATCCCCGAGATCGGTCGCCATTGTTCGCCTTTTCGCACATCCCGTGCGGATAAGGGCGCATTATCACGCAATCCATGAGGCATTACAGTCCTGGTCATCCTACAGGAGAGTCGCATGACCAAGATCGGACAGGCCGGGACCTACGCCCTCGGAGACCGCACCGTGAAGCGCCTGGGCTACGGCGCGATGCAATTGGCGGGGCCCGGCGTTTTCGGTCCTCCGAAGGACCGGGCCGCCGCCATCGCGGTGCTGCGCGAAGCGGTCGAGCGCGGCGTCAACCACATCGACACCAGCGATTTCTACGGACCGCACGTCACCAACCAGATCATCCGCGAAGCGCTCCACCCCTATCCGGACGACCTCGTGATCGTCACCAAGATCGGAGCCAGGCGCGGTGCGGATGCCTCCTGGAATCCCGCTTTCTCCGCAGCGGAGCTCACGAGCGCCGTCCATGACAACCTGCGCAACCTCGGCGTCGACGCCCTCGACGTGGTCAACCTGCGCATCATGCTCGACGTGCATGGACCGGCCGAAGGCTCCATCGAGGCGCCGCTCTCCATCCTCGCCGCTCTCCATCCTCGCCGATCTCCAGCGACAGGGCCTCGTTCGCCGAATCGGGTTGAGCAACGTAACGGCGCGGCAGGTGGCGGAGAGTCGATCCCTCGCGACGATCGTCTGCGTCCAGAACCAGTACAATCTGGTCCATCGGGCCGATGACGCACTGATCGACGATCTCGCCGCATCCGGCACCGCCTATGTCCCGTTCTTCCCGCTCGGCGGCTTCAGCCCGATCCAGTCGGCGGTACTGAACAAGATTGCCGAGGGGCTCGGCGCGACGCCCATGCAAGTCGCGCTGGCCTGGCTCCTGCGCCGCTCTCCCAACATCCTGCTGATCCCCGGCACGTCGTCGGTCGAGCACCTGCGCGAGAACATGGCCGCGACGGAACTCGACCTGTCCGACGACACGATGGCGGCGCTCGACCGTATCGCACCCTCGACCTGACACAGGCTGGCAGAGGATCATCGACGAGCGAGGCGATGCTCTTCGCCGATGATCGACCGGGGATGATCCGGCGCGCGAACCGATGCGGACGATGGCGTGAGGGGGGGAGGAGAGCCGCCCACACGCCGTCGGCACAACTCGTCCGAACGGCACTCGCATCGACGAGATCGGAACGGCCATTCTCGAAATCAGGCCCTGGTCACAGCCACTTCCGCCATCGCAGGCCCTGCGACACTCATTCCCAAACTATTCAGGGATTATATAACCAACACTTTTGTATTTGATTGTCCCATCAAATAATTCGATGCTGGAATGCCACATACATCGATGACATAGGCTTGATCAGGATCTTTAATCCGCTGCACCACGTGCGTGCCGACACGCCACAAAGGAAATTATTACTTCATATTGGCTTCACACAGAAGAAGCAGCCGGGATACGGAGGCTTCACAAGAAAAGAAAGCCATTGCCCATATGAAGTCTTACATCGCCGCCCTCTCGACTGCTCTCGTCGTGGGACTGACATCGATCTCGCCTACGATGGCGATGGAGCGTCCCTCGCGTTACACGGCGTTCGCTCCCTACGACGTCGAGACCACCAACGCGATCCGAGCCGACCGTCGGGTCCCCGCGTCCTTCGGTTGTCCGATGAGTTCGGCCGCGGAGGGCAACGCAAACCAGCAGACCCGCGACGTCATGCAATACGGCCAGACGTCCGGCGGAAGCCGCTGCTAACCCAGTCAGGACAGTTCATTGGCATCGATACTGAAAGTCTTTTCCTACATCATGGTCGGCGTTGCATCGGTGATGCTGGCCGCGACTATCGTGGGCTCCGCCAATATACTGATAAATTCGTAACACATCGTCCCGGACTACAATCCGGGACGATCTTCGAGATCCCCGGCAGGATCGGTTCGCTCCCCTGCGGCAGTATCCGTTAGGGGAACGGGTCGATCCGTCATTCGCTCGCACGAGGCGCGAGGGAATCCACACCCGGCAAACACTCGCCGTCCGGCTTCAGGGCCGGCGCATCTGCTTGCCGGCGTAAGCCACGAGCTGGGAAAAGGCCAAGGCCGCCGCCGAGGCCTGGACACGGCTCGGATACGGCATCGGAGAATGGGCGACCTCCTGGCCGTAAGCGTCACGCAGTGACCAGCCCCAACGCCCGACCCGCTCCTCCAGCACGTCGAAATGCATGGCCCGGTCTCCGCTCGTGCGGGGTGACGGCACGCGTGCAGCCGAACCGGCATTCGCACGCTTCGCCATGCCCGAGGGCAGGCCGGCGGGAGAGAGATTTCCCGATATCCACAGGTCGGCCGTCTGCATCTTGACCTCCGCGCTTGAACTCTATGTTCTCTATATGTTCTTATGCGCGGAGTGTCCACCATGCTGGCCGATCCTTTGCTGCGGCTTGCGGCCCTAGCTACGTCCGAAGCGACGAACATGGCCGGCGGGGAGGCAGCTACCGGCAACGTCGCACCGGCGCAGAGCAGGATCCGGGGCTCATCTCCCGGTTCGGTGGCCTGACATGGAGCGCCTCTGCGACGTGAGGGCCTCGCACCTCGTCATCGCCTGCGGTCCTTGCGAGCGCCGGGGCATCTATCGGGTCGCCCGCCTCCGCCAGCAATTCGGCGATCACGCCTCGGTTCTGGATGTCTATGTGAGGCTCACGCAAACCTGCCGCTGGCAGCGTGAGGTCGGCAGCCGGCCGCCCAATGTCTACGCGGTCGGGTGTCGGGCCAAGCTCGACACGTCGGGCGGGGCCGTCGCGAACGGACTTCCCTCGAGGACATAGGCGAAGGGCAGTCTTCCGGTTCCGGCGGGGCCGGCGGGGCCGGATTCACGCATCGTCTTCGCGGCCGAACACCTCGCCCTCTTCGGCCAGCCGGGCATCCGCCTCGTCCGTCCGCAACTCCAGCAGGGCGCGGTACTCTCGCAGCCGCTGCTGAAGCTGCGTGCCCGCCTCCTCGCAATCGGCCGGCTCATCCGTGTCGAGGGCGCAGCCCTCGATCACCTCCGAGGTCTGGCGATCGACGGCCGCGCGGTCGGCCTCGCTCAATCCGGTCAGATCGCCGAGACCGAGTTCCGATGCGATCAGGGCCGCGATCTCCTCGCGCTTCTCATCGAGCTTCGACATCGTCTGACCCATCCCTGGAATCCATTCTCCCGAATCCGTTGCCTCGATGATCGGTCACCTTGCCGCCACGGAGCAAGGGGAGGGCGCCAGGGGACGGCGAAGCGCTGGTCAATCCGCCAAGGCCCTGTCATGGCTGGCCGGTGACCGATGATCTCAGCAACTCCCATCCCCTGCGGCCCTCCCGTCTCGGATGGTCCGACTTCTTCGAGGAGCAACGTGAACCGGCCGAGGCCGGTCTCGTGCCCATGCGGATCGCGACGGTCCACCGCTCCCGGCTGACCGCCCTATCCCTCACGGGGCCGGTGGGGCTCGTGCTTCCGGTCCATACCCAGACCGGCGATTTCGCCGTGGGCGATTGGGTGCTGGTCGAGCCCGAGACCGGGACGATGCAGCGCCGTCTGTCACGCAGGAGCGTGCTGCAACGGCGCAACGAAGGCGGAGGCCCGCTGCAGCTGGCGGCGGCCAATGTCGATACCCTCTTCGTCGTCACGTCGTGCAACGCCGATTTCAACATCGCCCGGCTGGAGCGCTACCTGGCGCTCGCCAATCAGGGCGGGACGAACCCGGTGATCGTCCTCACCAAGGCCGATATGGCGCCCGATGCCGAGAGCTACCGGCGGCAGGCCGCCGGCCTGCAGCGCGACCTCGCCGTCGTCACGGTCAATCCGCGCCTTCCGGACGCCGTGGCGCTCCTCGCCCCCTGGTGCGGCGAAGGTCTGACCGTGGCGGTCGTCGGCTCATCGGGGGTGGGGAAATCGACCCTGGTCAATACGCTCGCCGGCCCGGATCAGGATCTCCCCCAGGAGACCGGCGGGATCCGCGAACACGACGCCAAGGGGCGCCACACCACCACGTCGCGTTCCCTCCATGCCATCGCGGGCGGCGGCTGGGTCATCGATACGCCGGGGATGCGCACGCTGCATGTGAGCGACGCCGCGGAGGGCATCGATACGCTGTTCGCCGAGATCGTCGAGCTGGCCCCCTCCTGCCGCTTCCGGGACTGCACCCACGCCCACGAGCCGGGCTGCGCCGTTCAGGCCGCCGTCACGGAGGGCACGCTCGATCCCGAACGTCTGACCCGGTGGCGCAAGCTCCTCGACGAGAACCGGGCCAACACCCCGGTGGTCACCGGCCCGCGCGGCAGCCGCAGGCGTTGACCGGCAGCCGCAGGCGTTGACCCGCGGCCTGACTTCGCACAACCCGACTTCGCCCGACCTCCTGCGGACACCGCTCCCCGAATGCTCCTTCCCGACCGAACTCTCGTCATCGTCCGCCACGGGCAGAGCCACGACAACGAGCGTGACCTCTTCTCCGGCATCCGAGATCCCGATCTGACGGAACGCGGCGTCAGCGAGGCGCAGAGCGCCGGGCGCCGGCTGAAAGAGCTCGGATTCGTCGTCGATCTCGCCTTCACCAGCGAGTTGACGCGGGCCCGGCGCACGATGGCTCTCATCCTGGCGGGCCTCGGGCAACCCGACCTTACTGTCCACCGGAGCGCCGCGCTGAACGAGCGCGATTACGGCGAGCTCGCCGGGTTGAACAAGCGCGAATCCCAGGAACGCTGGGGCGTGGAGCAGGTCCGTGCCTGGCGCAAGTCCTTCGATGCGATACCGCCGGGCGGCGAGAGCCTGGCGATGACCGCCGACCGGATGCTGCCGTATTACCGGGACGAGATCGAATCCCGGGTCCGGGAGGGCAGGCGGGTTCTTCTCGTGGCGCATGGCAATTCGCTGCGGGCGCTGATCATGCATCTCGACGGGATCAGCGCCGCCGAGGTGGCCGACGTGCATCTCGCCACGGCCCAGATGCTGGCCTACCGCTTCGACGAGCGGGGCAGGGTGGTCGACAAACAGGAAATCCCCGCCTGAGCCCGGAGGTCGATCGGCGAGGAGACCGGAAGGCGGCTGCTGGCTCGGCGTCAGCGGGCTCTCAGGGCGTCCCGGTCCCGTGCGAGTTGGCGCCGCGTCCGCATCGGCTCCAGGTTCGAGAGGGACATCAACCGATACCCGAAGGCGAAGAGACCGAGCGTCACGGCGGCAAAGGCACCGCCGACGATCAGCGACGCGATCGCCTCCGAACCGATCAGGAGCGCCAGCCCTTTGACGAAGGCGACCAGGAGCACGAACAATCCGATCAGGACGAAGAGTGCCGCCATCAGGAACAGGGCAAGCGGACGCGCCACCTGATTGACCGCCGACCCGATCTCGGCCTGGAACAGGGCGAGTTGCTTGGACAGGAGGATCTGGGTTTCGCCGATGGCGTCGCCGAGGAGGAGCAGGAGTCCCTTGTCATTCCGGCTGCTCATGCATTCCCTCTTATCCGCACGTCCTGGTCCGGACCCGATCGATCCATGAGCTGCACAATTCAGATAGTGCGCCGGTGTCGCGCGGCAATCGTCATCCGCCGTTGCCCGCTGCCGGGATCAGATCGCGAGCCCGAGTTGGCGCGGTCCCTCCGTCTCGCCCTGCTGCAGGCCCGACAGGGAGACGCCGAGCAGGCGAACGCTGCGGCGGAGCGGGAACACCGTACGGAGCAGTCCCAGCACCGAAAGCATCATCGTATCGCGACCGGCGACCGGGGCCTCGAAGGACTGCGCCCGAGTGATCTGGACGAAATCCGAGAATTTCACCTTCAGCGTGACGGTGCGGCCGGCGACGCCCTTGGCGCTGCAGGACGCCCAGACCTTGTCGATGAGCGGCGCCAGTCGCGCCTCCATGGCATCGAACTCGGTGAGGTCCTCCGAGAAGGTGGTCTCCGCCCCCACCGACTTCCGAATCCGATGGGCACGCACCTGCCGCTCGTCGATGCCGCGCGCCACCGAATGATAATAGGCCGCCGAGCTGCCGAAGGCCGCCTGCAGCTCTTCCAGGGAGCGGGCCTTCAGGTCGCGGCCGGTGAGGATGCCGAGGCGCTTCATCTTCGCCTCGGTGACGGGGCCGACGCCGTGGAACCGGCCGATGGCCAGATCCTCGACGAAGCCAGGGCCCATCACGGGCGTGATCACGAACAGCGCGTCGGGTTTGCGGAAGTCCGAGGCAACCTTCGCGAGGAACTTGTTGTAGGAGACGCCGGCCGATGCCACGAGACCGGTCCGTGCGAGGATCTCCGCCCGGATCACCCGCGCCACCTCGGTGGCGGTGGCCAGCCCCTGCAGGTTCTCGGTGACGTCGAGATAGGCCTCGTCGAGGGCCACCGGTTCGATGATCGCGGTATGCTGGGCAAAGACCGCGCGGATCTCTTCGGAGATCGCCCGATAGACCTCGAAGCGCGGCTTGACGAAGACGAGGTCGGGGCACAGGCGCCGGGCCGTGACGGAGGGCATGGCCGAGCGCACACCGAAGGCTCGCGCCTCATAGCTGGCGGCCGCCACCACGCCGCGCTCGCGCGACCCGCCGACCGCAAGGGGCCGCCCTCGCAGAGCCGGATCGTCGCGCTGCTCGACGGACGCGTAGAACGCATCCATGTCGATATGGATGATCTTGCGGACGGAGGCAGTGTCGGCAGGGCTCGACATCGGATCGGGCTGTCACATCGGTGCACGGGGCAGCAGGCAGGCAACGCGTTCGGCCTTTGTTCCTCGCGATTTTCAGCCCTCGGGTCAACCGGCGACGAGGATCCGGCTTTTGCCGGCGAGCCATCGAACCGAACCGGTTTCAAGACGCATCACGTGTTTCGTCCGCCCGCAGGGTCCGCTCCCACGCAGGAGCGCATCGTTATAAACGGGATGATCCGGCCGGTGGGCTGAGTAATCGCCCCCCACCCGACTGGTTCGACGCATAAGCAATCTACGTGATGGAAGAAGATGACGTTGACGGCATCATGGTTCCATCCGTTTCACAACGGGGGAAGGGAGTAGACATGATGCCGAAGCGGACGCTCTGCAGCCGGCGTATCCTGGTGGTGGAGGACGAGTACTTCCTGGCCGACGAACTGTCGCGCGGTTTGTCCGATGCCGGCGCCGAGGTGCTCGGTCCCATCGCCACCCTCGAGGGTGCCCTCGCCCTCCTCAAAGGCCCGATGCCGCCCGACGCCGCCATCCTGGACGTGAATCTCGGGGGTGACGAGGTTTACCCGGTGGCCGACGCCCTCCGTGCCCTCGACGTACCGTTCCTGTTCACCACCGGCTACGATCTGGCGACGATCCCGAACCGATACGCATCCGCTCGGCGGCTGGAGAAACCGGTGAGCAATGCGGCGGTCTTTCGGGAGCTCGATCTCATCCTCGGCGACCGGGCATCCCGGACGGACGCGGACGGATAGGGCGCGCACCGCCGGCTCGTCCCCTCGACGTCGATCGGTCCGTCTCGAGCGAAAGCGGCACCTTGGAGATTGGACCAATGCGTATTCGGCTTTCGGCACAAGTTTAAATTGATTCAGCGCGCCCTATCGCGGAAAGATTGATGACATTCGCGCTGGAGAGCGAAATTGAGTACGCTCGCAGTGTTCCTGGCTGCTTCGACCTCGAACGAACGACGAGCACCCAAGAGAGATGACCCTCACGGAGTCACCGGATGCGCTGGCCGGCCTCGAAGAGGTCCTGATCACCGACGCGTTGCTGAGGCGTCCCGTACGGCCTCCCGACTACGAGGCAGAAGCCCATGCGCTGGCCGAACTGGCCCAGGCGCTGGCCGTCCGGCCGGACACGGTCCTGCAGCGCCTGGCGGATCTCGTCGTCGAGATGGGCATGGCCGAGTCGGCCGGCATCAGCATTCTCGGGTCGGGAGAGCCGACGAAAAGCTTCCACTGGCCGGCAATCGCAGGACCATGGGCTGCGCATATGGGCGGCTCGATCTCCTTCGACGAGAGCCCCTGCGGACTCGTGGTGAGCCGCAATATTCCCCTGCTGCTTTCCCACCCCCATACCCGCTTCCCGGCCGCCCGTGTCGAGCCGCTGATCCGGGAACTCCTGCTGGTGCCGTTCCGTGCCGGCGATGAGCCGGTCGGTACGCTCTGGGCCGGCATCCATGACCCCGGTCGCGGCTTCGACGGCGAGGATCTCAGGCTCCTCACTCGGCTGACGCACTTCGCCTCCGCCGCTTACGCCATGACCGGCGCCCTCGATGAGGCACGGGCCGGCAGGAGCGAACTGGAGCAGCGGGTCATGGACCGTACCCGCGCCCTGACGGAAGCCCATGACGCACTACGCAAAACCGAAGCGTGGCATCGTGCCGAACTGGAACGGGAGGTGAGGGAGCACACGGCCGAGCTGAAGCTGAGCCGTGACCTGCTGCAGGCTACGCTGGACAGTTCCATGGACATGATCCAGGTCTTCGAGGCTGTCCGGGACGCTTCGGGCGAGATCGTCGATTTCCGCTGGCGGTTGAACAACCACACGTCGGAACGGCACCTCGGCGAGGTGAGGGGACAAAGCCTCCTCGAACGCAGTCCAGGCGTGGTTCAGGAAGGGACCTTCGAGGCTTTTCGGCAGGTCGTGCAGACAGGCCGGTCCTCGGTCGCCGAACGCCGCTACGCACACGAGCGAGGAGACGGCTGGCTCTACCAATCGGTGGTGAAACTCGGCGACGGCGTGGCGACCACCGCCAAGGAGATCACCGCCTGGAAGGCGGCTCAGGAAGAGATCCTGCGTCTGCAAGACGAGGTCGCGCAAACGAAACTGGAGGAGAGCGAGGCGATGTACCGCCATCTGTTCAACTCCATCGACGAGGGCTTCTGCATCGTCGAGATGATCTTCGACGACCGGCAGCGTCCGGTCGATTACCGGTTCCTCTCCGTCAATCCTGCATTCGGTCACCAGACCGGGCTCGGCGACGCCGTCGGCCGGACGATGCGGGAGTTGCTCCCCGGGCTCGAGGCGAACTGGTTCGAGACGTTCGGCCGGATCTCCCTGAACGGCGTGGCGGAACGGTTCGAACGCCGGTCGAGCGCCATCGGGCGCTGGTACGACGTCTATGCCTTTCGCGTCGGCACCACCGAACAGCAGCGGGTCGCCATCCTGTTCAAGGACATCCAACCTCGCAAGCGCACCGAGGCGGCCCTGCGGGAGAGCGAGGAGCGCTTCCGTGCCTTCGTCACCGCCAGTTCGGACGTCGTCTACCGGATGAGCCCGGACTGGTCGGAGCTGCAACGGCTGGAGGGACGCGCCTTCCGGAGCGCCACGGACCAGCCGAACAAGACCTGGCTCGACCGCTACATCCGCCCCGGCGACCAGGCGGAGGTCCGGGCCGCCATCGACCGGGCAATCGCGACGCGATCGATCTTCGAGCTGGAACATGCGGTGATCCGCAGCGACGGGTCGCTCGGCTGGAGCCTGTCCCGTGCCGTGCCGACGCTCACGGAGTGGGGCGAGATCAAGGAATGGCTGGGAACGGCCAGCGATGTGACGGCGCGCAGGAAAGCCGAGACGGCGTTGCGCGAGAGCGAGGAGCGCCTCAGCCAATTCGGCGAAGCCTCTTCCAACGTGCTCTGGATGCGCGACGCCTCGACCTTCCAGTGGGTCTATCTCACGCCTGCCTTCGAGACGATCTACGGTCTCGACCGTGCGACGGCAGTCGCCGGCGACCACATGACCAGCTGGGTCGAGCTGATCGTGCCGGAAGACCGCGAGCGTGCGGTCGAGAGCCTGCAACGGGTCCGGACGGGCGAGAGCGTCACCTTCGAGTATCGCGTCAGGCGGCCCAGTGACGGCGGCATCCGCTGGCTGCGGGACACCGATTTTCCCATGCGCGACGCGGCCGGTGCCGTGTGCTGGATCGGCGGCGTCGGCCGGGACATCACCGAGGAGAAGGAGACGGCCGAGCATATGAGCGTGCTCGTGGCGGAGCTGCAGCACCGCACCCGCAATCTCATGGGCGTGGTGCGCGCCACCGTCGACAAGACCCTACGCAACAGCACGGATCTCGCCGATTTCCGGGCGCGCTACGGCCCGCGCCTGGCGGCCCTCGCCCGTGTGCAGGGATTACTGTCCCGCCTCGCCGAGGGTGAGAGAGTCAGTTTCGACGAGTTGATCCGGAGCGAAGTGGCCGCGCTCGACGGCGGGGCCTCCCGCGTCAGCATGAACGGGCCGGCGGCGATCGCGCTGCGCTCCTCGACGGTCCAGATCTTCGCCCTGGCCCTGCACGAACTGGCGACGAATGCGCTGAAATACGGGGCGCTCGCGCAGCGGCAGGCACGCCTCGAAATTCGCTGGCACGTGGAGTATCCCGGACCGGAAGATGGCCCATGGCTCCATGTGGACTGGCGTGAGCACGGCGTGCGGATGCCATCGCGGGATGATCAGCCGCAGGGAGGCGGCTCCGGCCGCGAACTGATCGAACGGGCATTGCCCTACCAACTCGGGGCCAGAACAACCTACGTGATGGAAGCCGACGGCATTCACTGCACCATTGCACTTCCCGTATCGGAACGCACGATCCGCCAGAAGGACACCGATGCCGCACAGCATATTCCAAGGCCGACGCATCCTCGTCGCGGAGGATGAGTATTTTCTGGCGGACGAGTTGCGGCGCGAATTGCAGGATGCCGGAGCTGAAATGCTGGGCCCGGTCGCCTCCGTGCGGAGCGGCCTCCAGATCCTGGAGGCACGTACGAAGCCGGATGCAGCAAGTCTGGACGTGAATCTCGGGGGCGAGTGCGTCTACCCGCTCGCGGACGTTCTGATCGCCCGATCCGTGCCGTTCGTCTTCACGACGGGCTACGACCAAGGCGTCATCCCGGACGCCTACGCCCATGTTCTCCGCCTGGAAAAGCCGGTCGAGCCCGAAACGGTGCTTGCCGCGATCGAGACGCTCCTCAAGGCTTGACGGCGGCACCCGTGCAAGGTCTTGCTTTCATTTCCAGGGGGGTCAATGAGAAGCTCCCCGAAAACTTAACACAAGTAAATTATTGTGTGTGGGCAATTCTCTATTCGTGCTCTGCGCACGACGAGGAAAGCATGCCGCAACATCTCCTTCGCAAGCTTGAGCACTTCACCAAGCTCTCGCATGACGACCGGCAGGCCTTGGAAATCGCGGCCAGCAAGCAGCGGATTTTTGCAAAACACTCCGATATCATCAGCGAAGGTGACGATCCTCATCACGTCAACCTGATCTTGGAAGGGTGGGCCTGTCGCTACAAGCAGCTCGACGATGGCCGGCGTCAGATCATCTCCTTCTTCGTGCCCGGCGATCTCTGCGACAGCCACGTCTATCTCCTGCGCGAGATGGACCATTCCATCGTTGCCCTCACCCCCGTCAAACTGGCGGAGATCTCGCGCGCCGCGCTGGAACAGATCGCCAACGACAATGTGCGGCTCACCAAGGCACTCTGGTGGGACACCCTGGTGACGGTCGCGGTCCAGCGCGAATGGACGGTCAATCTCGGCCAGCGCACGGCCTTCGAGCGCGTCGGTCATCTCCTCTGCGAACTCTTCCTGCGCTTGCAGAGCGTCGGCCTGACGGAGGGCACCACCTGTGACCTGCCGCTGACGCAGGTGGAACTGGCGGATGCGCTCGGGCTCTCGAACGTGCACATCAACCGCACGCTGCAGGAATTGCGACGCGCCGGCCTGATCGTGCTGAAGGGTGGGCGCCTGACCATTCCCGACTTTCTTGCCCTGCAGAGGGCATCCTTGTTCAATCCGAGTTATCTTCACCTCGACCACGAAGGCCATCATTTCGATGCCAACGGATCGATGTGATCCTGAACCGGTTCTGCCTCAAGCATGCCGTGGAGCTGCGATGACGATGGGATCCAACCCGACGGACACAGAAGAGCAGGTGGTGCTGCTGGCCGAATTGCAGCACCGAGTGCGCAACACGCTGGCGACGATGCGCATGATCGCGCGGCGTTCGGCCGAATTCAGCGAGAGCCTGGAGGATTACACCGCGCATCTCGACGGGCGGTTGGCCGCCATGGCCCGGGTGCAGAACGTGATCATCCAGAACCCCTTGGCCGGGGTCGATCTCGACCGCCTCGTCACTGACGAACTCACCAGCGCGCTCGCCTACCAGGATGGACGCACGCAGGTCGACGGACCGGACCTGCGGCTGCATCTGCGCGCGGCCGAACCCCTCGCGCTCGCGCTGCATGAGCTTTCGACGAACGCCCTCAAGTTCGGGGCCCTGTCCACGCCGGGGGGCGGCCTGGCCGTGACATGGCGGGTCGAGGAGCGGAAAATCGAGGAGCGGGATGGCGGCCCCTACCTCGTGTTCGACTGGGTGGAGCGTGGCGTGCCGCTGGACGAGCGCGAGCCGCGCCGCAAGGGCTTTGGCACGGTGGTTCTGGGCGAGATGCTGGCGCACAACCTGAAGGCCGAGGCGAGCTTCACCTTCACGCCCGACGGCTTGCGCTACCGTATGGCGATGCCCCTCACCAGCCGGACCCTGCAGGGGGACGCCGTCCCCCTTTCGCTCCCCGAGAAGAGGGATGGGCACCCTTAGCAGGGAATCGATGCCGTCTCGACGATGCCTGCCCGGCACCGTCCGGAGGATCGGACCGCGTCCGCTATCAAACCTCCCCGCGGTGACGACGGGTGGTCAGAAGCTGCCGCTCAGGGGCACGGGTGGGGACCGGTCGGCATCCTCGTCCCGCTTGCCCGAATTCAGCATATCGTCCAGCATCGACAGGAGGTCGAGGAGTTCCAGCTTCCCCTCATGCGATATGTCGGCGGCCTTCACGCGTCGCTGGATCGTGGTTCTGACGCTCGACAATGCCTCGTGGTAGCCCTCGGCGCGTTCGGTACTCATGATCGGTTCCCTGCTCGGCGACCATGGCGAGATAGGGCAATGGGCCGAGGCGCCCATCCCTCCCGCCTCCCCGATCAGAGGCAGGAATCCGGCGCGGCCTCGAGCCTGCCATCAGAAATCGCGGACAGGAACGCCCGGTAATCCGCCTCGTTCTGATCTCCGTAGGCGTGCGCCCAGTCCGCGAAGGCCTCGCGCAGATCCGCGCGCCCGTCATGACCGCAATAGCCGGCGATGGCGGCCGCATCACCCGTACGGGCATGCGCCCGAGCGAGGAGGGCGCCGTAGGCGTGGGAGAAGTACAGCAAAGGCTGCCCCGCCATCCTGGCGATGGGAATCTCCCCCTTCATGTTCTTCATCTGGCGGACATAGAACGGCCGGTTGTCGATCGACGTCCAACCGAGCAGGGGGTCTCCCACCGCCTGCAGGAGCTTCTGCCCGTAGATGACGCGCTCGCCCTCGTGGCTCGCATAGGGTTCGGGCATGCCGGTCAGATAGGGCGCATGGGCCGGGCGAACGGCCTCCTTGACCTGAAGGAAGAGCGCGTCCTGATCGGAATTGCCGCAGAGCAGGGCGACGTAGGCACGGGTTCCGACACTCCCGACCCCGACCACGCGATGAGCGACATCGACCACGTGATAGCGGTTGAGCATGAAGCGGCGCTCGCGCGGCAAGGTCTCGGCGTAGCGTTCGAGGCCCGAGGTCACGTTCTGGCGCGTCTCCTCGTCGACGCGCATGAGGATCGGCGGCTCCTCGCTGAAGCGCCAGCTGCCATCCGTGCGTCGCTCGCCGACCCGGTCGAGCAAGCTCTTGTTGTTCTTGCGGCGCGCCTTCTCGACGGCCTTGCGCACCACCGTCTGGGATTGCGCGTCGATCTCGATACCGGAAAATTCGAGCTGGTCGGCCCGCGCCGCCCGCTGCCACACATCGAGGGAACCACGGGGCGCCAGATCGTCCATGGTGTGCTGATACCCGGCAACGGCCGCGAGCACGGCCGCCCGCCGCTCCACGGCCCGTACGCCATCGTCGCGCGCCGCCACCTCGATGCTGGCGCAGAGCCGTTTCAGGTCCCATTCCCAAGGCCCGATCGTCACCTCGTCGAAATCGTTGAGATCGAACACCACCTCGCCCTGCGGTGTCCCGAACAATCCGAAATTCGAGATGTGGGCGTCGCCGTTCATCACGACGTCGATCGTCCCGTGGGGTCCTTGCGCCAGGTCCCAGGCCATCACATGCGCCGCGCCGCGCAGGAAGGCGAACGGGGAGCTCGCCATGCGGGCGACCCTGAGCGGGATCAGATGCGCCTGCCTGCCATCATGAGCGCCCTCGATCAGCGAGACCGGATCGGGACGGTCGGAGCCGATGTCGAGAGAGGCATGGACCGCGTGAGGCACTTTCCCCCGCAAGGTCTTGCCGGCGGCCCGGCGCTTCTCCCAGGGCTCTACCCCGGTGCGGAGATCGATATGGGGGAAGTCCGCCAACGGTTCCAGGACAGCGTCCGGCCCAGTCTCGACGGCATCGTTCGGCTCGGCGTGTATGACGTCGGAAACATCCGTCGATCGATCCAAGTCGCGATCCTTCTCAAAGCGATGGATTAGAACGGGGGTGGATCGCGGGCAACACGATGCCGGCAGCTTTTGCATTCATTCGACATCTCACGAAACACATCATCGCGAACAGTCTCGAACAGAGTCGCGAGGAGAAGACATCAGCGATGGGAAAGACCGAGGCGGGCGGATGGGCCGCCCGTCACTCCACCTCGCTCACGGCCCGGTTCGACCATGCGGCGGCGCATGCTTTCCCGCCCATGGATGACATGATGTCGAACAGAAGAGACGTAGCGTTGGAAGCTCAGCGAAGAGTTCCCGGCTCCTGTCAAAGCCAACGGCCACGAAGGCCGGGCCAAAGTGCGCGTACATCCGGCGTCACCCTGTCCCGGCATCGTGGCCGTCTCCGATGAAGCGACGAGGTCGCGATCGGTATGTCCCCTAGATGGGGGCAATATAGTTAATAATCAATGATCGCCATGCCGGATCGGCGGTTACTCCGCGGCCTCGACCTTTGCGTCGTCCTCGTCGAGGATGCTTTCCAGATCGCCAGTGAGCGCGTCCAGCTGCTCGGCGGTCGCCACGATCTTGAACTTGGTCCCGTCCTCGGCTTCCACTGCGATCTCGACGTGGTCGCCAACCTTCGCCGCGAGGGCCTGTTTCAGGGTGTAGGTCGTGGCCTTGTCATTCGCTGCCATGAGGGTCTCCTTGTTCGGCAGCGGCCAACGCATCAATGCGCGGAAAAGCCCCGGCGCCCGCCGGGTTTCGGGGGCTTTTCGTGTGCGACTTAGTGGCCCGCTTCCCCGGCCACCGGCTATAGCCGGTGCTCCCGACGCTACAGAAGGCATATCGTGCCGCAGGTTCTAAGACAGAGCCTTTGAGCGTTGAGTAACGCCCAAGATGGGACCCTCGCGCCCGGTTCCTACGTTTCACCCTCTGATGGACAGCGAACCCGGAGATCCATGGCGTGGCGTACGAAACCGGCTATCCACCTCTGAATACCCTGAAACAGGTTGCCGATGGCGTCTGGATCGTGGACGCGGCCCCCATCCATGCGGGCGGGATACCGTTGCCGATCCGCATGACGGTTCTACGGTTGGCGGGTGGCGAACTGCTCCTGCACTCGCCCATCCCGTACAATCCAGGCCTACAGCGCGGCTTGGAGGAACTCGGCCGCATCGGTCATCTCGTGGCCCCGAGCGTCGGCCATTGGATGTTCCTCCGGGATTGGCAGGCGGCCTGTCCGAACGCGATCACCTGGGCGGTCCCGGGACTCGAGGATCGTGGCCAGGTTCGCCGCTCCGGTGTCCGGATCGACGCCGAGCTCGGGAACAGACCGCCCCGCCTCTGGGCCGACGAGATCGACCAGGTGCTGGTCGCCGGCCCCGTGTTCAAAGAGGTCTGCCTCTTTCACCGACCGAGCGGCACGCTTCTCCTCACCGACCTCATCATTAACCTGCGGGCGGATGATCTGTCCGCCGTGCCGCGGTCCCTGGCCCGCATGCTCGGGATCGTCTCCCCCGACGGAAAGGCGCCGCTCTATCTCAGGCTTCTTCTGCGCGCGAACCGTAGCGAGGTCGCGCGAGCGGCCGAACGTCTGGTGGGATTCGAGCCGGAGAGAGTGATCTTCACGCACGGCGAATGGTTCGACCGTGACGCGGCCGCGAAACTGCGCCGCTCGCTCTCATGGCTTCTGGGACCCGACAGCGGCGGCGGGCGACTTCTGTCCCGGCCGAGCGGCCCATCTTCCGTCGCTCCATGGCCCCGGGCCGTCCTCGCCGGCGCGGCCCTTGTCGGCGTCGCCGCGCTCGTTGCGTGGGTCAGACGAGGGCGCCGCCGTTCCTGAAACGGAGAGGGCCCGGCGGAACCCCGCCGGGCCCTTCACGCGCCGCAACGCCGGGACGGTCAGCCGCGTTGACCGCCCATCATCGCCTGCATCTTGGTCAGCTGGGAAATGTGGAGCCGGATGAGCGGGATGGCGCCCTGGGCAATGCGGCGGAGCTGGGGATCTTCGCCGCTCTCGGCGTAGGAGCCATGAATGGCATAGGCTTCCTGGTGGCCTTGCAGCGAGGCGCTCACGAAGGCCGCATCATATTGCGGGCCCGGCTGGGTCGCGGCAAGCTGCGAGAGGAGCTGAGCCTTCTGCTCGTCCGTGGTCATGCCGCCGGGCGGAGGGGCCCCCAGCGCACCGCCGGCGACACCGACAGCGGCGCCGGCCACCCCACCCGCGACAGCCAGAGGCGCCGCGACGAGTCCCCCGATGAGACCTCCGGGGCCGGGAGGGCCGCCTGCCGCCGCGGAGGCCAACCCCTCCGAATAGGGAGCCAATTTGCGGGACAGGTTTACCTGCTCGACCACCTCCGCGCGGGAGAACTTCTTCACCCGAGGGTTCGTCGTCTTGTCGAACGCATCACGCGCCGTGTTCTCGAGAAACAGGCCGCCCTTGGTCGCCATGTTGAGGTAGACCGGGGTGGGCATGCCACCACCGGGAACGGGCTGGGCCGCCGCGGTGCGGGTGACGGCAAGGGAAGCGGTGGCCGTGAGCATGCCAAGTACGAAGGCGCGACGATGCATTGCAGTGCTCCGAGTGCTTGAGGACGCACCTCGCCGATGTAGCTTAGCTTTAGGTGCTCAGCCAAAAACCATGCTGATCAAGCAATGTTCCAAGAATAAATGGCGACATCGCGTCAATTATAGAAGGTTTATAGCAAATATCAATCATCGCACGACATTTGGGGTCCCGGATCAAATAGCCTGATACAGCGATTGTTGCGCTCAAGCTTTCCGCCGCAGCCCTTCATCGGGCTTCGCCCTCTTGGACCGGGCTCATGGCGCCCTACCTTGCGGCAATGACACAGCCTCCAGACGACAACCTCGACCACCGCGCCCTCGGCTACTACGCCCCCGGCAAGGGATTGAGGCGCGAGGATTGCCCCTATGCCGAGGGCACCGAGGCGCATGCGGAATGGATCGCCGGATATGATGCGGCGGTCAGGGAAGGCGAGGGCGGCAAAGCTTGAAGTGGGAAGGCTTGAAGTGGGAAGGCCTGAAGCGGCAAGGTCTCGGCAAGTCAGCCTCGATAGTGTCAGCCTCAGCGAGGCCCCGTCTGAGCGTGACGAGGGGCCTCACAGGCCCCTCGCACTGTCCCACGGGCTTACACCCTGTCGGCCACCGTCAATCGTAAGGCTCGAAATCGGGCCCAGGGTGCCGAAATCCGACCGGACGAGGACCATAAGGGCGATGGTCGTAGACGCGCTCCCGGTCCACGATGACCTCCCGAACCACCGGACGCGGCCGATAGACGGCCGGCCTTTCCTCGATCACCTCGCGGACGACGCGGCGCGGCGCATAGACCGGCGGTCGCTCGATGATCTCCTCACGCACGAACCGTTGCGGGCGAACGACCTGGCGCTCGACAACCGTGCGCCGAGTGACCACGGTCGCGGGCTCATCGTAGCCGCCATAGCCGTAATCGCCGGCCTGTGCAGTCACCGAACCGACGCTCAAGCAAGCTCCCAGGGTCAGCGCAGAGAGTGCGCCCAAGGCGAGCAGTCTCATCGTCTTCTCCTTCAGTCACGAAACACGCCGCCCGAAGACGGCTTGCCCTGAAAACTCCCGGACCTTCGTTTTGGATGTGTCGGACCCGGAGAAAATCTTAAACGAAGCCGACTCTCCGTCTCGGCGGAACATCCGGGACTGGACTTCGGAACCGTAGCCATGATGCGCCGATCCCCCCACGCGTCATGAGCGCGACGCTGGTGGCGCGGACCGTAGAGCCCCCTGCGGCAGGTTCGCCGAGGCTGGAACGCGGATCGCCGCCACCGGTTCGGGTACCGGAGAATAACTCTCCGGAGCACGCGTTTCCTTGAAGGTCACCACAGCCGGGTTGCGCTTCCTGATCGCCGAAAGCGAGCCTCCCGAAGCGCGCGACGAACGCCGGAAAAGCGTTGGGCGGTCATCCGGAGAAACCTATCTCGATCTCCTGGCTCGGCTCGCACCCGGCGCGACCTGTCACCGGGTCACGCCGGCCGACGCGGACAGCGCCCTGCCGCCGGGTGAAACGCCGGGCGGCTACGATGCCGTCTTCTTCAGCGGCTCGCCGCTCGCCCTCTACGAGGAGACACCGGAAGTTCGGCGCGCGGTCGCCTTCATGCAGGCCACTTTCGCATCGGGCACCCCCGCCTTCGGCTCCTGCGCCGGCCTGCAACTCGCCACCGTCGCAGCCGGCGGAACCGTGCGACGCAACCTTCACGGCCCGGAGGCAGGCTTTGCCCGCCGCATCACCGCCACGGAGAGTGGCCGTGCCCATCCCATGTTGGCCGGCCGACCCGCCGCCTATGACGCTCCGAGCATTCATACCGACGAGGTGGAGACCCTGCCGGCGGGCGCGTCCCTCCTGGCGAGCAACCGGGGCACCACGGTCCAGGCCGCCGAGATCCGCCATGACGGGGGTGTCTTCTGGGGCGTGCAGTACCACCCCGAAATCGGCCTCGACGAGGTTGCGGGCGCCCTGCGCCGCCAGGCCGACGATCTCGTGGAGAGCGGGCTCGCCCTGTCCCCCGCCGAGGTCGAGGCGCAGGCCGCCCTGGTCGAGAACCTCCATCGCGAGCCGGACCGGCGCGACCTCGCCTGGCGGCTGGGACTCGACGATCAGGTCACCGACCCCGAGCGGCGCCAGACGGAAATCCAGAACTTCATCGACGCCTTGCTGAGGCATGGACGGTCACTGGCGCCCTGATCGCGCGTGACAGAACCCCATCCGGCAGAGCCGGCGCGGCTCGCTCTCATACCACGAAGAGGTCGCGGTAGCCTAGATCGACCCCGTCGTTCAGGATGGCGAACCGGGTGGCCTGCCCCGCACCGCTGCCATCCGCGTCATAGAACAGGTTTCCGGTGTCGTGATCGTAGAGGATGCGATCGTCGGCATCGGTCCTGGCCACGCTCACATCCTTGAACGCGTCGGCGGCGAGGCGACCGGGGGCCAGCGCCGTGAAGATGGCGTCGTCGAGCCGGATGCGATCCTCGCCCACGGTAAAATCGGTAAGGCGATCGATATTGTTGGCCCCGAGTGTGGTCGAGAACGCGAAGACGTCGCGTCCGGCGAGCCCCCTCATGATATCGGAACCCAATCCCCCGTCGAGGGTGTTGGCGCCCTCGTTGCCGCGCAACAGGTTGTCGAACTCGTTCCCGACGAGGTGCAGACGCGACGTTCCGGTGGCGATCGCCAGTTTCAGTATCTCGATCTCCTGGCCGGCGGCCAGGGCATAGCTCGTCGACGCCACGACCGTATCGCGGCCCTCGTCGCCCGTCTCGAAGACACGGTCGGCGAGGCGGTCGACGATGTAGGTGTCGTTGCCGGCAGCACCGTAAAGGCTGTCCGTACCGCCCTTGCCGTTCAGGACGTTGTCGCCGGCATTGCCGCGCAGCACCTGGTTGATCTCGTTGCCCACGAGCTTGAAGGCGTCCCTGGCGCTGGCGTCCCTGGCAGCCAGAAACTCGACGGACTGGCCGGTGCCGAGGGCGTAACCGACATCCGTGAGAACCCGGTCGTAGCCCTGATGCGCGAGTTCGTAGACGCGATCGGCTTTGCTATCGACGATGTAGGTGTCGCCGCCCTTCAGGCCGTAGAGGAAGTCGGACCGGCCGCCGCCGTCGAGAAGGTTGGCGGTATCGTTGCCGACGATGGTGTCGCGCCCGCTTCCACCGATGGCGGTCTCGATCACCGTGCCCTGCGCGATGGCGATGTTGTTCGTCAGGCCGGCGACGCTGCTGAAGGCCCCCGCGCGGAGATCGACGAAGGCGGCCTTCGCGAAACCCGACAGGTCGAGGATATTGTGGCGGCCTTCGTTGAAGAGGGTCAGAACCGGCTGCGTGTTGAGGCTGAAATCGTAGATCTTCTCCAGGGGACCGGTGATCGAGCTGTTGAAGCCGTAGGTCTGCCCGCCCGAGAACGGCGTGCCGGCCGGCGACGCGGCGCCATAGAGCTGCTGGATCGCCAGGATGTCGAGTTGCATCAGCGATTGGCTGGATTTGCGGGTTTCGCCATCGGCATGGCCCCAATCCGTGCCGGCGACCGGATCGCTCGCGCGGTACTTGGCGTCATGCGCCTTGGTCCAGTCGATATAGGACATGACCGACCATTCGCGGTCGTCATAGGCACTGAATTGCTGGGTCGCCGGATCGACCTTGCCGTTGTAGCGGCCATCATGTCCGAGACCCAGCACATGGCCGATCTCGTGCACGATGGTCCCGAACCCGTATCCGGCGGCCTTGTGGAGGGAGCCCGACAGGTCGAACCCATGCTTGCTCGTATCGATCGAGACCACGACCTGACTCTGAGGCGTGCCCAGGGTGCTTCCGCTGCCGCGTGAACTCGTGTTGCTCGTGTCGGCCCGGCCATCGTTCCCGCGATGGATCAGGACGTCGGCGGCCGTGCTCAACGAAGCCGCCACGAAACGGACATCCGCCACGCCCGACCAGGTCGCGAAGGCCCGCAGGACGGTGGCCTGCTCGTTCGCGGAGAACGACGAGTCCGGATCGAAGGCATAGGTGATCGTCGCTCCGGTTCCGGCGGTGGGCGCCCCCCATTTATGCGCCGTCCTACCCTCCCAGCCGGCGAAGCTCGCCTCCGTCAGCGTTCCGTCGGGCGAGAGCCCGTTGATGAACGAAACCTCCTCGGCCATCGTCGGAGAGACCGGCGCGCCGTTGGTCTTGAACCCGATGAGACCTTTATCCGCATCGTAGACGTAGGTGTGGTCGCGGAAGAAATGGGCTCCCGTATTCATGAACGAGGCCGAGCCATGGGTGGCGCGGCTCTCCCAGACGTTCGAGGGCGTATCCCCTCTCTCGTCGCCGAGGACGAAGCCGTAACTGGTCGCCGCACCGTTCGAGCCGGGAACGGTCACGGTGAATGCGCTGCCATCCGGCATCAAATGGCCCGGCTTCGTGATGCCGGGGTAATGGACGAAGGCTTCCGGCGTGCCGGTGTCGAAGAGCAGGTCCATTCCGCTATGCACCGTGCCGTCGATGACGACGGAGCCGGTCGGCCAGAGCCAATCCTGCGGGCTGCCCGGCAACGGCGCCGAAAGGGCCTCGTCGAGCTTCTGCACGGTCCAGCCCGCCCCCTCGTCGGCGCCGGACCAGCCGAGATGCATGCCCTCGCGATCGATCATGTAGCTATGGGCCATCTCCCCGCTCTTCATCTCGGCGAGGTTCAGGACGGCATTGTTCGCGGAGGTGAGCGTGGTCCCCTTCACATCCGTGGCGAAGCCGGTGTTGAACCCGACGCCGAGCATATACGTATTGGTGCCGTCGCTGCGGACGAGGGCCGTCACCGTGGTCGTCGGCACGCTGCCATCCGGCAGGGTCGCGTCGGGGAAGGCGAGGATCAGCGGAACCCAGTGCCCGGTTTCGACGATGCCGTCGCTGCTGTATTTCAGGCTACCCTCTCGATATTGCGGATACTGCGTCCAGTCGATCGGCCCGACCGCAGCCTCGACGAGCTCTTGCGCAAGGACGGTCGCCCAGGATCCGGTATCCACCTGGAAGATGCCGGTGGCGGGCGGCACGTCGACCCCCGTCCCGTGGTTCGCCTCGGGGGTCGCACCGGGGGTCGAGTGTGCCGCGGGCAGGGTCTGGCTCAGCGACGCGGGAACGGGCTTTCCGTCGGCCCCGGCGATGCCGACCACGGAGACATGCGCGTACATGCCGCTCTGTAGGCCGGCAGAGTCCAGGGGGCTGTAGGCCAGCTTCCCGACCGAGGTGTAGAGAGGGATGACGACCTGAGAATTCTGAACGCCCGTCGCCATTGTATCGACCCATCACCCGCACGTCTGGCGGACTGAGCCGTTCCCGATCTCGAGATCGATCGGGAGCATGGCGACAGCCCCTGCAACATCGCTCCATGTCATCGGTGAATTCTGTAAAGAAACCCGTACGGCCAGCTTTGGCGAAGACCGGTGCGATACCTCGCTGGCGCCGACCCGATATCGGGCGTCGCTGAGCCTGATCCGTCGAGGCCTCTTCGCGCGACGGCGCGGCACCGGTCGTTCGCATCGCAAGTCATCGTCCTCACCGAAGACGCTCAAAGGCCGTTGTCGTCCCCCCATCCCCGGCAACGAGAGAGTTTCGCCATACTCTCGACGCAAAAGCCGAGCTTGCCAGTCTCAGCTGGCCATTGAGGCGCGACCGGAGCACTCGTTCTTCGGTCCGCAGGGCAGGGAAGGTCCGGGATCATGATCATGGACGGTGGGATTATCGATCCGCTCGGGCATGGAACGCGGCCGCTCACCCGCCGGTCTTTCCTGGCCGGCTCGGCCGCTGGATTGAGTGCCTTGGGGCTCGCCGGCTGCGCGACATCCGACGGCCTGATCCTCGCCGAGGCGGCGAAGATCTACGGGCCGATGCCGGACGAGAAATTCCCGATCCCGGCCGCCGATATCAGCAAGGTCGACCCGAAATATTATCGCCGGACGGTTCGCTACGACACCAAGGAAGCTCCCGGCACGATCGTCGTCGATCCCGGCAATTTCTACGTCTACCGCATCGAGGGCGACGGCTCCGCCACCCGCTACGGCGCGAATGTCGGCCGCGATGGCTTCCTCTGGAGCGGCGACGCCTATGTCGGCCGCAAGTCCGAATGGGCGACCTGGACACCGCCGAAGGAGATGATCCGGCGTCAGCCAGAGGCCGCCAAATATGCCCGCGGCATGCCGGGCGGCCTGGACAATCCGCTCGGCGCCCGCACCCTTCATCTCTACCAGAACGGCGCCTATACGCTCTATACGATCTATGCCAGCAGCGAGCCCGACACGATCGGCACGGGCATCACGAGCGGCTGCGTCGGCCTGCTCAGCCAGGACATGATCCACCTGTATTCGCGGACACCGGTCAAAACCAAGGTGGTCATCCTGCCGGCGTAAGCAAACGCGCAGGAACACGCCCGGAGCGGTACTTCCGCGTCATCGTCGCGGGGACCGGCTTTGCTTCATGAGTGGGTATTCGCAGCCTGCACGCAATCAAGTGCTCGTCGTCAGAGACGGTCGCCCGGCCCGGCGGCTCTGACGATCCATTCCCTCGCATCGGGAGCTCCGCTTTGCCGCGCTTCGCGTATCCCTCGCGGCATGGTGCTCGATCGTCGGAGCGCGCCGCGGGATCGAGCCTCTAGGCCAGGCGCATGGCCACGACCCCCGCCACGATGATGACCACCGCCGCCGTTCGCGACAGGAGAAGCGGCTCCTTCAGCACGATGACGGAGATCAGCATCGCGAACAGGACGCTGGTCTCACGCGTCGCCGCGACCAGGGGAATGGGCGCGACCGTCATCGCCCAGATCGCGATCCAATAGGAGCCGAGGGCCAGGGCTCCACCCCCGAGTCCTGGCACCATGAGGCCCCGCACGGAGCGCAGCACGTCGCGGCCCCGCGTCCAGAGCACGAAAACCGGCAGCGGGATCGCGTCGATCACGAAAAGTGCGGCGGCATAGGCGTGGGGGTCGCCCGCCGCCCGCGCGCCGAGCCCGTCCACCAGCGTGTAGCCGGAGATCAGGGCGCCGGTGAGAAGCGCGTGCACCAGGGCCGCCCGCCTCAGCCGCTGGCCGCCGGCCTTGGCGAACGCCATCAGGGCGACCCCGGCGCAGAGGATGCCGATCCCGAGGGCGGCGAGGGGGGCCAGCGCCTCCTGCAGCAGCAGGAGCGAGGCGCAGGCGGTCAGCAGCGGGGCGCTTCCGCGCGCGATCGGGTAGACCTGCCCCATATCCCCGTGCCGGTAGGCCTCGGCCAGGGCGATGTAATAGCCGAGATGCAACAGGATCGAACCCGCCAGCCAGGGCCAGGCGGCGGCTTGGGGCCATCCGAACCAAAGCGAGGCCGGAAGCGCGAACAGCCCGGCCGAGGCCGAGATCAGCGCCATGGTGAGAATCGGCTCGAGGCGCAGCTTCGCCACCGCGTTCCAGCCCGCATGCATGAAGGCGGCGGCAAGCACTGCGCAGAAGACGGGTAGGCTCATGCCGGTGGCCATCATGAGATCTCGCGTCCTGTGAGGGCAGCGTCACGCCGACGAGCGGCCGAAAACGTCGTCCGTTCCTAATGCAGGCCCGCTGCAAAAGAAATCAAAAAGCCACAAAAAACCACATCAGGGCGCGACGATCAGGTCGAGGCCGCGTCGGGTCAGGGCGTCCCGGAGAAGGGGCGGGGGCTCGACATCGACGATGAGACCGGTCCCCGCCGGGATCGGCGCGAGGCGGATCGGGGTCAGGCGACCGAACTTGGTGCTGTCGGCCACCACGTAGCCCTGCTCCGCCGCCGCCAGCATGTGGGTGCGCAACTCGGTGGGGAGCGGCGCGAAGTCGGTGATCTCGCCGCTTGGTGAAATGCCGCCGGCACCCACGAAGGCGAGGTCGGCGCGAAAGCGCGCCAGGGCGGTGAGCGCCTCGGTGCCGAAAGCCGCCTCGTCCGCGCCCTCGATCTCGCCCCCGAGGAAGTGGACCCGCACGCCGGCGACACGGCAGAGCAGGAGCCCCACCGGCAGGCTGTTGGTGCAGATCGTCAGCCCCTTGGGCATGGGGCGGGAAAAGAGCGGGTCGCGACCGGCCAGCGCGTTCGCCACCGCCAGGGTGGTGGCGCCGGAATCGAGCACCACCACCATGCCGTCCTCGACGAGCCCCGCTGCGACCCGTCCGATCGCAGCCTTGCCCGCCGGATTGTCGCGCTCGCGGATGGCCAGGACGGGCTCGTCCGCGCGCCGGGTCGCGCCTCCGTGCACGATGGCGAGCCGGCCCCGCTCGGCCAGGGCCTTCAGGTCGCGCCGGATCGTCTCGCGGGAGACGCCGAAACGGTCCGCCATCGCCTCGACGCTGACGCTGCCGTCCTGGCCGAGCCGTGCCAGAATCGCGTCGTGGCGGGAGGCGGCCAGCGCCCGGTTCTCCGGTGCGGAGGGCTTCCGGCTCATCGCGTCGCCTCCGCCGCATCGACCGCCAGTTCGAACACGACACGGATCAGGCGCAGGTTCCGGCGTCGCGCCAGACAGGCGATCGCGTGGCGATTGACGAGGTCCAGCCCGTCGATCGGGATCGCGGCGATCCGGGCGTCCTCGCCGCATTCCAGGGACGAGACGATGCCGATGCCGATTCCTGCAGCGGCGGCCTCGATCACCGCCTCGCGGCTGTCGAGTTCCATCAGCACGGCGGGCGCGATGCTGATGCGCCGGCAGGCCCGATCGAAGGTTCGCCGGGTCACGGAGGTGGGCTCGCGCAGCACCATGGCGGCGCCGTCGAGTTCGGCCAGATCCAGCGCCGCGCGACCCGCCAGGGGATGGTCGCGCGGGACCACGGCGCAGATACGCGAGACCGCGATCTCCGCGAGGTGGAGGTCCGGATGCGCCTCGGCCTCGGTGAGCACCGCGACGCTCGCCCGCTCCGACAGCAGGGCCTCGCGGGTATCGGCGGCGTTGCCGAGGATCAGCCCGACGACGATGCCGGGGTGGCGGGCCCGCAGGCGGGCGAGCAGCGGCATCACGATATGGGGCGAATCCACCGCGATCTCGACCCGCCCCGAAACCAGCGTCCGGTTGGCCTCCAGGAGATCCTCCGCCTGCTCCACGAGGCCGAAGAGCGGGCCGGTGAGTTCGGACAGCGCCCGGCCCTGCGGAGTCAGTTCCGCCGCCCGCGCCGTGCGCCGGAACAGAACGAGGTCGTAGCGCTCCTCCAGCGCCTTGATGTGCCCGGTCACCGCCGGCTGGCTGATGCAGAGGCGCTGGGCCGCGCGCGTGAAGCTGCCCTCCCGCGCGACGGCGTCGAAGGCGCGCAGCTGGAACAGGTTCATGGCGACCTATCGGCAAGACTGATGGCGGGCATCACAAGAAACGATTTGATCTGATGGCTTGCCCGAACGCAAGATTTACCTGTCCCGAAGCGCTCCCGGCGCTCACGGCAGATCGGGCAGGATCACCATGACAGCCGCTCCCATTCTCCTGACTCCCGGCCCGCTGACGACGTCGGAGCGCACCCGCGCGGCGATGATGACCGATTGGGGCTCCTGGGACGGCAGCTTCAACGCCCTGACGGCCAGCGTCTGCGAGCGCCTCGTCGCCATCGCCAACGGGACCGGCAGCCATGTCTGCGTGCCACTCCAGGGCAGCGGCACCTTCGCGGTCGAGGCGGCGGTCGGCACCCTGGTGCCGCGCACCGGCAAGGTCCTGGTCCTCGTCAACGGCGCCTACGGCAAGCGCCTCGCCAAGATCTGCGAAGCTCTGGGCCGCGATCATAGCGTCTACGAGACCGCCGACGACGTGCCCACGACGCCCGAGGCCGTCGACAGCCTGCTCGCGGCCGATCCCACGATCAGCCATGTCGGGCTGATCCATTGCGAGACCAGCACCGGCATCCTCAACCCCCTGCCGGAGATCGCCGCAATGGTCGCCCGCCACGGGCGCGGCCTCATCGTCGATGCGATGAGTTCCTTCGGGGCGCTCCCCATCGACGCGGCCACGGTTCCGTTCGAGGCGTTGATCGCCGCCTCGGGCAAGTGCCTCGAAGGCGTGCCCGGCATGGGCTTCGTGATCGCGCGGGCGGATGCCCTGGCGCGGGCCGAGGGCAACTCGGCCTCATTGGCCCTGAACCTCAGCGACCAGCACGATTACATGCAGCGCACCGGGCAGTGGCGCTTCACCCCGCCGACCCACGTGGTCGCGGCGCTCCACGAGGCGCTGCTGCAATACGACGAGGAGGGCGGCCTGCCGGCCCGCCACGCCAAGTACGCGCGCAATTGCGACGTGCTGATCCGCGGCATGGAGCGCCTCGGCCTCAAATCCTTCCTGGCGCCCGAGATCCAGGCGCCGATCATCGTGACCTTCCACGCCCCGCGCGACCCGAAGTACCGCTTCGCCGATTTCTACGCCGCCGTCCGCGCACGGGGCTTCATCCTCTATCCGGGCAAGCTCACGCAGCTGGAGACGTTTCGCGTGGGCTGCATCGGCCACGTCGAATCCGCCGACATGGAGCGCGCGGTCGAGGCCGTCGCGGCGGTGTTCACCGAGCTGAACATCACGACCGTCTGACCGCCCGTTCCTCGGCCTCCCGCGCGTTCCGCGGGTCACCCGGAAAGCCCAGCCATGTCCTACACCCCCCCGAAGAAACTCCAGGCCGCGATCCTCGACTGGGCCGGGACCGTCGTCGATTTCGGCTCCTTCGCGCCGACCCAGATCTTCGTCGAGGCCTTCGCGGAATTCGGCGTCGCCGTGAGCCTGCCCGAAGCGCGCGGCCCGATGGGCATGGGCAAGTGGGACCACATCCGCACGCTCCTGAACCAGCCCGAGATCGCGGCGCGCTACGCGGCCGCCCACGGGCATCCGGCCACCGACACCGACGTCACCGCGATCTACGAGCGCTTCATGCCGTTGCAGATCGAGAAGATCGCCGAACACTCGGCCGTGATCCCCGGCGCCCTCGACGCCATCGCCGACCTCAGGGCAGGGGGGCTCAAGATCGGCTCCTGCTCAGGTTACCCGGCGCGCGTCATGGAGCGCGTGGTCGCGCTCGCCGCCACCAACGGCTACGTCGCCGACCATGTGGTGGCCACGGACGAGGTCCCGAACGGGCGCCCCTTTCCGGCCCAGGCGCTGGCGAACGTCATCGCGCTCGGCATCGACGACGTCGCCGCCTGCGTGAAGGTGGACGACACGGTGCCGGGCATCCTCGAAGGCCGCAAAGCCGGCATGTGGACGGTGGCGCTCACCTGCTCGGGCAACGCGCTGGGGCTGACCTACGACGCGTTCCGCGCGCTGTCCGCCGATCGCCTCGCCTCCGAGCGGACGCGGATCGCCACCCTGTTCGCGGAATCCAAGCCCCACTTCCTCATCGACACGATCGCCGACCTGCCGGGCGTCGTCGCCGATATCAACGGATTGCTGGCGGCCGGACGCATGCCACAGGCCTGCTAGAGCTGCACCCGACCACGTTGGGCCGGGTGCAGCTCCAGCCCTCCATTTTTTGCCGCGCTCCTTTTCGCCGAACCGGCATCCGCTTCGGCGGAGAACACTCTAAGGGACACCGCGTCACGGCTGGAGGCCGTTTCACGGGAGCAATCGAAAGGTTTCAACATCGACCCGCGGCCAAGCGCCGGGGGTCGATTTCGGCTGCCCGCAATCAACGTAAGTAATTCTGTGACATGATCTTGAAATAGGAAGCATATGCAAAAAGCCTGGACTTGATTGCACGGGGTTTTGTCTTCTTCCTGTCATGCATCAGGATTTAAACGTCGGAACGACAAGACTCCGGAGCATTATCAATGAAAATCCTCGGCCTCCTCGCTCTGACCCTCGCCCTGACGTCGCCGACCCTGGCCATGGCCGCCGAGCGCACAAAGCTCACGATCTACACGGCCCTCGAGAACGATCAGCTCGTTCCCTTCAAAGCCGGGATCGAGCGGGCGGTGCCGGAGGTCGAGGTGGTCTGGGTGCGCGATTCGACGGGCGTCATCACCGCACGGTTCCTGGCCGAGAAAGATAATCCCCGCGCCGACATGGTGATGGGGCTGGCCGCCTCCAGCCTGCTGCTGTTCGAGAAGCAGGGCCTGCTCGCCACCTACGAGCCGAAGGGCGCCGACGCGCTGAAGCCCGCCTTCCGCGATTCCATCGGCCCCTACAGCTGGACCGGAACCGACGCCTCCATCGGCGTGGTCTGTTTCAATACGGCGGAAGCCGAGAAGGACGGGGTGAAGACCCCCGTGCGCTGGGCCGATCTCCTGGTGCCCGCACTCAAGGGCAAGGTGGTGATGCCGCATCCCGCCTCCTCGGGCACCGGTTACCTGCTGGTCGCCGGCTGGCTCCAGGGCATGGGCGAGGAGGCCGGCTGGGCCTACATGGACAAGCTCCACGAGAACATCGCCGCCTACCTGCATTCCGGCTCGGCTCCCTGCGTCCAGGCGGCGCGCGGCGAGCGCACCGCCGGCCTGTCACTGGACATGCGCGGCGCCTCGGAGAAGACGAAGGGGGCACCGCTGGCCGTCGTCGTCCCCGCCGACGGTACGGGCTGGGACGAAGAGGCCTACGCCATCGTCGGCACCACCAAGCACCTGGATCTGGCCCGCAAGGTCGCCGACTGGGGCACCACCAAGGCCGCCAACGAACTCTACGCCAAGAGCTACGCGGTGGTGGCCTATCCGGGCGTCGCCAACGTGCCGGCGAACTACCCCGCCAATGCCGAGGCCGCGATGATCAAGAACGATCTCGGCTGGATGGCCGACAACCGTGAGCGGGTGCTCGCCGAATGGTCGCGCCGCTACGAGGCGAAGGCTGCCAAGAAGTAGCCGCGACGACGCAAAGCGAGCCTGAACGACCACACGAAAGAGCAGGGGGCACCGCCATGACGCTGCGCGATGCGACGCCGTTCCTCAGGGTTTCGGGATTGTCGAAGCGTTACGGGGCCTTCACCGCCCTCGACGGAATCGACCTGGAAATCGGCCGGGGCGAGTTCGTCTGCTTCCTCGGTCCCTCCGGCTGCGGCAAGACCACCCTGCTGCGCCTGATCGCCGGGCTCGACCGTCAGGATTCGGGACGTATCGTGATCGGCGGCGTCGACGTCTCGACGGCGCCCCCGGCGGCGCGCGACTTCGGCATCGTGTTCCAATCCTACGCGCTGTTTCCGAACCTGACGGTGGCGGCCAACGTCGCCTACGGCCTCGTCAACGGGCGAATGCCGAAGGCGCAGGTCGCGGCGCGGGTCGCCGAACTCCTGGCTCTGGTCGGGCTGCCCGAGCAGGGGCCTAAATATCCGGTCCAGCTTTCGGGGGGCCAGCAGCAGCGGGTGGCCCTCGCCCGGGCGCTGGCGACCTCGCCCTCCCTGCTCCTCCTCGACGAGCCGCTCTCGGCCCTCGACGCCAAGGTCCGTACCCGGCTGCGCGACGAGATTCGCCAGCTTCAGAAGCGCCTCGGGATCACCACCATCATGGTCACGCACGACCAGGAGGAGGCGCTCGCCATGGCCGACCGGGTCGTGGTGATGAATCGCGGCGCGATCGAGCAGGTCGGCACCCCGGCGGAGATCTACCGTAACCCGGCCACCGCCTTCGTGGCCGACTTCATCGGCGCCATGACGTTCCTCGACGCCCGGGTGGGATCGGCCCGGCAGATCCGGGTCGGTGCCGTCGATCTCGTCTGCGAGGACGGGCGCGGCTTCGTCCCCGGCAGTCCCGTGCGCCTCGGCTTCCGCCCGGAGGAGATCCGGGTCGGCAACGTGCGTCCCACCGATGTCAACGCCTTCCAGGTGCGGGTGCGCAGCCTCGAATTCCTCGGAGCCTTCACCCGCGCCCGCCTGGAACCGAGCCTCGACCTGGGCGGCTCCCTGGTCGCCGACGTCTCGGCCAATCTCCACGGCGACCTCGCCCTGACGGAAGGCCAGTACCTCTACGTCTCCCTGCCGCCGGCGGCCCTGCGGGCCTTCCCCGTGGCCGCCCGCCCGTGAGCCGCGCCATGGCCGAGTCCGTCCTGGGGACATCTCCCCTCGTCGTCTCCCTGCCGGAGGCGGCCCTGTCCCTGCCGGAGGCGGTCCTGTCCCTGCCGGAGGCGGTCCTGTCCCTGCCGGAGGCCTTGCCCGCCAAGCGCCGCACCGTGCCCGAAGCCGCCATCGGCACCGCCCTGATCGCGGTGCTGTGCCTGTTCCTTCTGCTCATCATCGCGCTGCCGCTGGGCACGCTGCTGATCAAGAGCCTGGAGGCGCCGGATGGCGGGATGGCGGGCCTGTCCAACTTCCGCACCTACTTCGCGACGCCGACCCTGGTCGATGCGCTGCTCAACAGCCTCACCGTGGCCGGCATCGTCGTGGCACTCGTGGTGCCCCTGGCCTTCGGCTACGCCTACGCGCTCACCCGCACGGCAATGCCGTTCAAGGGCCTATTCCTGGCCCTGGCCCTGCTGCCGCTGTTCGCGCCCTCGCTGCTCTCGGGGATCGCGCTCACCTACATCCTCGGCAACCAGGGCTTCCTACGCGGGCTCCTGTTCGGCCACAGCGTCTACGGGCCGATCGGCATCACCCTCGCCGAATGCCTCTACGCCTTCCCGCACGCCCTCATCATCCTCGTCACCGCCCTCGGCCTCTCGGACGGACGCCTCTACGAGGCCGCCTCCGCCATGGGCACGAGCCGCCTGCGCACCTTCGTGACCGTGACGCTGCCGGGCGCCCGCTACGGCCTCGTCAGCGCGGCCTTCGTGGTCTTCACCCTCGTGGTCACGGATTTCGGCATCCCGAAGGTGATCGGCGGCCAGTACCCGGTGCTCGCCACCGACGCCTACCGCCAGGTAGTCGGCCAGCAGAACTTCCCCATGGGCGCCGTGGTCGGCCTCCTGATGCTGGTGCCGGCGGTGCTGGCCTTCATCGTCGACCGGCTCATCCAGCGACGGCAATCGTCCCTGCTCTCGGCCCGCTCCGTACCCTACGAGCCGAAGCCCCATCCGGTCCGCGACCGCCTCGTCCTGGTCTACGCCATGCTCGTGGCCGGCGTGATCGTGGGCACCTACGGGGTCGCGGTCTGGGCCTCGTTCATCAGCTACTGGCCCTACAACCTCGGCCTGACCCTGGACCATTACGACTTCGCGGCGGCCGATTCCGATGGCTGGTCGCCCTACTGGAACTCGCTCGCCATGGCGATCTCGGTCGCGGCCATCGGCACGATGACGATCTTCTGCGGGGCCTACCTCATCGAGAAGCTGAAGCTGTTTCCCGCCGGTCGGGCCTTCGCGCAGTTGCTGGCGATGCTGCCGCTCGCGGTGCCGGGCCTCGTGCTCGGCCTCGGCTACGTGTTCTTCTTCAACGCGCCCTGGAACCCGCTGAACGTCCTCTACGGGACCCTGGCGCTCCTCGTGATCAACACGCTGGCGCATTACTACACGGTCGCCCACGTCACGGCGACGACGGCCCTCAAGCAGATCGACCCGGAATTCGAGGCGGTGTCGGCCTCCCTGAAGGTGCCGTTCTGGCAGACCTTCCGCCGGGTCAGCCTGCCGATCTGCCTGCCGACCGTGCTGGAACTGTTCGTCTACCTGTTCGTCAACGCCATGACGACGGTCTCGGCGGTGATCTTCCTCTACGGGCCGAGCACCAAGCTCGCCGCCATCGCCATCGTCCATATGGACGAGGCCGGCACCACGGCCGCCGCCGCCGCGATGGCGAGCGTGATCATGGCGACCGCCCTCGGCGCCCGCCTCGCTCTGGCGATGGTCAACCGCTTCGTGATCGCCCGCGCCCAGGGCTGGCGCCGCCGTGAGGCGACCGCATGAGCCGGGGCGCACGGATCGCCGAATCCGAGGGCGACACCAACCGCACCGACCGGCGCGTCGCCTGGCAGGCGCGGAGCCTCGACACGGCGACGCGCGGGCTGCTCGCCCGGGATTCGGACGCCTTCCTGCACCAGTCGGTCTCGACGCCCTGCCTCAACGCGATCGTGCGGGCGGAGGGCATCTGGATCGAGGACGCGGCCGGGCGCCGCTACATGGATTTCCACGGCAACAACGTCCACCATATCGGCTACGGCCATCCGCGCCTCAAGCGCGCCATCGCCGAGCAGATGGACGCGCTGCCCTTCGCGCCCAGGCGCTACGCCTGCGAGCCTGCCGTGGCTCTCGCCGAGAAGCTCGCGGCGATCACACCGGGCAACCTCGCGAAGGTGCTGTTCACCACCGGCGGCTCGGACGCGGTCGAGGTGGCGGTGAAGGTCGCCCGCACGGCCACCGGCCGGCACAAGACCTTGTCGTTCTGGGATGCCTTCCACGGCGCCGGCACCGGCTCGGCGGCGATGTCGGGCGAGATGCTGTTCCGCTCCGGCCCCGCCGGGCCCCTGGTGGCCGGTGCCCTGCACGTCGCCCCCTTCGGCGGCTATCGCTGCCCCTACGGCACCGACAGCGCCGAGGCGAGCGGCCGGGCCTGCGCCCGGATGATCGATTACGTCCTCACCCGCGACCCCGACGTGGCGGCCCTCGTCGCCGAGCCGACGCGGGCGGTGCCCTACATCCCGCCGCCGGGCTTCTGGGCGGAGGTCCGGCGCATCTGCGACCGGCACGGCGTATTGCTGATCTTCGACGAGATCCCCACCGGCCTGGGCAAGACCGGGCGGATGTTCTCCTGTGAGCATGACGGCGTCGCCCCCGACATCCTGGTGATCGGCAAGGGGCTCGGCGGCGGCATCCTGCCCATCGCGGCGGTGATCGCCGACCCGAGCCTCGATGTCGGCGGCGCCTGGGCGTTCGGCCATTACACTCACGAGAAGAACCCGGTGACGACGCGGGCCGCCCTGGAGACGATCCGGATCATCGAGGACGAGGATCTCGTCGCCAACGCCGCGCGGGTCGGGGCGCTGGCCATTGCCCGCCTCGGCGCCATGATGGACCGTTGCCCGTCCATCGGCGACGTGCGCGGCCGGGGCTGCCTCATCGGCATCGAACTCGTGCGCGGCCGCGCCAGCCGCGAACCCGATGCCGACCTCGCCGAGGCGGTGCTCTACCGGGCGCTCGATGCCGGCCTGTCGTTCAAGACCACCATGGGCAACGTCCTGACCCTGACGCCGCCGCTGACCGTCACGCCGGAGCAGATGACGGACGCCCTCGACATCGTCGAGACAGCCATCGAGGAAGCGACACGAGAGCGCCGGAGATAACCGGCCCCCTGCTGCTCAACGCCGGTTCATGCGGTTCGCAGTCAAGTCCCGGGAGCACAACCATGCATTCGGCGCTCCTCAGGCCACAGTCGCACCCGCCGGATTGGGAACTCAGGTCTATCCGGCCTTACACAGCTCGATGAAACCGGGCTTTCCGGCCGCCGATCGCGATGGAGGTGGTCCATCAGCGCCCCGGTCCGACGTTATCGGCGGCGAAGGCGTCCCGGCCGCCGAGGGGTTTCGGCCGACCCTCCGTGCTGTCGCGGGCGGTCTGGCGTTCCATCTCCGAGTTGATCTCGGCGCCGAGCAGGACGACCACGATCGACAGCCACATCCACGACATCAAGCCGATGCCGGCGCCGAGCGACCCGTAGATGCGGTTGTAGCTGTCGAAGCTGGCGACGTACCAGGAGAACACCCCAGAGGTGCAGACCCAGAGAAACGCCGCCAGCGCACTGCCCCAGGTCACCCAGCGCCATTTCGCCCGGCGCCGGCTCGGGCCGTAGCGATAGATCAGCGACAGGCTCAGGCTCACCACGACCAGGATGACCGGCCACCGCGCCACGGACAGGAGCGTGTCGGCCAATCCCCCGAACCCGACCCGCTCCAGGATCGCGGGAAGGAGGACGACCACGCTGATCGTCAGGAGGAGAAACGCGGCCCCGCCGAGGGTGAACAGGAAGGTCGTGGCATAGAACCGGACCAGGGTCCGGTCCTCCCGCTCCCGGTAGATGACGTTGAGGGCATCGAAGAGGGCGCTGACGCCGGAATTCGCGCTCCACAGGGCGATGAGCAGGCTGATCGTCGAGGTGAGACCGAGCGACCCCGTGCTGCGTTCGGCGATCCGCACCAGCTGCTCGGCCAGGAGATCGAGGGCCGCGGTGGGGAGGATGTAGGTCAGGAGGCCGACATGCTGGCTGATCACGGCGGGATCGGAAAACACCCCGTAGATCGAGACCACGGCGACGAGGCCGGGAAACACGGCGAGCAGGGCGAAGAAGGCGACGCCGCCGGCGGTGGTCAGCACGCGATCCTGCGGCAGGGCCCACAGGACACGCCAGAGGATGTCCTTCCATCCGGCCCCAGGAATGTCGGAGGGACGGCTGGCATCGCGGCCCCGGTCCGGCTCCCGCGCCCGCTGCCGGGCCGTCTCGAGGGCGGCGGAATCCTGCGACCGCGTGCCGACCGAGCGCCAGTCGTCTCCCTCGTCAACGTCCTGGACCATGGCTGCGTCTCTGTGGGGGCCGGGTCGCGTCATCGGGCCGCAAGCCTCGGAACCGGCAAGCCTCGGGACCGGCGAAACCGGGAACCCGACGATGGGCGCCATCTCACCTTATGGCATCCGCCAGGACGGCGCATCGGCGTCAGAAAAGCACGGCGCATCGGCGTTGGAAAAGCCCGGCGCATCGGCGTTGGAAAAGCCCGGCGCATGACGCGACGGCAATCCGAGCCGAGCCTGGGTCCCGCCTCAATCCTGCGATAGCCCGTACCAGCCTTGACAGCCCGTTAACCGGCCGGTCGTCCAGGTTGCATGGGACGGCAGTTTTCGGGGGCACGAGTGTTCGGACGAATTGAACGGGATGGGCGTGCGGCGCTCGTCCTGACGGCACTACTCGCCCTGCCGGCCTGCGCCGGCCGCCCGTCCGGCGTGCTCCTGCCCATCGCCGATGCGGGGGCGGTGCCCGGGACCTCGCGTGTCGACATGCTCGTTGCGACGACCCGCAAATCCGCGGCGGACAAGGGCGTTCTGTTCTCCGGCGAGCGCGGCGAGGCCGTGACCTATACCGACCTCGCGGTCTCTATCCCGCCGGACGCCACGCGACAGCCCGGCTCGGTTCAATGGCCGAAATCCGTTCCGGGCAATCCGGCCACCGACTTCGTGGCGCTACGCGCCGACCCGGTCGAGCGGTCGAAGGTCGCCACCTGGACAGGTCGGTCGGTCCGGCGCGGGGCCAAGCGCCACGCTCTCGTCTTCGTGCACGGCTTCAACAACAAGTTCGAGGACGCCGTCTTTCGGTTCGCGCAGATCGTGCATGATTCCGGCGCCGAGGTCGCACCCGTCCTGTTCACATGGCCGTCGCGCGGCAGTGTGCTCGCCTATGGGTACGACCGGGAGAGTACCAACTTCTCCCGCAACGCCCTGGAGACGCTGTTGCGCGACCTCGCGCGGGACCCGAATGTCGGTGAGATCACCGTCCTGGCCCACTCGATGGGCAACTGGCTCGCCCTGGAAAGCCTCCGTCAGATGGCCATCCGCGACAAGCGCGTGGCCCCCAAGATCCGAAACGTGATCCTGGCGGCACCCGACGTCGATATGGACCTCGCCCGCGCTGCGTTCCACGACATGGGCAAGGATCGCCCACGCCTGACGCTGATGGTGTCCGGGGACGACCAGGCTCTCGCCGTCTCCCGCTTGGTCTGGGGTGACAGCGTACGATTGGGGGCCATCGACCCTGCTGCCGAGCCCTATCGTTCCGAGCTGGAACGGGAGAACGTCGCAGTCCTGAACCTGTCGACAATGAAGTCGGACGATGCGCTCAACCACGGCAAGTTCGCGTCCGGTGAAGTCGTCGCCCTGCTGGGTAGACGGCTTGCCGACGGCCAGCCGATCTCGGACGGGCAGATCGGCATCGGCGACCGGCTGGTGAGTACGGCCGCGGGTGCCGCATCGACGGTGGCGACGGGGGCAGCGTTGGCGGTTGCGGCCCCGGTCGCGCTCGTCGACCCGCAGACCCGTGAAACATATGGCGAGCACCTGTCGAACATGGGCTCGGGCCTCCGCGACACCGTGGGCTCCACGGTCGACCTCGCCGGTGCCCCGGTTCGCGCGCTGGGTGGAAGCGGGCGTTAGCGGGTCGCTCGGACAGAGGCGGAGACGTCCGGTCTCACGGCGGGGCAGGGACAGGGCGGGCGTCGGAGAATGCCGGCGTCCCGGCGCTACGACCCGATGAGATTCCGTTAGCTTCGTCAAGGCGCTGCTTCGTCGTCAGGATCGGCTTGGCTGCGTCCATGGCTTCGGGATGCCGTACCGATCTCCTCCGCCGCTCTCGCCCTGTTCCGGCCCCTCGTCGGCACGCCTGCTCCGCTGGAATGTCGGCATCGCGGGGGTTGACGAAGCGCTGTCTTCGGCCAGTTATATAGCACACTACATGATAGCAAACTTCATAAATGGCCGACGATCGACAAAGCACCGCCGCGGAATTCTCCTTCGCGCTCAACGCGGCCGCCAACCGCATGGTGCGGCTGCACAAGCCGTTCCTGGAGCCGCTGGGCCTGACGTTCTCGCAGTACCTCGTCGCCCTCGAATTGATGAACGGCTCACCGCAATCCGTAGGCGAGTTGTGTGCCCGGCTCGACATGGAGACCGGCACACTGACGCCGTTGCTCAAGCGGCTGGAAGCCGCTGGCGTGGTCACGCGGACGCGTGACGCGTCCGACGAACGCCGGGTTCTGATCGATCTCACCCCGCATGGCCGGGCCATGGAAGACGCGCTTCGCGGCATTCCCGACAAGATCCGGACGGCGTGCCAGCTGACCCCGGACGGCCTCGAATCGCTACGGCGCACGCTGGACGCTCTCGCGCGCCCGACCACCGCCCCCTGAAGGGGCCATCCATCCAACTGCAAAGGAACCAGGCATGAAGATCGGCGTCATCGGCACCGGCAATATCGGCGGCACGCTCGCCCGCAAGCTCAGCGCGGCAGGGCACGAGGTCCGCGTCGCGAATTCCAAGGGCCCCGACGGCGTCCGCGCCTTCGCCCAGGAGATCCGCGCGACTCCGGTCGATATCCGTGGCGCCGTCGAGGGCGCGGACCTCGTGATCCTGTCGATCCCGTTCCCCGCCGTGGCGACGCTGCCGAAGGACCTGTTCGACGGCTTGCCCGCGGCCACTCCGATCGTCGATACGGGCAATTACTATCCCGGCCTGCGCGATCCGCAGATCGCCGAACTCGACGCCGGGAAGACGGAGAGCGTCTGGGTGTCGGAACAGGTCGGCCGCCCCATCATCAAGGCGTTCAACAACATCCTCGCCCATTCCCTCGCCGAACTCGGTCGTCCGGCGGGAACGCCCGACCGGATCGCCGTCGCCGTGGCCGGCGATGACGATGCCGCGAAGCGGACCGTCATGGGCATCGTGGACCAGATCGGCTTCGACCCGGTGGATGCCGGAATGCTGGCGGAATCCTGGCGTCAGCAGCCCGCCACCCCGAGCTATTGCTGCGACTACGACGCGGAAACGATGCACAAGGCCCTGCTCGCCGCGGTGAAGGGAGAGGCGCCGAAGACCTTGAACCGGGTCTACGGCCTCATGGGAAAGCTCGGTCCCAACCCCAGCCATGCCGAGATCATCGCCATGAACCGCTCGGTGCATTCCGACAACTGAGAACGGCAAAGCAAACCTTGGGAGTACGCGACTTGAAAACCTGCTCCTGCACCGAGGTGACCCTGGCAGACCTGCCCGAAGCACTGGCGGCCGCCGATCTGGCACGCTCGCACAGGCGGCGGGACCTGATGTTCGCAGTCTAACCAGGAGCGGTTCGAATTCGAGACCAATCCGGGTCGGGACTTCATCATGCGGCTCTCGCAGATCCTGAACGCGGCTTAGAGCCAGCATTCCTGTCCGCCTCTCGTGACGGACAGGCCTCGGGATGGGCGTTCCAGGTGGCTCACGCCGAAGCCCCGTGGCTTCGAGGCCGCACGCGCCCGGCGCGTCGAGAGGCGAGGGGGCGCGCAGCCTGATGACGGATACACCGCGCCCGCTGGCTCAGGCGTCGATCTCATAGAAGAAGCTCGATTTGGTCGGCCGACATCACCACCGCATCCGGACGATGGCCGGTGAGGTCGGTCGCGTAGTGCAGCGCATCGTGCCGTGTGCGGAACAGACCGCCGCCGAGGCCGTGGACTTCCATGGCGACCCAGTTCCCCTGCGGGTCCTGGCCAACGATGAAGCGTGTGGAGGGAGGCTCGGCCGCTTTCGAGGCGAGGGCGGCGGCCGGAATGGCGACGGGCATGGAACGGCTGGGGTTCGCGCGATCCATCGGTGGACCGCCCCCATAAGTTGGATCCGGGCGCATAAAGGTTCGAGCGGGAGACGGCGGCTTCCGCATGACTATCCCATCAGGATTCCCCGCAAATGCAAGGACCGACCGGAAGACGCACTCGCGCGCTCTTAGAGCACCGCCCCGTCCATCTTACGCGAACGGATCCCATGACACCCGATCCCCAACGTTCTCGGAGATCGGGCATCGGGAAGGGACGGTATCCCTCTCAGACGAACCGCAGGTTGCTGCGCGTCAGCTGGTCGATGGACGCGCAGCCCATCAACCTCATGTCGCGTTCGATTTCGGACCGCATCAAGTCCAGGGCGCGCTCGACGCCCGGCTGACCGGCTGCGGCGAGAGGGAACAGGTAGTACCGACCCAGGCCGACCGCCTTCGCGCCGAGTGACAGGGCCTTCAACACGTGGGTACCGCGCTGAACGCCCCCATCCATGATCACGTCGATCCGGTCGCCGACCGCGTCCACGATCTCCGCGAGCTGATCGAATGCCGAGCAGGAGCCGTCGAGCTGGCGTCCGCCGTGATTGGACAGCACGATACCGGTGCAGCCGATCTCGACCGCGCGCTTGGCATCGTCCACCGACATCACGCCTTTCAGGCAGAACTGGCCGCCCCATTCCCGAACCATGGCGGCCACGTCGTCCCATGACAGGCAGGGATCGAGCATCTCGGTGAAGTAGCGGCTGATCGAGAGCGCCCCCCCACCCATGTCCACATGGCCGTCGAGCTGAGGTAGCTTGAAGCTTTCGTGGGTCAGGTAGTTGATCGCCCAGGCCGGCTTCACCGCGAACTGCATCATCCCGGCGAGGGTCAGGCGAAACGGGATGGAGAAGCCCGTCCGCTTGTCGCGCTCGCGGTTGCCGCCCGTAATGCTGTCGACCGTCAGCATCATCACCTCGATACCCGCCTGCTTGGCCCGTTCCATCATCGCGCGGTTCAGGCCGCGGTCCTTGTGGAAGTAGAACTGATAGACCTGCGGACCGCTGCTGATCCGGCGCGCCTCTTCCAGGCTCACCGTCCCGAGGGAGGATACGCCGAACATCGTTCCATGCTTGCCGGCCGCAGCGGCGACGGCCCGCTCGCCCTCGTGGTGGAACAGCCGCTGCAAGGCGGTCGGCGAGCAATAGACCGGCATGGCGAGCTTCTGGCCCATCACCGTCACGGACATGTCGATCTCGCCCACGCCACGCAGGACGTTGGGGACGAGCTGGCAGGTGTCGAACGCGGCGGTGTTGCGCCGGTAGGTCACTTCGTCGTCCGCTGCCCCGTCGATGTAGTCGAAGATCGGTCCCGGCAGGCGCGCCTGTGCCATGCGGCGGAAATCGTGGAAGCTGTGACAGTCGCTCAGACGCATCGTGGGTCTCCGCGGGCGCGTCGCGCCATCGCCGAATGAAGGAAAGAAGCGGGGGCGCTCCTGCGCCCCCTGCCAAGATCTGCGCTCTCTTATCGCCGAACCGGCATCCACTTCGGCGGTGAGCGCTCTAGCAGGTTTCAATGCGCCGGGACCATGGCTGTGAAGCACGGCAGATAGGTTTGCGGCATCACCAGCACACCGACGAGGCAGGCAAGCGCGATCGAGTGGAAGATGTCGTAGCGCAATATCGTCGCCTCAGTGCCGTACCACTGCGTCGCAGTGGAGGCGACGACGATGGACTGCGCGTCGATCATCTTGCCAATCACGCCGCCGGAGGAATTGGATGCCGCCATCAGGACCTGTGACAGCCCGAGTTGCTCTGCCGTGATCTTCTGCAGGTCGCCGAACAACACGTTCGAGGCCGTAAGGGCAACACCGAGCCAAACCAGCATGGCACCGGTGCCGGAGTACGCGGTGACAGATGCACCACATCGACACCGCTCACGCCAACGGCGTGCAGCGCGAGGAAGCGGATGCGGATGCAGAGGGCGTCAGGCTCAAGCGAGTTGGAGATGCCGGATCCGGCGACCTGGGGCGATGGCCTGGGCCGCCGTGGCGATGCCCCGTGCATCGATGCCGAAATGCCGGTGGAGGTCGGCGATCGTGCCGGTCTGCCCAAAATGCGAGACGCCGAGGGCGCGGGTGCGGTGACCCAGCACCGAGCCGAGCCAGCCGAGGGTGGCCGGGTGGCCGTCGAGGACGGTGACGAGGCCGCAATGGCTGGGTACGCCGGCGAGCAGTCGCTCGATATGGCTCGACGCGCCCGGCGATCCCCGCTCGCGCAGCCCTTGCGCAGCGGTCCAGCCGGCCTGCAGCCGGTCGGCGGAGGTGACGGCGAGGAGGCCGACATCGCGCCGATCCTCGGCCATCAGGCCCGTGGCGGCGATCGCTTCGGGGGCGATGGCGCCCTGATAGGCGACGACGACCTCCGCGTTCGGGCCGGGCCGGCGCAGCCAGTAGGCCCCCGCCACCATATCGGCGGCAAGATCCGAATCGATCACTCGGACCGGCTGCTCCACGGCCCGCGTCGAGAGCCGGAAATAGGCCGAGCCGCCGGCCGCATCGGGCAGGCACGTCACCGGGTCGGGCTCGGGCGCGCCGCTGCGCTGCATATGCGCGAAGGCGAAGCGCAGCAGCACGGCGAGTTCGTCCACGAAGGCCGGCTCGAAGGCGGAGAGCCCGTCCTGGCCCATGCCGATCAGCGGCGTCTTGATCGACTGGTGGGCGCCGCCCTCGGGGGCGAGGGTGATGCCGGCCGGCGTCGCCACCAGGATGAAGCGCGCATCCTGGTAGCAGGCGTAGTTCAGGGCGTCCAAGCCGCGCTCGATGAAGGGATCGTAGAGGGTGCCCACCGGCAGCAGGCGCTCGCCGAAGATCGCGTGCGACAGGCCGAGCGCCGAGAGCGCGGTGAACAGGTTCGATTCGGCGATGCCGAGTTCGAGGTGCTGGCCGGTGGGCGAGAAGGTCCAGTTGAAGGTCGAGGGAATGCGCTCCTGGCGGAAGAGGTCGGCCATGGCTTGCTTGGCGAAGAGGCCGCGCCGGTTCACCCAGGCACCGAGATTGGTCGAGACCGTGACGTCGGGCGAGGTGGTGACGATGCGCGCCGCGAAGGCGCCGTCGGTCTTGGCGATCTCGTGCATCAGCAGGCCGAACCCGGCTTGGGTCGAGAGCGAGGCCTGCCTCGGAGTCGCGAGACGCTCCGGCACCGGGATCGCCGGAGCCTCGTAGCGGCGGCGCCCCCGCTGGACGAAGGGCACCTCGGCGAGGAAGCGCCGCATGGCCTCCGGCGCGATGTCGAGGCCCTCGAAAGGGTCCCATTCGCGGCCGGGCCGGATGCCCATCTCGGCCCGGAAGCCCTCGACCTGGGTCGGGGTCAGCAGGCCCGCATGGTTGTCCTTGTGGCCGGCGAGCGGCAGGCCGTGGCCCTTGATCGTGTAGGCGATGAAGCAGACCGGACGGTCATGGGCGCGGGCTGCCTCGAAAGCCTCCAGCAGCATGGGCAGGTCGTGGCCGCCGAGATTGCCCATCAGGGCGGCGAGTTCCGCATCCGAGCGCCGGTCGATCAGGGCCGACACGTCGCCCTGGTCGCCGAGTTCCTCCGTGAGGCGCCGACGCCAGGCCGCGCCGCCCTGGAAGGCCAGCGCCGAATAGGTCTGGTTCGGGCAGGACTCGATCCAGTCCTTCAGGCGCTCGCCGCCCGGTTCCGCGAAGGCGGCGCGCTGGAGCGTGCCGTGGCGGAGCACGACGACGTCCCAGCCGAAATTGCGGAACATCGCCTCGAATTTCGACCACAGCCCCTCGCGCACCACCGCGTCGAGGCTCTGGCGGTTGTAGTCGACGATCCACCAGGTGTTGCGCAGGCCGTGCTTCCAGCCCTCCAGCAGGGCCTCGAAGATGTTGCCTTCGTCCATCTCGGCATCGCCGATGAGGGCGACCATCTTGCCCTCGGGCCGCTCGCCGCCCCACCCCTTCGCCCGTACGTAATCCTGCGTCAGCGACGCGAAGAGCGTCTGCGCCACGCCGAGGCCAACCGAGCCCGTGGAGAAGTCGACGTCGTCCACGTCCTTGGTGCGCGACGGATAGGACTGGGCGCCGCCGAAGCCGCGGAAGTTCTCCAGCTTCTCACGGGTCTGCTGGCCGAACAGGTATTGCAGGGCGTGGAAGACCGGGCTCGCATGGGGCTTCACCGCAACCCGGTCTTCCGGGCGCAGCACGGCGCCGTAGAGCGTCGTCATGATCGCGCAGAGCGAGGCCGAGGAGGCCTGGTGGCCGCCCACCTTCAACCCGTCCGCCGAGGCGCGGAGGTGGTTGGCGTTGTGGATGATCCAGGTCGAGAGCCAGAGGCTCTTCCGGGCCAGCGCGGTCAGGTGGGGTAATCGCGGATCGCTCATGGGCCAATCGTAGCCATGGCGTGGGGCGAAAAGGGACCAAACCCACTTGCCGGATGCAAGGATTGTGGCTCAGATCAGCTGCTGGGGTCACGATCGCGAGTGTTCTGTGCCAAAAGCCGATTTCGACGCCATCGACTGCAATATCCTCGTCGCGCTCCAGGAGGATGCCCGTCTGACGGTGCTGCAACTCGGCGAACGGGTCGGGCTTTCCGCCTCGCCCTGCGCGCGGCGCGTGCGCCGCCTGGAGGCCGCCGGGGTGATCAAGGCCTACGTGGCGGTCGTCGACCAGGTGGCGGTCGGGCTGCCGGTCAGCGTCTTCGCCTCGGTGAAGCTGGAACGCCAGCGCGAGGAGGAGCTCGACCGCTTCGCCATGGCCGTCATCCGCTGGCCGGAGGTGGTCGATTGCTACCTGATGACGGGGCAGCGCGACTACCTGCTCCGGATCGTCGTCGAGGATCTCGAAGCCTACGAGCGCTTTCTCAAGAACAAGCTCACCCGCCTCGACGGCGTCGCAGCGATCGAATCGAGCTTCGCCCTTGGCCAGATCAAGCGCGCGAACGCATTGCCGATCCGGGCGAAGGATGGAAAACGGTGATGACCGGGCCTCGCCCTCGATCCGCTGGGGTCGGAACATCCAGGCGATGACACATCGCCTCTGAGCCGACCTGCTCTCGTGGTGCCCCCGGCCCACCGAAGGGTGGAACGGGGGCACGGGTTGCTCGCAGCCGCGACGATCAGGCCGCCATGGGTCCGTAACGACGGTGACCCTTCACGTCGAACCGGTCCAGCATCATGACCTTGTCCCAGACCCGCACGAAATCCGCCACGAACCGGCTTTGGCCATCGCTGCCGGCATAGGCATCGGCGATGTTGCGCAGCTGCGCGTTCGACCCGAAGACGAGATCGTTGCGCGTGGCCTGGAACTTCGTCTGCCCGCTCTCGCGGTCCTTGAGGGCGAAGGACGTCCCGGCCGAGTCGGCCTTCTCCCAGACCAGATTCGTGTCGGTCAGGTTCCGGAAGAAGTCCGTCGTCAGCACGCCGACCCGGTCGGTGAAGATGCCCCGGTTCGACCCGTCGTGGTTGGCGTTGAGGGCGCGCAGGCCGCCGGTCAGCACCACCCATTCCGGCACGGTCAGCGTCAGCAGGTTGGCCTTGTCGAGGAACATCTCCTCCGGCGCCAGACGCTGCGCCATCTCCCCGAACCCGTCATCGACGTAGTTGCGGAAGCCGTCCACGACGGGCTTCAGCCACTGGAACATCTCGACGTCGGTCAGGTCCTGCGTGGTATCGACCCGGCCGGGCGTGAACGGCACCTGCGTCTCGACCCCGGCGTCCCGAGCCGCTTTCTCCACGGCGACGCAGCCGGCGAGCACGATGAGGTCGGCCAGCGAGACCTGCTTGCCGTCGCTGCGCCCATGGTTGAAGTCGGCCATGACCCCACGGAGCGCCTCGACCACGGGCGCGGCTCGCCGGTTGACGGCCCAATCCTTCTGCGGGGCCAGGGCGAGCCGGCCGCCATTGGCGCCGCCGCGCTTGTCGCTGTCCCGGTAGGTCGAGGCCGCCGAGAAGGCCGTGAAGGCCAGGTCCGAGACCGAGAGGTTCCGGGCCAGGATCGCCTGCTTGAGGGCGTCGATCTCGGCCTCGCCGACCGGGGCATAGGCGGCATCGGGGATCGGATCCTGCCACAGCAGACCGTCCTCGATCGTCACCTCCGGGCCGAGGTAGCGGTGCTTGGGGCCCATGTCGCGGTGGGTGAGCTTGTACCAGGCCTTGGAGAAGGCCTGCGTGAAGGCATCGAAGTCGTTGAGGAACTTCTCGCAGACCTTGCGGTATTCCAGATCGACCTTCAGGGCGATGTCGGAGGTCATCATCATGAGGGGATGCATCTGCCCCGCCACATGGGCGTCGGGGGTCTTGGGCGCGTTCGGATCCGTCGGGGTCCATTGCAGGGCACCGGCCGGGCTCTTGGTCTGCTCCCACTCGAACCGGAAGAGGTTCTCGAGGTAGGCATTGTCCCATTGCGTCGGATCGGGAGTCCAGCTGCCCTCGATGCCGTTCGTCATCGTGTCCTTGCCCGAGCCGGCGCCGTTCGGGTTGTGCCAGCCGAGCCCCATCGCCTCCATCGGCGCCATCTCGGGCGGCGGTCCGATCTCCTTGGCGGGCGTCATGCCGTGGCTCTTGCCGAAGGCATGACCGCCGGCGATGAGCGCCACGGTCTCCTCGTCGTTCATGGCCATGCGGGTGAACGTCGTCCGGATGTCGTTGGCCGAGCCCTGCGGGTCCCCGTTCGCGTAGGGTCCCTCGGGGTTCACGTAGATCAGCGATTGGTGGGAAGCGGCGAGGGGGTTCTCCAGGTCGTAGTCGGCGTCGCCGTTCTTGCCGCGCCAGCGCTCGTCACGGTTGACCATTTCGTCGAAGCTCGAGACCTTGCCCATCTCGACGACCTCGGGCCCCCAGTAGGTGGCGTTGTCCGCCTCCCAGGCGTCGAGACGTCCACCGGCGAATCCGTAGGTCGGCAGGCCCATGATCTCCAGGGCGCAGTTGCCGGTGAGCACCATCAGGTCGGCCCAGGAGAGGGCGTTGCCGTATTTGTGCTTGATCGGCTGCAGCAGCCGGCGCGACTTGTCGGTGTTGCCGTTGTCCCACCAGCTCGAGATCGGCGCGAAGCGCTGCATCCCGGTGCCGGCCCCGCCCCGCCCGTCCGCGATGCGGTAGGTACCGGCCGAGTGCCAGGCCATGCGGATCATCTGCGGGCCGTAATTCTTGTAATCGGACGGCCACCACGCCACCGACGAGGTCAGGAACTGCTTGATGTCGCTTTTCAGGGCATCGAGGTCGATCGTCCGGAATGCGCTGGCGTAGTCGAAATCCGGTCCGAGCGGATCCGACGCGACCCCATTCTGGTGCAAGAGTTCGACCCTCAGACGGTGGGGATACCAGTTCTCCAGTGCCGGACGGCTGCCGAGTGCTCCGCTGATGCGATCGCCGCCAAACGGGCACTTGCCGGCCATCGGGTACGATTCGGTATTGGTCTTGTCGATCATCAACTCGTTCATCAACGTTTCCCTTGGCGCAGGGCCGGCGCCATCGGACGGATCGGGTCGCCTGTCTGTCGCCTGATGCGACGTGGAGCGTGCAACGCCTCGAGCGACAGCAACTTTCGCGCGACCCGACGCTGCGAGCGAAATCTGGCGCGTCTAACAAAAATCAAGGTGCGGTCGCCTTCGATCTTTGCGGGACGCCGTCGGAAACGCCTGACGCGAAGCCGCCTCACGTTTGCGCGAGGCCTCCGCGCGCAACCCGCTTCTGAGCCGACCGCGATGATGCACGCAGAGGTAGCACCGCAAACGTCGCTCTGCCGAGGGAGATCGCGAGGGGGATCGGATGCGTCATCATCCGATCCTCCGGGCGACGGGAGCGAGGCGATCGGATGCGACCGCGGCCAGGAGGCCGATGCTGAGGCCGACGGCCATCAGAAAGGGGAGGCGCGGCTCAACGTAATAGAGGGAGGTGCCGAGGATCGGCCCCACCACGAATCCGAGAGCCATGGCGGCGGAGACCAGTCCTGCGGCGGCGCCTTGCTCAGCCTGCCCGACCGCCAGGGAGGCCGTGGTCTGCAGACCCGGCATGATGACGCCGTAGCCGACGCCCAAGGCGATGCAGCCGGCGACGATGAGGGCAAGATTCTGTGCCAAGGCGAGGGCGACGAAACCTGTCAGTAGTCCTGCCGCTCCAAGTCTCAGCATCGTACGCGGCGTCGGCGAGAGCTGTCTGACGATGAGGATCTGGCTCGCAAGGGCGGCCAACGCGAAACCGGCCAGGGCGAAGCCGACGTGTCGCGTCGCAGCCGCAGAGTCGAGGCTGAGCAGGTCCTGGACGTAGAAGGACAGGGTCTGCTGGGTCATTGCGATCGTGACGAAGGCGAGCGCGGCAAGGAGCAGGGTCGGCCATAGCCGCGGATCGCTGGGTTTCACCGCGGCCTTGGCTGCCTTCGTCTCGGGTCCCATCGGTGATTCGACCCACACCAGGGTCGCGATCGCCGCGAGGCCTGCCAGGCCGGCGGTGGCAAAGAGCGGTGTCAGCAATCCCCAGCCGACGAGACCGGCTCCGATCACCGGGCCGAGGATGGTTCCGAAGACAAAGCCTGCACCGATCAGTGCCATGCCGGAGGCACGCCCCGCCTCGTCGGTTGCGGCCGCAACGATCGCCGACGCGGAGGGTTGGATGGCTGCGGCGACCAGCGCGTAGAGGACCCGGCTCGCGAGCATCAGTCCGAAGACCACGTAGACCGAGATGTCGCCGATGAGGCCGAGATGCAGCACATAGGCGAAGAGCGCGGTCGTGACGGCGTAGCCGGCCAGGCCCAGCGTCAGCGTGCGCGTTCGTCCCCAGCGGTCGGCGGCACGCCCCCAGAACGGTGAGACGACCACGACGACAAGCGCCGAGACCGTGACGACGAGACCGACATCGACGACGTCGAGGCCGATATCGCGGGCGACAGGGCCGAGCATCGCGAACAGCACGGTCTGGCCGATCCCGAACACGATCAATCCGAACAGGATGGTGGCCAACGTCTGACGGGACAACGAATTCATGCAGCGATCTCCTGGGTCGCGATGGCGCGAAGACGAATGATGGTTTGACGCGGAGCAGACCTTCGTCGGGCCATTCGTGCGCGTCCCGGCCGTGGCAGGGCGCGGCGCTCGATCCGCAAGCTTATGCGGAGAAGAGGGAGAGGCGGTCCTCGCCGATGCGGACACGCATCTCCGGACGCTCGATGCCGAGTCCTTCGCGCGGAGCGAGGCACAGCACGCTGATCTTCCCGACATGGCGGTTGCCCCGCATGCACTCGACGCAGGCGATGGCATCCGACAGGGGATAGGTCCGTGACAGGACCGGGGTGATCACGCCCTGGCAGACGAGATCATTTGCCTTCCACGCCTCGTAATAGGGGCGGCTGCACCGATCATCGCGCGCGCCGCCGCCACTGCTTCCGCGTCATCGCCCGGCCGCCTCGCAGGGAACAGCGCATTCGATCAGGACATAAGGGGAGAACTTACTCGAATTCTTATTATGAAAATGCGATTTCATTCGGTGGAGAAGGCATAGTATTGACCTGTTCCAGTAATACACATGACCGCCCCGCACTTCCGAAGCCTGGATGGTGAGTCCTATGCATCATTGCGAGGGCCTTTGCGCGAAGGATCGCATTTGCGATTCGTCAAAAGATCTTTGCTGCAATCTTCCAAATTGGAAGAATTTTGATCTCGCTTCACAGTGTCCGGCTGCCCCTTGAGCGGTCGGATGAGGAGCTGCCACAACACAGCGTGGAGTCAAAAGTTCTTGTTCTCGGCAATGCACGCTGCTAGCATCGCGTTTGACTGAGTTTCGGTGCGAACAAACATCGTCACTGTAATAATTCTACATCATAAAGACTGTTCACACTTTCAAATGCACGGGAGCTGTTGCGCATCTTGGAGCGCGGTCGGCATGGAAGGCGGAAGGGAATGGAGTGTCGCTGCGACGCCATCTGCGATTGGGAGAATCCGGGTACAGCAGTCCACCCACCGGAGACGCTCAGCAGAAAATCGGCGAAGTACGATGTCGTCTTCAAGGAGGATGGCGTCACCCTACTCTCCACGAACTTCCAATCGGTCGAGCCGATTTTCGTCGAGGCGCAGACCTTTCCTTGCGTCTGCATGAGCATCGTCCTCGATGGGCGCGCCGAGGGGCAGACGGCTGGGTTCGATGCCAGCTTTTCACCGAACGAGGTATGGGTCGCGACCTCGAACGCGCGCATGCACATACAGAAGGTGATCATGCCGGACCTCCCGGTCCGGACCGTCGAACTCATCGTCTTGCCGGAATGGTTCGAGCGGAACGAGCCGCGCTTCCTGAAGGACCGGCCCTTCATGCGGATGTGGGCGGCCTTGAATGGCCCGACATCGGTCCGGCGCCGCCCCCTCGACGCGCGCCTGAAACGCATCGCCTGGGCGGTCCACCATCCGCCGCGTACCGACGGACTCATCGAGTTGCACTACCAGAGCCGGGCTCTCGATCTCCTGAGCGCCTTGGCGGACGAGTTCGACCACGTCGATCCCAAACCGAAGGCGCCTTCCCTCAGTGCTAAGTCGATCGAACGCATCATGGCAGTGCGCCAGTGGATCGACGGCAACCCAAGCGGCACGACCTCGATCGTGTCCCTGGCAAGCGAGTTCGGCATGAGCCCGAGCAAGCTCCGGCAGGATTTCTGCGTCGCTTTCGGGGTCTGCATCGGCAGCTACATCTCCGATCGCCGGCTCAACTATGGGCGGGAGCTCATCCAGACCATGGGCCTCACCGTGTCGGAGGCAGCCTATCGTGCCGGCTATGCGCATCCGGCGAACTTCGCGACGGCGTTCAAGCGACGTTTCGGCCATCCCCCGAGCGCGGCGCGCAGCTGAGACCGTATCGCGACCCCGTCGCCCGCCCCCTTTTCGGCGGCCCGGGGCAGGGGCGTCATGCCTTCGCATAGGCCTTTTGTCAGACTGCAAACGGGATACCGGTAACCTTGGCCGTTGTCGTTTGAGAGACTGGCACCCGGTTCTTCCTTCCGAGTGTCATCATGATCGTCCGCGGCAGCCTTGCCCTCATTCTTGCGTCCGCCGCATCCCCGACTCTCGCTCAACAGGTCGCTGCACCGGCGGATGCCGTGACCCTCGATGAACTCAGCGTGACGGCGCAACATCGGCCGGAGCGGGCCGGTGACGTGCCGATCAGCCTCGGTCTGCGAACAGCGGCCGATCTCGAACGTCATGAGATCCGCCGCGCCGATCAGGCGATCAACGAAATCCCGAATGCCCAGATGGGGACGCTGAGCGGCAGCCTCTACACCAACTTCACCGCCATTCGCGGCATCGGCTCCGGCCTCATCGACACCGACCCGGCGGTAGGCTTTTACAAGGACGGCGTGTCCGTCGGGAATTCTCAAGGCTATTCGGGTGGGCTGCTCGACGTCGACCGCGTCGAGGTTCTGCGGGGCCCGCAGGGAACTCTCTACGGCCGCAACAACCTCGCAGGAGCGATCAACGTCATCTCCAGCTTGCCCGATCCCGCACGGGTGTTCGGCGAAGTCGGGATCGAGTACGGCCGCTTCAACCAGTTGCGCGGCTTCGGCATCGTCAACATGCCGATTGCCAACTCGGGCTGGGCTGTCCGCGGCGCGCTATCGGGCAGCCGGAACGACGGATACACGCCCAATCTCGCCACGCACCGCGATCTGAATTCGCTCGAAGACCTGCACGGGCGCTTCAGCGTGAAGGGGGACATCACCGACACGCTCGAATTCATCGGCAGCGTCGAGAGCCAGAGTCAGCGCAGCTACGACGCGGCTTTCCAGCGGGATCAGGATTTCCGCGCCGGCCGCGCTCGTGTCGATATCCTCGACCCCTTCAACGGCACACTCAACACGACGACGGCCCGCACCCAATTCACCCTCAAGCGCGAGAACGGCGACCGGATCGTCTCGATCACGGGCTTCCAGGACAGAAACAACGAGTATCGCGGCAACACCTTTCCCCGCGGCTACTTCGCGCCGCTGGAGGCGCAGTATCAAGCCTTCGGAATCGCCGGATTTCGCTACCGCACCGACAACCCGTTCCGCGGCAGCTACCAGCAGTTCTCGCAGGAATACCGCTACATCTCCGATTCCGACGACCGGTTCAAATGGCTGGCCGGCGCCTATGTGGAGCATAGCAAGGGCTCGAGCACCTACGGCCTCAAGAGCACGTTCTCTCCCGGTGGCTTCCTCACGGGCGACAGCGTGAGCCTGGCGTCGAAAGCCGACATCGCGACGACCGCCGTCGCGGGCTTCGTCGATGGATCCTATGCCCTGACCGAACGTCTCAAGCTCTTCGCCGGCGCCCGGGTCGGACATGACTGGAAAGATATCGATTATCGCTTCAGCGTCGACAACCCGTCCTTCGCAGCCCTCGGATTCACCGCCGCCTTCGCGTCCTCGTTCCGCAATACCCTGTCGGAGGCCTACGTGACCCCGCGGGCGGGACTCCAATTCGCGCTGAATCCGGAGGTGAACATCTATGCGAGCGTCAGCCGGGGCTACAAATCCGGCGGATTCAATTCGGCATTCGTCAGTGTAGGTGACGACCGACCATACAAGTCCGAGTCTTTGATGACGTATGAGGCTGGGTGGAAAGCGCAGCTTCTCGACAACCGCCTCTCCATCGACGGCGCCGTTTTCTTCAACGATTGGAGCGACCAGCAGGTCCAGGTCAACAACATCGCGACCCAATCGACCCCGATTCAGAATGCCCTCAGCAGCCAATCCTATGGTGCCGAGGCCGAGGGCCGGTTCCGTATCGACGAGCATTGGTCAGTCCGCGCCGGCATCGGCTATGTCGATGCGACCTACGAAGATTTCAAGAATGCCATCGCCACCGGACGCTCGGTCGCGATCGACGCCAGCGGAAACCAGCAGCAATACGTTTCGAAATATAACGGCTCCATCGGCGGAAGCTATGCATGGAATACAGGTTACGATAATCTAATCGGGACCATCGATGTATGGTACAATGCAAGATCCGGTTTCTACTTCGATGCGGAAAATACGTTGCGGCAACCGGGATACGGTTTGCTCAATGCCCGCATCTCGTTCGAGAACGAGCGTTATGCGCTGAGTCTGTTCGGCACGAATCTGACCGATACCCGCTATCGTAGCATTGCTCTCGACGTCGGCTTCGGTCCTTTGGTCGCCATCGCTCCCCCTCTCATGGTTGGGGGTTCGGTTCGGCTCAAATTCTGACACCGGGATAGGCCCAGGCGGCCAATGCGACGCGACGTCGAGACATCGTATTCTGGCGGGAAAAATGGAATGACCGAAGGAAGACGCTCCTCCGTGCCGACCGAAGACGATCTGGGTCAAAACCTCGATGCGCCGCCCGTCGTCGCGCTCGACCTGCCGCCACCGGGCACACCCGACCGGCTGCGCTCGCAGCATGATGCGCTCGACCGTCTCATCCAAAACAAGAGGGCGTTCGCGATCGTCACGACCGCCTCAGGCGGAGACGAGACTGCGGAGGAACGCGCGACCCAGGCCGCGTGGCTCAAGGTGCATCTCAATGAGTTTGCCCAGGTCTGCCGCGCGTACTTCGTCGTTGAACCCGATGTTTCACGGCGTGCCGTGCTTCGTCAGCAAGCAGACAAACTCTCGAAGGCGTTTCCAATTCCCATGTATTTTGCAGAGTCAAAGAACGATGCCGTTGCTCAAGCATATAAATTCATGACAAATCGATAAACGCGAACGGGGCGCCTACCAGGCCTACGTCGACCGCGTCTTGGCGTCCGAGCTCGTTCCCGGCGACATCGTCGTCATGGACAACCTCGGCAGCCACAAGGGGCCTGCCGTGCGAGCCGCCATCGAGGCCGCGGGCGCATAGCTGTTGTTCCTCCCGCCCTACAGCCCCGAACCGAAGGACCGCGCAGCGACTTCAACTCTATCGAGATGGCCTTCTCGGAGCTGAAAGCGCTGCTGCGCAAAGCCGAGGAACGGACCGTCGAGGGAATGTGGTCGGCCATCGGGCGCCTCGTCGACGCCGTCACACCCGACGAGTGCGCCAACTTCTTCGCCGCAGCAGGATATGAGCTAGATTAAATCGAGAACGCTCTAAGGGTGGTGGCTCGGGGCTCATAAGGAGCGTGGCTCTTTCCTTTCAGCGGAAAGAAGCTCGCGTCCATATTCTGCAGCATGACAACCGATTTGCTCTAGCAGTTCGCCCGGCTGCCCGAGCGCAAGCGAGCTTGGCGGTAGCGTCAGAGTCAGCCTGGGATCGGTGGATCGAACGAGGTCGGGGCCACCACGTACAACAATTCATTGCATGTCGTTTTATTAAGGTTCCGCTCACCTTGGTGTCATCCCAGCTACGGCATTCAATTGTTTATCAAGTTCTGGCTGCGACGTTGCCTCGTCGCTTCAGGAGCGGGCCATAAAGATGGACCGTATCCCCAGATGTGACGACGAAAGGTTAGAGCATGTCTGGCGCGACTATCGAAAATCAGGCAAATCCTGAGGGTGGGACTGTACAGGAGGCCGTCAATACGACCGCCGGCGGTACAGAAGTCAGCATCCTTTTGCAGGGACTGCGAAGGGCAGTCGGGCCTAACGGGGGTCCACCGACCGTCCCGGAGGTGGCAGGCGAAGACAGCGTGCTCGATGAATCGAGCGGCTATGGCTCCACGATTCTGAGGGATGCGGAGAATTACGGGACTAGATCGGCGTTCGCACAAGGCTTCAATGACTGGGCGGCCAACTTCGCGAGCTCACTGTCGCCAGATGGAGCTGCAGTCTTCATTAGATCACTTGGGTATCTTGGAAACGCTGTGAGAGTCGGAGGCGAGTTCGCCGGGCCGGCTTCTGCCGTGGTCGCGGCGGGCATCCTACTTTATCCGGTGGCCAAGGGGTCGCCGGATGAGCAGGTGTCGACGCTGCAACCCGGCACCCCTTGGAACCCGGACGGCACGCCCACGGCGCCATCGATCCTCCCCACCCATGGGGCAGTGCAAGTCCTCGCTGTCGCCAATCAAGCCCAGCTCGCCGCCGCCATCGAGACGGTCAACGCCTCGCCTGGCAACTACGCGATCCATGTCACGGCCGACATCTCCCTGAATGCGGACCTTCCAGCGCTGAACCAGCCCCTGGGCGTGGTTCGGATCGACGGCGAAGGACACGTGCTCGACGGTGCCGATACTTACCGCGGCCTGATGGTGGACGATACGCAGGCTCTCTTGAAAGACCTTACTATTCAGGACGCTGTCGCCCAGGGGGGCGCCGGCGGCATCGGCAAGGCCGGCGGCGGCGGCGGCGCGGGTCTCGGTGGCGGCGTGCTTGCGGTCAACCACGCGACGATCGCCCTCGATGACGTCTCGTTCACGAACGACGCCGCTACCGGCGGACAGGGCGGCGCAAGGGAGGCCGGCGCTCTGCTCGGGAGTGCGGGATATGGCGGCGGCGGTGGCATGGGCGGCGCCGGGGGAGCGGGAAGCGCCTGGCATTCGAGCGTCGGAGGTGTGTTCGGCGATATCGGCCAGCACCTCAACCCCCTAGTTCAGGCCGACGAGGACGATGGGCGGGACGGCAGCAGCGGCGGTGGCGGCGGCCTCGGCATTGCGGCGACGGGGAGCGCCAGCGGCCCTGGTGGGCGCAGTTCCATCCTGACCGGCGCGGATGGTGGCTTGGGCTTGGACGATGGCACATCCGCCAACAACGATGCCGCGGGCGTCGGTGGAGGCCTCGGCGCCAATGGCGTTCAGGGCGGTTGGGGAGGCGGTGGCGCCGGCAGCGCCGGAGATGGCGACAGCGGCGACGTCGGCGGTAATGGCGGGTATGGCGGCGGCGGCGGTGGTGGTGGTGGAGCCGCCGGCTACGGCGGTGGCGGTGGCGGTGGTGGCGGCGCCGTTGGCATCATGGGCGTCGACCAGGGCCAGGCCGGATTCGGCGGCGGTGCCGGTGCTATGGAAGGCGGTGGCGGCGGCGCGGGTCTCGGCGGCGGTGCCTTCGCCGACGGTACCAGCACGATCAGTATCGAAGGCGGCAGCTTCACCGGCGACACGGCGACCGGTGGCCAGGGTGCGAGCGGTGGAGGGAGCGGCCAGGGATACGGCGATTCGATCTTCCTCTCGGGCAATCAGGTCCTGACGGCCTTCGCCAAGCCGGGCGAGACGACGACACTCGGTGGGGGAATCTCCGACCAGTCCGGCGTCCATGATCCGAGCGGTCAGGGCGGCGCGGCAGTGGTGATGGCCGTCGGCGGCGGTACCGTCGCGATCACGGAAGAGAACGCCCTCTCGGGAGGCATCGTCATCGGTGACGGCACTACGCTGGAGCTCGCGGTGAGCGGGGCCGCAGGCGCCACCAGTGCGATCGCCTTCGGAGATACCGGCGACGGCGCGACCTTGCGCGTGGATGCTCCCGCCCTTCCCGCTGGCGGCCTTCTCGTTACGGGCTTGCGCGATATGCAGACCGGTGATCGAGTAGACTTCGCAGGTCTCGCCGGTGCGACCCAGGTCACGGTTGGGACGGTCGGCGGAGCCATGGCTACGGACGGGCAAACCGCCACACAGGTCACGGCCTCGAACGGCGCGCAGTCGGAGTCGGTCCTGATCGAAGGTCTGAACGCCGGGGCTACCTTCGCCGTGGCGAGCGATGGCCAGGGCGGCTCGACCTTGACCATGACCCAGGCGATGCCGGCACCGGCCGGTTTGGCCGAGACGACCGCTGCGGATGGCTCGCCGGTCGTGTCCGGTCAGGCCCAGGCCGGAAGCTCCGTCACCCTGTATCAGGTGCAAGCGCAGGCCGGCATCCTGCTTCAACTCGGGACTGCGACCGCCACATCGAATGGCACGTTCAGCCTGTCGCCCGATACTCTGCCGGATGTCGGTGCCGGCCCCGTCGTGGCCATGGCTGCCGACGCCTCGGGCAACCAGTCGGTGCTGTCCGCCGCACTCACCCTTCCGGCCGGGACCGGCGGCACGCCGCCCGCCACCGATGCGAGTTTCGGCACGCCAGCCCCGGGAAGCATCGTCCTGCGCGTCGGCACCGAGGCGCAGCTCACGGCGGCCATCGATCAGGCCAATGCCGGCACAACGCCGGGGCCGCTGGCGATCGAGTTCACCAACGACATCACCCTCGCTAGCGGTGACCTGCCCATTCTCGACGCAGCAAATTCTGTCGCGCTCATGGGCAACGGCTACACATTGGATGGTGATCATGCCGCGCGTGGGCTGATGGTGTTCGGGGGCCTCGTTGCCGTCAATAACCTCACCATCGCCGATACTGTGGCACAGGGTGGAACAGGCGGGAGCGGGGCAGCCGGCGGCGGCGGCGGAGCGGGTCTCGGTGGCGGCCTCATGGTGGCCGGGACCGCGAACGTTGCCCTCGACGACGTCAACTTCTCCGACGATACCGCCCAGGGCGGTATCGGTGGTGCTAGCGCGTTGAGCACAGGCGTAGGTGGCGGCGGCGGCCTTGGTGGAAATGGGGGCGACGGATCGAGCGACGGCATGTCGTCCGGCTCTCATTATGGTGCCAATGGCGGCGGCGGCGGGATCGGCAGGGCCTCTACGGGTGGGGATGGCGTGGGCTCCGACGGCGGCAATGCGCAGGGCGTCGTCGGTACTCTTATCAACGCCCCAACGGATCACGGAAGCAGTCTCAAAGGCGTCACCGGTGGCATTGAGGGCGGCGGCGGCAACGGTGGAAACATCGATCAAGACCCAACCAATGGTGGCGGTGGCGGCATCTACGGTTTGAGCGGTGCCGACACGAGCGAGGGGGGCGATGGCAGCACGGGCGGCTGGGGCGGCGGCGGCGGCGGCAACAACACCTTCGGTGGTAATGGTGGCTTCGGAGGCGGCGGTGGCGCTGGTCTGGGCAATGGCGGCGGCATCGGTGGCTTCGGCGGCGGCGGCGGGGGCGGTCTTCCAATTCTGCAGGACACGGGCCATCAAGGGGGCTTTGGCGGCGGAGCCGGCGGGAGCGGCAGCATCGCAGGTAGCCAACTGGGCGGTGGCGGCGGCCTGGGTGCGGGAGGCGCGGTCTTCGTCGAGCAGGGGTCGAGCCTGACGGTCGTCAATTCCGGCAGCACGGGCGATACCGTCGCCGGCGGCCAGGGACAGAACGGCGGCGGCGACGGCCAGGCCTATGGCGCGGGCTGGTTCATTCAGGGCAATCAGGCGATCACACTCGGGGCTCTCTCCGGTCAAACCACGACCATCAACGACGTCATTTCCGACGAGACCGGGTCACATGACGCAAGTGGCGCGACCGGTGCCGGTACCGTAATCGCCGCAGGGCCCGGCACGGTCGCGCTCGAGGTGCAGAATACCTATACCGGCGGCACCGTCATCGACGGCGGCACCCTCGAACTCGGTGCGGCCGGTGCGGCCGGCACCGGCGACATCACGTTTGCAACCGGCAGTGTGGGCACGCTGAAGGTGGACGCGGCGGTCACGAGAAGCGGCGCCCTCCTCAATGGCATCTCCGGACTGGCGGCCGGCGACGCGATCGACCTCGCCGACGTCGCGTACCAGCAGGGGGCGATGACCCAGGCCATCGGTGCGCCCGGTAGCGCACCAACCGCCGCCGGCGGTATGGCAGCCTCGCAGGTGCTGATCGGCAACGGCACAGACCATGCCGTTCTGGCGATCGAGGGACTGGCACCGCAGGCTGCCTTGACCCTGGCGAGCGACGGCCAAGGGGGAACTCTGGTGAGCCTCGCTCAGCCGGCCGGGACTGCCTCAGCCGATTCCTCGGCCGTAGCCGCAGCCGCTCCGGGGGGCGCCGATGCGGCACCTGCGACGGAGCTGTTCACCCTGCCGCCAGGGCAGATCAGCAGCCTTGGAACCGGCGATCCACGGAATGCGGTCAACAGCATGCTGTTTCAGGCCTCGTCTCCTCCCGGAGTTGCGGTCCCGGTTCCCGCGCCAGCCGGTGGAGTCGCGGCGGCGATCCACGATCCGGAGGCGCAGGCCGGTCTCTTGCCGATGCCCGGAGAGGACGACCGTCACGGAGTAGCGGGGCTCGCCCACGAGTCCGGTCAAGCCACCTCAAGCCTCCATCAACGCTGAAACGAGCCGTGCGGCCTCTTTCGGGAGGCCGGACACCCTCAGATCTGCCAGGACCACAACGATGCCGGACTCCCCTTCCACCGCCGGCCCGCCTCCTGGCGGGCCGGACGGTTCCGATCCGGCTGAGCTGCGCATCGCCGCCGTCGCGGCGGCGGCGCGTTTTCACGGCATCGACCTCGATCGCACCCGGTTGAGGGAGGAGGGCGTGCCACCCTCACCCGCTGCTTTGGCGGCTTGGCTATCGGAGGCAGGGCTCTGGGCGCGGGCGGTCAAGCTCTCCTGGCGCCAACTCGCCCAGGCCGCACCCGACCGCCCGGTTGTCGTGCTCTTCACCGATGGAAGCGCCGGCCTGGTCGTCGCGGCCGATACCAAGCGCGACCTCGCCTGGCTGCGGGATCCGGCTAATCCACGGGGCGAGCCGGTCCCGATGGACGCCCTGCGGCTTTCACAATGGTGGTCGGGCGAGGCGCTATTGGTTCGGAAGGGACGTGGTGTTGCGCAGGCCGAGGCACCGTTCGGTTTCGCCTCCGTGGCCCGCCTGGTTTTCGGCGAACGCGAAATCCTTCGCCACGTCGTGCTGGCATCCCTGGTCCTCAGCGTCCTGGCCATCGTTCCCGCGCTGCTGACCTCCATCGTGCTCGATCGGGTGCTGGTCTATCAGAGCTGGTCCACCCTGACCCTGGTGGGCGTCATGGTCGGCATCACTGTGCTGTTCGAGGCGCTGCTGACCCATGCTCGAGGCGAAGCGCTACAGGTTCTGTCTACCCGGATCGACGCACAGCTCAATCTTGCTGTGTTCGAGCGACTCCTGATGTTGCCGCTCGATCATTTCGAGCGGCATCCCACGGGCGAGACCAACCACCGCATCGGCCAGATCTTCCGGATTCGCGCGTTTCTGACCGGAAAGTTGATGAGTACCGTCCTCGACGGCACCACGCTGCTGGTGTTGCTGCCGGTGGTGTTCTGGCTTCAACCCATCCTCGCAGCGATGGTGCTGGCAGCGTCCGGCGTCGTCGCCCTCGTGATCATAGCCTTCATGCCGGCGATGCGCCGCGCCTATGGCCGGGCGATCGCTGCCGAGGTGCGCAAGAGCGGGCTGCTGGTCGAGACGGTGCAGGGCATCCGGACGGTCAAGTCGCTGGTGCTCGAGCCGCAACGGCGGGAGGCATGGGACGCCGCCGTCGCCGAGGCTGGCCTCGCGCAGGTTGCGGCGGGCCGGCTCGGCCGCTGGCCGCGCACCCTGACCCTCCCGGCGGAGCGCTTCATCGATCGCGGGGTCCTGCTGGTTGCCGCCTACCTCGTTCTCGACAGAGTCTCCGGCGTCCAGGTCGGTGCGCTCGTCGCCTTCGTCATGCTGAGCGGCCGACTCGCGGCGCCCCTCATCGGTTTCGCCCGACTGCTCGAAGACGTGGAGGAGGTTCGCACATCCGTGCAGCAGGTCGCGCTGGTGCTGAACAACCCGACCGAGACCGCGGCGATGCAAGGGGGCATCTCACCGCGGATCGCCGGCGCCCTGCGCTTCGAAGGTGTGAGCTTCACCTATCCCGGAGCCCGTGGACCGGCTCTCGACGGCGTTTCATTCGGAATCCCGGCCGGAACGATGCTCGGTATCGTCGGCCGCTCCGGCTCAGGCAAGAGTACCATTACGCGGCTTCTCCAGGGGATCAGCCGAGACTATTCCGGAACGGTGCGGGTCGATGGGACCGACCTGCGTGAGATCAACTTGGCGCATCTGCGCCGTTCGTTCGGCATCGTCCTACAGGATAATGTGCTGTTCCGCGGGACGGTCGCCGACAATATCCTGGCCGGACGTCCCAATCTCACCCTTGAAGACGCCATGGAGGCGGCCCGTCTCGCGGGAGCGGACGAGTTCATCGAGCGCCTGCCGCAGGGCTACGGCACGTGGATCGAGGAGGGCTCGTCCAATCTGTCTGGCGGCCAGCGTCAGCGTCTCGCCATCGCGCGAGCCTTGGTCGCCGACCCGCCGGTGCTGATCCTCGACGAAGCCACGAGTGCCCTCGATCCCGAGAGCGAGGCAGTGGTGAATGCCAACCTGCAGCGGATCGCCCGCGGTCGCACGATGGTGATCGTGTCGCACCGCCTGTCCTCGCTCCTGGATTGCGACCTCATCGCGGTTCTCGACCAAGGAGGCCTCGTCGATATCGCGCCGCACGACGCGCTGGTCGAGCGATGCGCGATCTACCAGCAGCTCTGGCGTCAGCAAAACCGTTACCTCGACCGTGAACCCAAGGGGCGGCCGGTCCAGGCGCCGGCCGATACCCACGAACTTGTCGCGGCGGAGATCTGAGATGTACGGGTTCCATCGCCAGTCGGACGACGGCGCTGCCGCTCTCCTCGACTTCGCCGGCCCCAGCCGCGCCCTGGTCACGCTGCCAATGCAGCCGCTGGCGCGCAGCACCACTCTAGTCATCAGTACGCTGATGCTGAGCAGTCTCGCGGCGCTCGCGTTCATCCCGATCGACAAGGTGGTCACCGGACGCGGCATCGTGGCGGCCCCTAACGGGACGCTCGTGGTGCAGCCGCTGGACACCAGTATCGTGCGCGCCATCCACGTCGAACCCGGGCAACTAGTTCGCAAGGGCGACATGCTCGCTCAACTCGATCCCACCTTCACCGGCTCGGACCAGTCGAGCCGGCAGGAGCAGGTCGCGAGCCTGACGGCCCAGATCGAGCGACTCCAGGCGGAGATCGCCGGTCGGCCCTACGCTCCTTCGACGCAGGATCCCGTGCACGTGCAGCAGGCTGCCCTCTTCGAAGAACGGATGGCCGAACACCGCGCGACCCTCGCGCGCTTCGACGCCGAGACCGGCGCGCTTCAGGCGCAATTGCAGCGGGCGCAGACCGACGTCGCGATCGGCACCAAGCGTCTCGGCATCGCCACCGATCTGGCGAGCCGCCGGGCCGAGTTGCAGCGGCTGCAGGTCGGCAGCCTGATGAACACGCTGGCGGCCAACGACACACAGGCGCAGATGCAACAATCCCTCGAGGAGGCACAGAGTGCCGTCACGGCGGGACTGAGCGCCCTGGAAGCCAAAGCCAGCGAACGCGAGGCTTATGCCCGCGGCCGGATCGCCCACAACGAGGCGGACCTGACGTTGCTACAAAGCCGGCTCTCAGGCGCCCAAGCGGCTCTGGCCAAGGCGGACCTGCGCCAAGGACTGGTCTCCTTGAGGGCACAGGCCGATGCGATCGTGCTGAGTGTCGCCCGTGTTTCCGTCGGGTCGGTGCTGCAATCCGGCGCGGAACTGATCACCCTCGTGCCGAACGACGCTCATCTCGAGGTGGAAGCGGCGGTATCGGGTCGTGATGTCGGCTGGGTCCGGCCCGGTCAGGCCGTGACGGTGAAGTTCGATACTTTGCCGTTCTCGCGCTACGGAACGGCGCAGGGAACCGTCCAGGCGATCAGCCCTGCAAGCTTCACCGAGCGCTCGGACCCGGCCGCGGCATCCCTGCCGCGGCAGGATAGCACCGAGCCATACTACCGGGTCAGGGTGTCCCTCGACCGGACAGCCCTGCACGACGTGCCGGAGGGGTTCCGGGTGGTATCGGGCATGCCGGTGGCAGCGGATGTCTCTGTGGGCCGACGCACGGTGCTGGACTATCTGCTGATGCGTGTGCTCACTCCGCTTCAGGATGGCATGCGTGAACCGTGACCCAGATGGCCCCTTCAGGTGGGTGATGGCGTGGCCATGCGCGGCCTTGCGGCGGCATGGCCTCTCACGGCTCGCTCGACAGGATGTACGCGGGTTGCGGAGCCTTGCACGCGCGGCGCGAGCTGGCGATGTCGAGGCGTGTTTCCACCTCGGGCAAAGCTATTCCACCGGCAAGACGGTTCCCCAATGTGCCACGGAAGCTATCCGGTGGCTGCGCCTTGCTGCGAGTGCGGGACATTCGGGAGCGCAATTCCACCTCGCTGCCTTGCTGGCACAAGGCAATCGCGCCAGTCCGCGCTCGCAAGGTCCGTTCGACAGCGGCTGCGCCCGAGACATCGTGGAAGCCGCCTCATGGGCACAGCGCGCCGCCGAAGGTGGCATCGCGGATGCGCAAGTTCTGTACGCCTGGATTCTTCGGGATGGCCCGGCGGAATTGCGTGACCCGGAAGCTTCGGCTGTCTGGTATCGCCGCGCGGCCGAGAGCGGATCCCCGGAGGGGTGGCTCGGCACCGGGATTGCGCTACTGCGGGCAGCCCCTGGTCCCGCGGATGAGGCGACCGCCGCCGCAGCGGTGACTCGAGCAGCGGATGCTCGTTTGCCGGCCGCGTTGCATCTCCTGGGCATGCTGACAGAGGCGGGGATCGGTGTGCCCGTAGACAAATCGGCGGCTCATCGCCTGTTCCAGGCCGCCGCTGCAGGCGGCTCGCCAGCGGCCCAAGCCAAGTGGGGAGATATCCTGTTGCATGGCCGTGATGGAGGCCGGCGAAACGTCGGAGAGGGGCTGCGCTGGTTGCGCCGTGCTGCCCATTCGGGAGATGCGGAGGCCGCGGCCTTACTGGGCGACCTATGCTTCCGTGGCGAGGCTGTTCCGGTTGATGTAGTCGCAGCCAAAGCTTGGTATCGTCGGGCTGCGGCACTAGGGCACGAAGCTGCTCGGCGGATCTTGCATGAAATGCCAGATAACGCCTCTCCTTAAGGTCATCAGATCGCTTGAAATGTGATCGATCCGTTCGTGCCGGAAGCAAGAAACTGTGGCACGAGCCAAGATTGCGCGATGATTATTTGTAGAGGTGATGGGCGTCCATCGGTCGAAAACAGTCGTTTCCTCCGCTGGTACTGACACAGGCAGTCGACCTTGGTCATGAGGTTGCAGGAGAAAAGCCGATTTTTCGCTATGACATTCCTATCGGCTCCGATCTTTCGTAATGGTTGTGCTCCAGGTGAGGACTGGTTCAGGCTTATACTGCGCAGGCAAGTAGCTGTCCGCTAGGCTTCCCTGAACGCCGCAGAACGGAGGCGAGGATGCCACGCTACCGTTACGACGCTGGTCAAGCCTGAGGAGATGTCCGGATCGGTGAATCCGAAGCGTCCACCCTTCAGCATCATCGTCATCGCCTGTCTCGGCCTTGTCCCACGCTACATCAAGGACTTCACCGTCCATCCGTCCAACGCCGATGAATTCGCATGTGAAGATACCCTGGATTGGCTCGTTTGCACGCACCAGGACTGTAAAAGTCGTTTTATCCCGTGGTATGATTTGAAGACTGCCGGTCCCGCTGATCCACGCACCCGCAAATCCCTCTCGCGGAGGGCCGATTGCGTCGAGCCAGTGCTGCCACGTCTCGAGGTAGCGTTGCAGACGGCCGGCCCCTGTCGCGTGGGCATTGTTGCTATCCTCGACAAAGAACCTTTGCTTGTCTTGAAGATCACTGGTCAGGGCTTGGTCACCCTGAAGTCGCCCTTTAGCCTGTTCGTAGGCGGCTGTAACCGCGGAATCGAGGCGCTTTATGATGGGATTCTCGCAAACTTCCGGATCTGGAATGGCAGATCTATCGCCACATGGAGACGAGGCAAATAAAGAACTTTCTTGAGCAATGGAGGCCACGGGCAACAAGGCGAGTAACCCGATGCTTCGGCACAGCATTCTACCGAACCTGTTTCGATTTTGGCTGCGTCGTTCACAAGATTGGCTCATTGGATCAATCCAAGGATGGAAAAATATTAGAAGGGAATTTCCTGTCGCCGAGAAAAACCTTCTAATTTTCTCTCTGGACAAAACTATAAGCACTCAACGCAAGCACAGCACATATAAGACCCGCCACAGCACTGGCATAGAAACTATGCGGAATATTCAGCAGGCTCATGGCGAGATATGCCAGCAGATTGGAAAATCCCATAAATAACCCGATAAACCACTTTCTGTTTGCGGGACTGGTTCCATTTTTAGGCATGGCATGGTCCAAAAGTGTGCTAAGCGATCTCTAGTGGAGAGGGTAACGGCTTAAAATCTCGTTAGTGCGCTGAACTGTCTTGTCATATCGACAAGCATAGACCGCTGGAAGAACTCCGTGGCCGTTGTTCCACTCGCTGAAGATAAGGTCGCCGCAATCCGCATCCCGGAACGCCATCCAAGCTCGTTGAGCTGCCGCGAGTTGTGCCGTCCATGCAGTCTTTGCCTTGGCAACCTCCTCGGGGTCATCTTGACCGCGGTCATCCTGCTCGATCACCGATTGAGCCTTCTTGTACGCGAGGTTGAGTTTTTTATCCGCTTCGTTGAGGGCGTTCATTATGCAAACCCCTGTCGCGGTAGTGGTGGGCTCGCTCGTACATAATTTGGCCGAAGGCTGATCTGCCAGCGCCAAGCCCGCAGAGCATGTAATTATACCTAAAATTCCGCCTATAACCGCGAATAAGCGAAAGCGATATACATAGCTTGCCGCATCAATGATGATTTCAGGGTGATTGTTCACTTTGATTATTCCGCGCCAGACATGTCATAGATGCGCCTTATACAATCATCTTTACGAGCGTGCATCTGTCCGCGCAGGCGTATCTCCCGCTATGGTATATCGGGGGTATAGCTATTGCCAATTCGTGGGCCTGCCGTTTCCAAGCGCGAACTGGTGGTGAAAATCTGACAGATGTCGCCCTCCCGAAGCGTCCGAGATGGGTGGCTTTCTTCAGGTCTGCCTCCGGGCAGAGGCCGCCAAAGCGGATCTATTGGTCAGGCCAGCGTCACGCCTGCACTACGATGCGGTGACCGTCGGGGTACGGCTCTGTACGAAAGGTATTTCCTCCGCAGCAAGGAAAATCGGGAGAAGGACGGTGGTGAACGCCATCGGCGGCGGCCTTGAAGCGGTGGTCGGCGGGGACGAAGACGTGGTGGCTTCGACCGTTGGGCATCGGAGTTGATCGGCAGGATGGTCAGCGGTCCGAGCCCGGTGAGGTCGAAAGCGTCGAGATGGGTGGACGAAGGGGTGTGGTCGCTGGCGGGGCAGCGGGATGAGGGCGTTGTCGGCCATGATGAAATCCTGACATGCGGCCGCGGTGGTGCGGTCAGGTCAGGATTCCCGTTGCCCGTCGGATCATGAACGAGAATGGGTAGCGGCAGTGGCGGTGGCGGCGTGCCGGACAAAGGCTCGGTGGTAGCGGGATGCCGGATCGGTGTCGGCGGAGTGGGCAGGGGGACGTGCCGACGTGGTGGCTGCGTGGGCAGCGCGTAGGTCTTATGTGGCGTAGGGGCTGGCCGTACAGGAGTGCCTGCGGTCGCACGTAGTGCCGTAGGCGGTTGGGTGCATGCCGGTGCCTACCGGACGGCTACATGCCGTACTCGCTGTCCCATCCGGTACTCCAATGCCCTTATACTTTTATAGCGCGTTCAAGTATCCAAAAACACGCGGGTGTGCCCGGTCCCTCTGTAGCGTTGCGCCGGTGTGTCGTCCGCCTCGCTAGCGCGACGGGTGTTGCGACGCCGATTAGGCTTGCTGCTTTAGGATGGTGCGGGTGACGAAACGGTTCATCGTGTGTTCCGCGAGATCACGCAGTGCATAAGCCATCTCGTCAAGCCAGAACGGCTCGAATCGATACCGGATGCATAAGACCAGTTCGGCCTGTTCCTGCCCTGATCGTGAACGGATCAGGGTCCAGTCGAACGAGAGAGCCAATCCGGTCCCATCCTCACCCTGATCGGCGCCGATCATTCCATCTGTGACGGTCGTGAATCGTTGCTGCGATATGCTCGTCGTCCAGAGGGGGCATCGTTCCTCGATTGCACCGTCGTTGCGGCGAAGCGTGAGGGCTCCTCGTTCACCCCGTACGAGAGCGAAGTCGATACCGACGAGGGGGAGCCGGAAGGAATCCGGGCGTACTGCAAAGAGATTCGATCGCTGTAGAATCGGTAGGATCGCATCGTTTGCGACGCAAATTATGCGAACGGTCTCGATCGTGCCTGCGATGTCGGCGGGGGCAATACGGCGTCGAGCCATCGTGAGACATCCTGTCAAGAGGACGCCTCACCGCAGCTTGTTTCGACGCACAACGAAAGAGCAAATAGTTGGGCGAGGCAGAGGAGCTGACTCAAAAATTTCATTGTAAGGGGTAAGTCGATGCGTCGGCGTATGTAGTAAGACTGCAGCGAGGCGTTGCCGAACGTGCTCGGCAACGTTTGTATAATTCTGAAGCTGCTTAGTAGATAGTACTATGCTCTGCAGGGAACGCACTTACCTCTTCCGAATTTTTTGCCGCCAAGGCAACGCTGCCTGCCAGTATATGCGGTTGAGGGATTTGCCAAAGTCCAACCCCAAGAAAGACAATATCGGTAACGTAGCCGATATTGTGTCCGTCTTGGCGCCGAGGGATGCTACGGCATGAGCAATCTTTTTTGCCAAATCGACATGCCGAAGCGGCGATTTGTCCAAAGCCAGGCTAGATATCTGCCATCCTATTATAGCTGATTTTCTACGGAAAAATCTTTGCAATCCGCAGCTGAAGGAATGTCGACTGCTTCGTTCCATTCTCGACAATGAAGTCCTGGCCAATCATCGCTTGGATTTGAAGGGTCGGCTCGGGAAAATAGGCGACCGCGAGACGGCCATATTGGGTCGCTTGTGAATTTCGCAGCGACGTCTGCTCGAAGGATTGGTTGCCGCCGATCTTACCGCCGAGGCCGCCGCCGATTTCCAAAGCAGGATTGATCTTGTACCGCAGATAGGCCTGCAGCTCGAATTGAGGATCCTGTGAGAGCCAACCGATGCCACCGAGGTTATAGCGTGTGTTGTCCGAGTAAAAGGCGACATCGCCGATCAGATCGAGCGACCAAACCGGATTGAAGTGCTTGACGTAGGCCGCCTGAATGACGCCCTGCCAGCGATTGGCTCCAAAATTCAGCGCCTTGTTCTCGTCATACGTCCCCGTCGGGGCAATGAGATAAGGTGTGATGGCGAAGACATCGTTGAATTCGGTATTGAGTTTGAACTTGAAGGCGGTGGCCATGATGATGTCGCCCACGCCGCCCGGCGATCCAAGGGGTGACAGGACACCGCCGGTCGAGATCGCCCCAACCGGGAGGAGGAATTGCGGGTCGACCGTCACGCCCGGGGCGATCTCATAAACATGCAGCAGGCGGATGATGCCAACATTCGTCTCGAGCTTCGCATCTGATGTCGTTTTGGCACCCCGCGCGTAGGCTTCGTCTCCACGGCCATGCTGATAATACAGCAATCCGATTGTCGCCCCGGAGGGGAACTGTTCGTAATCGCCGGGATTCACTTCAAGCGCCTCGGCACTAAAGCTCATGCATGTGGATAGGGCAGCCGAAATCAGGCTCAGACCAAATCTTGATTTCATGAGAGACCCCTCGACCCCAGATCAAATGTCGGGGTTTTTCTTCAGGGTCAGCATCCGGATTTTCCGCCTGCGGTCTTTATCCGCAACCATCTTTCGTTGTTCGATTCCTGCTGAAGCCGGCGGCGCGAGCGCGAACGGGCGTTCGCAACGATTTGATCGTCTCGATCCATCCGAAGGAATGGCCGGCCGACGGGAACTCGTCCGGGCTCCGTGTCATGGCCATGGACGCGACTCGGCCCGGCTCTGCACGCCGCCGGGTTGCGCCTGCGGAACAGCAGGCGTCGAGCGCCGAATGACACCGATACCGCTCCCGAACCAGCGCTCTCGACCCTTGCATCGTGTCATGGAGAAGAGCGCGCTCAATCGATCCTCCGATCTGCGGTCTTCTTGCGGACCCCATCCATGTCCGGAGGTTGGAGACGTCTCTTCGGAGCAAACCGCAGCGTCTATTTCTGAGCGGAGGAACGCATCTGGGCTGGGGTCACGCCCATCGCCTTACGAAAGGCGCGCGTGAAATTCGCCTGCGACGAGAAGCCGATCGCCGCTGCGATCTCGGAGATCGGTGTCTCCTCGGTCACGAGCCGATGCTTGGCGCGTTCGAGCCTGCGTCCACTCACATACTCGTAGGGCGTACGCCCCGTCGCCGCACGGAAACTGCGGGTGAAATGCGCCACGCTCATGCAGGCGGCCGACGCCAGATCGGCGACCGCGAAATCCTCAAACAGGTGCGCCGTGATGTAATTCTCGACCCGTTCCAGGCGTCGTCGATCAAGGGGCTTGTCGCCGCTCTCCGGGATGCGGATGGTCGCGGCCGAATAGCGATGGACCAGATGGGCCGCCAACGCGACTCCCAGTGTTTCGATAAGAAGACGTCCGGCTGCGGTCTCGTGCTCCATTTCATCGATGACGCGACAGGCAACATATTCAATGAAAGGATCCTGCTGGATCACATCGTAGCGCAATTCACACCGGGCGGGGTCTATGTCGAGATCCCGCAGCATCGTCTGCTCGAATGGGTGAGCCGGCATGAACATATGCAGGCAATCGACCATCGGATCGGCGATATTGATATAGTTTTCTTCGATCCCGGCCGGGCAGAGCCAAATCGTGCCGCGATGGCCGTGAGTCTTTTGACGCCGTCCGTCCCCGACGCGTTCGACGAAGGTGCGACCGCCCAACTGGACGGCAATTTCGGTATCGCGTGGGGTGAGGGACGGGAGCTCGCCGGGCATATGGCTCCAGCGTTCGGCGTGCAGAGTCGACCAGCGCAAATCGTTGGAGGTGTCGAGCAACCGGCCTGTCACGTACTTGTCGACCGAATGGCCCAGCATGGCTCCCTCTCTCGCGTCAGCACTTGGAATCGCTCCAACCGGTGCACAAACCGCGCCATTGAGCCTGAGGCTTAGAAAGACCGTCCGTTCCGCCGGGCTGAGGACCGCAGTCGAGGAATACGAAGGCGCAGGTCCCGATAATGCCCACGGCCTCGATTATTGGCACGCTCTCCTCCTGTTCGAGAATTACTCAACCGGAGAGTGGATATGGCTCGCGAAGTCGTCATCGGCGCATGCCCGCACGATTGCCCCGATACCTGCTCGATCCTCACGACGGTGGAGGACGGCAAGGCGATCGCTGTCCGGGGCAACCCGGATCATCCCTTCACCAAAGGGCGCCTCTGCGTGAAGGTCAACGATTACCAGAACCGGGTTTATAGCGACCAGCGCGTGCTCTACCCGATGAAGCGCGTCGGTCCGAAGGGAAGCGGCCAGTTCGCGCGCATCACTTGGGACGAGGCTCTGGACGAGATCGCGGGCCGTTGGAAGGCCATCATCGCCGAGAGCGGAGCCAAGGCGATCCTTCCCTACAGCTATCTGGGCACCCAGGGCATCATCAACGGCCTCAACGTCGGCGATCCCCTCTTCAACAAGCTCGGCGCCACCGTCTGTGAGCGCACCTTCTGCGATTCGGGCGCCTGTACCGCCTACATGATGACGATCGGGCATACGCCGGGCGTGGACCCCGAGAGTTTCGTCCATTCCAAATACATCATCCTGTGGGCCTGCAATACGCTCAGCACCAACTCGCACCATTGGCCGTTCATCGAGCAGGCCAAGCGGAACGGTGCCAAGCTCGTCGTCATCGATCCCGTCCGCACCCGTACGGCGCGGCTGGCCGACTGGCACATCCCGATTCAGCCCGGCACCGACGGCGCCCTGGCGATGGCGATGATGCACATCATCATCAAGGAAGGGCTCACGGACCGCGATTACATCGACAAGCACACTCTGGGGTTCGACGAACTCGCCGTGCGGTGCGAGACCTACACGCCGGAATTCGCCTCGGCCGAGACCGGTATCCCGGTCGAGGACATCCTGAAGCTCACCCGTGAATACGCCACGACACCGGCAGCGGTGGTGCGGATCGGCGTGGCGGTCGAGCGCCATGCGGGCGGCGGCCAGACCGTCCGGGCGATCGCCTGCCTTCCGGCGCTGATCGGCGCCTGGAAGCATGTCGGCGGTGGCCTGCTCCAATTGCCGATCTGGGCCTTCCCCGTGAATTGGGCGGGCTTGATGCGACCGGATCTCCAGCCGGAATCGATGCGGGTCATCAATTCCTGGCGCCTCGGCCCGGCTCTCACCGGCGAGATGCCCCTCGACCCGCCGATCCGGTCCTTAATGGTCTACAACGCCAATCCGATGGCGATGGTCTCGCAGCAGCAGGTGATCGAGCAGGGCCTTGCGCGCGAGGACCTGTTCACGGTCGTGAGCGAGCATTTCTTCACCGACACCGCGCGCTACGCCGATATCGTGCTGCCGGCGACGACCCAGCTCGAGCAGGAGGACATCATGTTCTCTTGGGGGCACCTGTATCTGTCCTACAACAACCAGGCCATCGCCCCCCTCGGGGAGGCCGTCTCGAATACCGAACTGTTCCGTCGACTCGCCAAGGCGCTCGGGATCGACGATCCGTTCTTCTTCCGGTCGGACGAGGAGATGATCGAAGCCTCGATGGATTGGTCGAGCCCGGTCCTCGCCGGGATCACTCTCGATGAGTTGAAACAGAAGGGCTACATGCGTCTGACGATGGACGCGGCCGATTCCTGGGCCCCACACCGGGACGGCAATTTTCCGACGGCCTCCGGCAAGTGCGAGTTCAAGTCGAGCCTGGCCGAAGGCGGAAACTTCGTAGTGCCATTGTTCCGCCAGGGCTATGGCGGCGATCAGGCGGGTGAGCCGGTCGATCCGCTGCCGCACTATGTGCCCCCGAACGAGAACCCGCGCACCGCGCCGGCGCTGGCCGAGCGCTTCCCCCTCAGCCTGATCTCGCCGAAAAGCCACGCGTTCATGAATTCGAACTACGGCAACCTTCCGGCTCAGGTGGCGCAGGCGGGCGAGCAGCAGGCAGTGCTCCTGCACCCGGAGGATGCCGCGCCCCGTGGCATCGGCGCAGGAACGCCGATCCGCGTGTTCAACGAACGGGGCGCCTTCGAGGCCTTCGCCACCCTGTCGGCCGATGTGATGCGCGGGGTTGTCGTTGCCCCGGCGGGCTTCTGGCAGCGCTCCAACCAGCGCGGGCCGACCGTCCACGCCCTGACGCCCCCGGCCTTCGCCGATCTCGGCCGTGCCCCGACCTTCTCGGACATGCTCGTGGACGTGGCCGCCGCCTGACGGCCCTCTCAGCCTCCCGTCAATGCCAGAGTGAGTAAGACGTCCATGGCTTATGTCGTCACCGATGCGTGTCGAGGGTGTCGTTACACCGAATGCGTCACCGTCTGCCCCGTCGAATGCTTCCATCTCGACGAGCAGATGACCTACATCGACCCTGAGAACTGCATCGATTGCGGCGGTTGCGCGCCGATCTGCCCGGTCGGCGCGATCCACCCGTCCTGGCAGATGCCGGCGGGCAAGTCCGAATGGGTCGAGATCAATCGCCTGCGGGCAGCCGAGACCCCGGTGATCGCCGCCAAGATTCCGCCGTTGCCCGGCGCCGACGAGCAGGCAAGGCGGCTGGCCTCATGAGTGCGCTCGCTCGCATCGCAGTGGTCGGGAGCGGTCCTGCCGGCTTCTACGCGACCGAGGCGCTCCTGCGCTCCGGCGTGCCGGTGGCAGTGGACATGTTCGAGCGCCTGCCCGCTCCGTTCGGGCTGGTCAGGTTCGGCGTCGCGCCGGACCACCCGAAGTTGAAGCAGGTGACCACAGTGTTCGACCGGATCGCCGGTCTCCCCGGCTTCCGCTTCATCGGCGGGGTCGAGGTTGGGGCCGATGTCAGCGTGGCCGAACTGAGTGCCTGCTATCATGCCGTCATCCTGGCGAACGGCGCCTCCCTGGACCGGCGGATGGATATTCCCGGCGAAGATCTGGCCGGCAGCCATCAGGCGGGCGCGTTCATCGGCTGGTACAACGGTCATCCCGACGCGGCCCACCTGAGCTTCGACCTCTCGGCGGAGCGGGCGGTGGTGATCGGACACGGTAACGTGGCGCTCGACGTGGCCCGCATCCTCCTCAAGACCACCGACGAGTTGCGCCATACCGATATCGCGGCCCATGCGCTGGACGCCTTGGCGGAGAGCCGGATCCGGGAGGTTCAGATCGTTGGGCGCGGCGGAATCGAGCGGGCGCGTTTTTCCCCCAAGGAACTCGGTGAGTTCGGCGATCTGCGCGATTGCGAAACGGGGCTCGACCCCGATGACCTGCCCGAGGGCATTCCGGAGCCGTCGATAGACGCCGGCATGGAGGCACGCGCCATCGCTCCGATCCTGCGTGGTTTCGCCGACGCTCAGGGCGGTACGGGCAAGCGGCGGCGTTGTCTGATCCGCTTCGGGCTGGAGCCCGTCCGCCTGTCGGGCGAGGGCCACGTGCAAAGCTTGCATCTGCGCCGAACCGGCTCGGACAGGACGATCGACCTCGATTGCGGCCTCGTCATCTCCAGCATCGGTCGCCGGACCGCGCCAGTGCAGGGCGTCCCCTACGATGCGCGGGCGGGCATTCACGCCAATCTCGGCGGGCGAATTCAGGCGGAGGGCGTACCGGTGCCCGGCCTCTATACCTGCGGCTGGAGCAAGCGCGGCCCCCACGGCACGATCGGGACGAATCGCGCCTGTGGCGTGGAGACGGCCACGGCCTTGCTCGCCGACCTCGCGTCTCTCCCGGCTCCGATCGGGAACGCCGACGCGCTGTTCGCCAGCCTCGCAAAGCGGACCGGGCACATCCTCGATTATGCCGCCTGGCGCCGGATCGAAGCCGCCGAAGCCGCCCGTGGTCGAGCGGTCGGAAAACCCCGCGAGAAGTTCGTGACGCGCGCAGAGATGCTCGCGGTCGCGGGCGTGGCGGCTTGAGATGGCAGCACAGAATGCGGCCTCCACCTGCGGGCTCATCGACAGCTTCGGACGACGCGTGACCTATCTGCGTCTCTCGGTCACCGACCGGTGCGACCTGCGCTGCGTCTACTGTATGTCGGAAGACATGACCTTTCGCTCTCGACGGGACATCCTCAGCCTGGACGAATTGGCTCGGCTGGCGCGTCTGTTCATCGCCCGCGGCATCGACAAGCTGCGCATCACCGGGGGGGAGCCGCTGGTGCGGCCCGGCATCCTCGGCCTGTTCGAGCAACTCTCCCAGCCGCTCCGGGACGGCTCGTTGCGCGAACTGACCCTTACGACGAACGGAACGCAGCTCGCCCGTTTCGCCGAGGATCTGGCCCGGACGGGGGTGCGCCGGATCAACGTCTCGCTCGACACCCTCGACCCGGAGCGCTTCCGGATGCTGACCCGTGGCGGTTCCCTCGCCAAGGTGCTGGAGGGGATCGCCGCGGCCCGCGCGGCGGGGCTCGCGGTCAAGCTCAACGCGGTCGCATTGAAGGACGGGACGGAGGGCGAGATCCACGATCTCATCGCCTTCGCCCACGATCGGAACATGACGCTGAGCCTCATCGAGACCATGCCGCTCGGCGATGTCGGTGTCGATCGCCTCGATCAGTACCTACCCCTGGACGCCTTGCGCCGGCGGATCGAGGAGCGCTGGTCGCTCATCGACGTCCCGATGCGAAGCGGCGGCCCGGCCCGGTATGCGCGTGTCGCGGAGACGGGTGGCCTGATCGGTTTCATCACCCTGCACACGCACAACTTCTGCGCGGATTGCAACAGAGTGCGGATCACGGCGTCGGGCACGTTGCACACATGCCTGGGCCAGGACGACGCGACGGACCTGCGGACACTCCTGCGAACCGGCGGCACGGACGACGATCTGGTGAGAATCATCGACGTGGCCCTCGGCCGGAAGCCCAAAGGCCACGATTTCGTTTTGAGCCGTGGCGCAGCCACCCAGCTTGCGAGAAAGATGTCCGAAACCGGGGGATGAACCTAATCGTGGCCATGTCGTTGATGAGCAAATTGTGAAGATTTTAGCTTTGAACTCTATCTCGCCAATTCAGGATCTGCGGATTTTACGGAAGATTAATCTTGAGAAAGATCGAAGCAAGTCGGTGGAAAACCACCCTCGGCCGACGTGCGGTGAACCAGGCATACGGCCATGATCAACGGCTACGGTGTTGTTCGGTCATGTGAGTCGCTGCGTACGATCACATTGGCATCGACGAGACCGAACGCCCGCCGCAATTGGTGGATGATCATGGGCCGCTGCAGACGACGGTCTGCATATAGAACGAAGCGGTGCGGCATCGTCTCGTAGACAATACGGCCGCGGGGGAAGTGTTCGTACTCGTGGGATGCGATCATTGCCGGCAATCCCCGTTTGCGGAGGCCCGCGGGACGCAGTCGGCACCAGCCTTCCCAAACATCGTAGTGCGCGCCGGGATAGGTCAAGCAGTCGCCATAGGGCTCCGCCTCCGACAGCGGGAGCCCGGCATGCACCAGTTCCCAGGGGCCATCGCCCTCGCATAGGCCCCAGAAGATGCCGACGCTCGGTAGCGGGGAAGTCGTAGCCAACGGTGTCGGCCCATCTGTCGACTGGTCGAGGGTGTTCGTCATGCGTCGCCGCCCCCTTCAGAGAATGAACTTCCAGTCGATCCGTCGTACTCGCGCGGCCGTGTCTCCGAAATGCGTGTCGGCAGTGAAAAAGGCGGCCCTGCGAATCCGTCGGTGACACATGCCCTGAGCAGTCGCCCGTTATTCAAACGCATCCGCCCGGCCGGATATCAGCACCTCTGGGCAAAAAGCAGCGCTAATTAAAACGCTGCAATGCACCCCCGGGGCTTGGCCCTGCGCGCGCGAGGCGAAGTCCACCGAGATCTAGCTTTCGCCAACACAAACCATACGAAATGTTGGGTAAATAGGCGGCTGAAGCAGGCCGTCGAGCAAAATTCTATAACGTTCGCAATGATTTGGCTTGGTAACATGGCGGAAGGGGTGGGATTCGAACCCACGGTGGAGTTGCCCCCACGGCGGTTTTCAAGACCGCTGCCTTAAACCACTCGGCCACCCTTCCAAGCCGTTGCGCAGGCTAGATCATTTGCCTTCGCCGACGCTTGATTCTTCGTCCGTCGCTGCCGGATTTATACCCAATCATCCGGCCGCCTTGTCTATGGCGGCGCGCATGGCAGCGTCAACCTTCGCGGCGGCATCCTTCTGCATTCCGGGCATCACGCGGGAGTACAGATCGAGGGCGATGCCGATGCTGGAATGGCCGAGGCGCTCCTGCGCGATCTTGGGGTGGATGCCGCTCGTCGACATCTGCGTCGCGTGGCTGTGCTGCAGGTCGTGGAAGCGGATGCGAGGGCAGGGCGGTCGGCAGGGCTTCGGGGTCGCCGCTCCGGTGGGCCGCGTACCGGCGGTAGAAGGTGGCACGCGAGATACCGGGTTTCTCCAGGGTGGCCCGTACCGGCAGGTGAGACGGCTCGACCAGCCGGATGATCGCCAGCTTCCCGGGGACCGGATACCTCGTGCCTCGTTTCCCCCAGCCCCGCCCATGCCCTTTTCGAGCAGGCATTTCCGCCGTTCGACCTCCGGTCATGGCCGGGGACCCCGAAGCGCTCTCCGGCAGGTTCCCGCCCGTCAAAGGCTCGGGTGCAGGCCGCGGACTGTGCTGACGCCCTCCAGTACCGCGGCGGCGTGCAGGATCGTGGTCTCTGCCTGCCAGCGCCCCACCAACTGCACGTTGATGGGCAGACCCTCCCGGCTGGTCCCGAAGCGCATCGACAGCCCGGGCAAGCCCGTCACGTTCAGGGGCACCGTCGCGCCCTGCAGGTAGGTCAGGTCGACCGTCTCGCCGTTGACGACGAGTTCGGTGATGCCGTGTTCGTGCGCCGGCACCGGCAGCACCGGGGTGAGAAGGACGTCGTAATCTCGGAAGTAGGTCGCATAGCCGTCCCGGAGACGCTCCGCCGCCTGCTCGGCCGCGATGTAGTCCTCCATCGAGGTGTCGGGCAGCGACAGCATGGTCTTGGCCATCGTGTACATCTGGTCCTCGTGTCCGGCGGTCGCCTCCCGGAAGGCCGGCTTCATCTCCATGACGTGAAGCTTGTTGAACACGTCGAGGGCGAAGTCGCGCTCCAGTGCCGGGATGTGGACCTCCTCGACGGGGTGCCCCTCGCCCTTGAGCGCCTCGGCCGCCGCCTTGACGGTCGCCACCACCTCCGTGTCGATGGGACCGAAGCCCGGCCCGACCATCCAGCCGACGCGAAGCTTGCGGTCCGGCGCGGCGCCGATGCCGGCGTCGAACGGGACGGCGCCGGTCGCGAAGGCGTCCAGTCCATCGGGGCCGGCCAGTTGCGAGAAGGCGAGCGCGAGGTCGCGGATGCTGCGCGCCATCGGGCCGACATGCCAGAAGCGGCGGGGCGCCCGTGGCCAGATGCCGGTCATCGGCACACGCCCATGGGTCCCCTTCAGGGAGACGATGCCGGTCTGCGCCGCCGGTCCGCGTACCGAGATGGCGAGGTCGGTGCCGAGGCCCAGCGGCGACATGCCCGCCGCGATGGCCGCCGACTCGCCGCCGCTCGATCCGCCCGGTGTGCGGGTGAGATCCCAAGGGTTGTTCGAGCGGCCGGAGAGCAGGTTGTCGCTCTCGATCCAGTAGGAGAACTCCGGCAGGTTGGTCTTGGCGAGCAGGATGCCGCCGGCCTTCTTCATGCGGGCGACGCTGGTCGCGTCGGTGTCGGGGGTGCGGCCCTTGAAGATGGGTGAGCCGCGCTGGGTCATCACGCCGGCGGTGTCGATGGAATCCTTGACGGTGAACGGCACGCCGTGCAGGGGGCCGAGCTCCCTGCCCGCCATGACCGCTGCCTCGGCCTCCTTCGCGACGGACAGCGCATTCTCCGCGATGGTGACGATCGCGTTGATCTTGGAATCGACCGCCGCGATGCGGTCGAGATGGGCCTGCACCACCTCGACCGGCGAGACCTGCCGGGTGCGGATCAGCTCGGCGAGACGGGTCGCGTCCGAGAAGAGGATGTCGGTGGTCATGGGATGAAATCCTTCGAGACCGCCGGTGCGGCCGGATCGCGCTGGCTCGGCCAAGCGACGATCATGGGTTGAGCGGGTGGTCGGGGGCGGGCGCCACCTTGGGCGCCCACGTCTTCAGAGGTTCGCGAGATGGGCCACGAGACGCTCGGCGGCGGGGCCGGAGGAGGCGGGGTTCTGGCCGGTGACGAGCAGGCCGTCCGTGACGACGAAGGGTCCCCAGTCGGCCCCCTTGGCGTAGAGACCTCCGTTTCGCTTGAGCTCGTCCTCGACCAGGAATGGAACCACCTGGGTGAGACCGACGGCCTCCTCCTCGGTGTTCGTGAAGCCGGTGACGTTCCGGCCTTCGACGAGGGGCTTCCCGCCTTCCGCCTTGGCATGGCGCAGGACGCCGGGGGCGTGACAGACCAGGGCTAAGGGCTTGCCCGCGCCGAGCGTCGTTTCGATGAGCCTGATCGAGGCCGGGTCCTCTGCGAGGTCCCAGAGGGGCCCGTGACCGCCGGGATAGAAGACGGCGTCGAAGCCCTCGTGGCCGACGGCGTCGAGCCTGCCCGTTTCGGCGAGCACCGCCATGGCCGCCGCGTCGGCTTCGAAGCGGCGCGTCGTGTCGGTCTGGAAGCTCGGCTCGGCGCTCTTCGGATCGAGCGGTGGGCGGCCGCCCTCGGGCGACACCAGGACCACCTCCGCACCCGCATCCTTGAACACGTAGTAGGGGGCCGCGAGCTCCTCCAGCCAGAAGCCGGTCTTCCGGCCGGTATCGCCGAGGCGGTCGTGCGAGGTCAGCACCATGAGGATCTTCATCGTTATTCTCCGGATCTTTCGCTTGGGGTGAGCAGGACGTCTTGGGTTATCGGGCCTTTCGCCGGGTCCGCACGGTGGCGGCTCGGGGAAGGTGGACCGGCGCTATCGCGCCTTTGCGGTGCGTCCCGTGGCCGGATCTCGCACCGGCGCCGCCTGCGAGGGGCGGAGTTCCGGGCTCGCGCCACGGACCTCCTCGAACCGGGCCATGCGGACGGCGCCGATCGTCTCCAGGGTGATCCGTTCCTGCGCGGTTGCTTCCGGCATGGTCAGGAACGCCATCAGCCCGGCGAAGGGGAGGGTCGCGGCAACAGATGTCTTCGTGTGGTGGGGCATGGGTTTTCTCCATCTGGGTTCTGTTCGCCGGCCGGCCCGAGGAAGGTGATCGACTCCCAGATAAGTAGACCGGTCGTCTCGTTTTTGGGCCTGGTAAAAGGTGGTTCTCGGCAACGTCGGAATGAGGGGGGTCAATGCGACCTGAGGCCGAGGATGCGCCGGGTCGTCCCCATGGCAGCCTCGAACGGTGCGTCGGTCCGGACGATCTTGGCCATCAGGCTCGCGCCTAGCCAGACGTGGTAGAGCATCTCGGCGATCGTCCGCGGCTCGCCCTCGACTGTGAGCGAGCCCTCCGCCACGCCCGCCGCGATCGCTCCCGACAGGCGTTCGATGATCCCGGCGGTCCCGCTCTTGAGGGCAAGGCGCATGGCCTCGGACAGGTCCGAGACCTCCGCCGCGAGCTTCACCGCGAGGCACTTGCGCTGGTCGTCGATGCTTCCCTGCGTTGCCTGCCATTTCCGCCAGTAGTTCATCAGTCGCTCGGCATGGCTCAAGCCGGGCTCAGCGAGGGTTGCGTCGAGATCGGCGAGGTAGCTTTCGAAGTAATCCGCCAGAAGAGCCTCGCCGAAGGCCTCCTTCGAGCCGAAATAGTGGTAGAACGACCCCTTGGGCACGCCGGCCGTGGCCAGGATCTCATTGAGACCGACCCCTGAGAAACCCTTCGCGCCCACCAGGCCGTAGGCGGTATCGAGGATGCCCTGTCGTGTGTCGGTATGTGCGGTGACGCGTGCCATGACCCTTAACTAGCCTGAATTAGACCGGTCGTCTAGAGGGTGCGCTCCATTTTTTGCTGGAAGCGCTTTTATGTCTGCCGGGCCAACGAACCGATCCTGCCGCGGTTCTCATGGGCCGGACCGGCCTGCGCCGCACAAGTCCGAGAGCCTCGACCGGGAGGAGGCCGGGCAATCGCCGCAGCCAGGCTCAGGCCGAGACCGGCGTGCGGAGCGGCGAGTAAGCCGCGCGGTAGCTGCGCGGGCCGATCACGGGAAGCAGGAGGTTTCCGGCCCGGCATCCGCGCAGAGCGGGACAGGCGATCGGTCATGGCCTGGACATGGGCCACGCGGGGCCGGCGCAGCGCTTCGTAGCGCGGATCGACCGTGCCCCACTCCGCGCGCTCCGCGAGCGGAGCGCGTCTTCCAGGCCGAGTTGGCCGAGAGCCTGGACCGCGTTGCCCGGCAGGTTGATGGCGAGGCCCGCGATGCCGCCGCCGGCGATGAGCACCCTGCCCGTTGCGCGATCGTTCACCGTGTTTCGCCTTCCAGCCTGCCTCGACGTTACTGGGACCGGGATGCCGTCGGGCGCGCGATCATGCTGGAGAAGACGCCATCCCGGCGGATCAAACCGTGCATCAGGGCCGCGCCGAGATGAGCGAGGACGAGACCGAACAGGGTGTAGGCCAGGAGTGTGTGAAGCGGACGGAGCCACGCATAGAGGCTTGAATCGCGCGGCAGGATCGGCGGCAGGACGAGGGAGCCGGCGAGCCCGATCGGATAGCCGGCCGCCGACAGCATCGCCCAGCCAACCAGCGGCAGCGCGAGCATGAGCCCATAGAGCAAGACGTGCGAGACATGCGCCGCCCGCCGCTGCCAGCCCGGAAGGTCCGACGGCAGGCCGGGCGGCGGATGGCGCCAGCGGTTGAGCAGGCGCAGCAGCGCGAGGACCAGGATGCCGATCCCGATTGGGCGGTGCAGCGCGACCAGGGTGTGGTAATGCGCCAGCGAGGTCACCATCGTCACGCCGATGAACAGCATGGCGAGGATCAGGGCCGCCATGGTCCAGTGCAGCAGCCGGGCCGGCAGGTTGAAGCGCGCGGTGTGGCTCACAATCCGGCTCCCGATGCAGGCGTGTTTTGGACGGCGCTCGGCGTTTTCGGTTCGCCGGCGCGGCGCGTGAAGGATTGCGAATAGGCCGCCGAACGGGCGCTGAGCAGTGGATCGTCCGATCCCACGATGCCGGCGGGTAGGACGAGAGGGTCGAAGTTGACGTCGCGGCAATTGCCATCCGCTTCCGGCTGTGTTTCCGCAGCGATTACGGTCCCGACGTCCAGGCTCTGCCTCTCGACCGGCCAGAGAAGCGTCGCATCCGCCGTGGGGTCGCCGGGCTGCCCCAGGGTGACGACGAGATGCCACCGCACGGGCGCCCGGCGGACGGCGGACACGAAGTCGTCGAACAGAACGTTCTTGTCCGCGCGAGCCCTCTGGGCCGGGCTCTCCGCCGTCGCGGCCCGTTCCGGCACGAACGCCCAGCGCACCGGCGTCCGGGTCCCGTCCGCGGCGATGAACCGGAAGGCGTTCAGGCTCCGGAAGGTGTCGTCGGCAAAGCCTGAGGTGATGGTTCGCGCCTTGATCAGGGAAGCCGCTTTCGCGCTCTCGGGATGCGCGGCGAAGAACGCCTTGAGCGCCTCGGGATCGGGCTTGCCTGTCGCCGGATCGGGCTTGGCGGCGAGAAGCTGCGCATAGAACCCCTCCGGGCTGCGGACCGGGAAGACCGGGATGTCGTTGTTGCCGGTGCGCCATTCCTCGCCGTCGGGAAGGTGGAAACGCAGCGCGAGGCTGCGCACCGTCGTGGCCGCGTCCGCCGCATAGGGCTGGCCGCCCGCCAGCGCGATGCGGCCGGTGACGGGCGTGACCTGTCCCGCAGTGAAGAGCGACGCCGTCGACACACGCGCGCCCCGGCCGCTGCTCTCGAAGCGCCCGGCGAGGCAGAGCCCTTTGGCGTGGTTGCGCCGAAAGCCCGGATGGGGGCCATTCACCTGCTCGAAGCGGTCGACGATCCGGGCCTGGGTCAGGTCCCCCGGAGAGAGCCAGCCGCCCGCATAGGCGAAGGCCCCCGTCGTGCCGGCGACGAGCGCCCCGATGGCGGCGAGGCGGAGACCAGCGGCACGCGGGCTCAAGGCCGGATCGGCCCCGGTGAGGTCGTTCAGGAGGGACATGTCGGGCCTTCAGATGGCTTTCGCGGTGGCGCGGCGAATCTCGTTGGCGAGCGGGTGCAGGATCGTGGGGTCGGCCGCACCCACGAGGCTGTAGCCGAGCCCGTCCTGGGCCCAGGCGTAGCCGTTCGACGTCTCCGTCGTGTGGGCGCGCATCGGCGCGTCGCCGGGAACGCTCATGGGGCGCATCAACATGACGAAGCGCGCGCCGTGCCCATCGTCGTACATCAGCAGCCCGGCGGGTCCCTGCTGCGTGGCGACGAGACGCCCGCCCATGAGGCGGTAGCCGGAGCCGCTCAGGTCCGGCACGGCCACCGGCCGCTTCATCCGGGCGGAAAACCAGCCGGCGAGTTCGTCGCGGTCGGCAGCGGCGAGCTCGACGGGGCGGGTGTGGTCGGGCGCATAGACCGCGTAGTTCACGCTCGCGGACTGGGCCAGCGCCTCGATGCCGGTGGGCACGGGCGAGACCACCTCACGCAGGCCCCAGCCACCGGCGCCTCCGACGAGGAGCAGCAGCCCCGCCGCCATCGCCTGCCAGATCGGAGAAGCCTGCCAGATCGGATGTGCCGGCCGGCGGCGCGCCTCGACGATGCGCGCCAGGTTCAGCCGGGCCGGCACCGGCTCGGCGGCGATGGGCGCGAAGGCGGCCCGCATGTCCTCACGCAGGGCGACCATGCGCTCGACCCGGATCCGCGCCTCGGGATGGGAGTCGAGATAGGCCTCGACCTCACGCTTCCGCGCCGTATCGAGCCGCTCGTCCACGAGGCCCTGGAGATCGTCGTCACCGATCGGACGCATGCTCATTTCACCCTCCGCAGGAGCGGGCGCTTGGCGGGGACGGAGGCTTCGGTGCCGTCCATCGACTGGATCATCCGGTCCCGGGCTCGGGACAGGCGGGACATCACGGTCCCGGTCGGAATCGCGAGGATGTCGGCGGTCTCGGCGTAGGACAGGCCCTCCACCGTCACCAGCAGGAGCACGCTGCGCTGCTCTTCCGGCAGCGCGTCGAGCGCCGTCATCAGGTCCCGGTGGCGCAGGCCGCTCTCCTGCGTCGGCGCCACCGCGAGGTTCGCCTCCGCCGTGTCCTCGATCGGCATGTGGGCGCCGCGGCGGGCGCGCTGGCGCATCTGCGTCACGGCGAGATTGTGGAGGATGGCGAAGAGCCAGGTCCGCGCGTCGCCGTCGGCCTGGCGCTGGTGCCAGCGGGTGACGGCCCGCTCGAGGCAATCCTGCACCAGATCGTCGGCATCGGTCGGGTTGCGCAGGAGGGCGTGCGCGTAGCGGCGCAGGGCCGGGATCAGCGGCTCGATGAGGCGCATCATGTCCATCATCTCCTGTCTCCTGGCATGGGCGGGGCTCCAGTCGGCACGCTGGCCGGACCGAACGGATTTCGGGGCCGGCGACAGGGGCATGGACGCCGCGAAATCGTGTTTATTCCACGTCTGCACGAAAAACTTCGCACTCGGCATCGAATATTCGTTCACGGGATATGGTCCCGAGCATAGCGTTGGAATTTTTCGATAGGGTCATGGAATAAGCAGACGAAGACGTCGTCTGTCCGGCATCACTGCTTGACGATCTTGGATCGAGCAGGAATTACCGGAGACCTGACATGACGATGATCAAGACCTTTTCGGCCGTCGTTTTCGCGTCCGCCTGCACGCTCGCCGCCCTGACCGGGGCCTCTGAGGCCCGGCCCGCCCCGCATCGGATGGAGAGCCCGACGATCACGGGCTCGATCCCGGCTCCGGCGCAATCCGCGTACTGGCTCGGCGGGCCGGACACCGACAGCGGAAACGCCAAGAACCCGGCTCTGCCGGGCTATGCCCAGGCCCGTGGCCAGGAGACGGGCGGCCCGGCCCGCGAGCTGATCCCGAACTAGAGCGCTCACCGCCGAAATGGCTGCCGGTTCGGCGAAAAAGAGCGCGGCAAAACAAAGGCCTAGAGCCGCACCCGACCCAAGGTGGCCGGGCACAGCTCTAGGGCCATGCCGGCCATGGCGTCCGTATCCGGCCGGATCGGGCACCATGCCATGTCGGACGTCGGTGCCGAAACACGAACCTAGAGACGGTGCCCCGCGAAGCGCTCGGCGAGACGCCGATTCCTGAACGCTTCGGTGACCCAGTCGACGAATGCGCGGGTCTTGGCAGGCAGCAGGGTTCGGCTGGCATAATAGAGCGAGATCGCTCCCGCATCGGCATACCAACCCGGCAGCAGCTGGATCAGGCGGCCAGCCTCCAATGCCGGCAGGACGTCGGGCACCGCCAGCATGGTGACGCCCAGCCCGAGAAGAGCCGCTTCCTGCATCGCCGCCGGGTCGTTGACGACCATGGTCGCAGACAGGTGCGCTGGCATGTCCTCGCCTGCGGGATTGCGCATGGTCCATTGCTGGAGGCGGCCGGTCCGGAGCGAACGCTGGACGATGCCTTGGAGGGGTTGAAGCCCGCTCGGATCGTCGGGACGTGGGCGGCCTTCCATGTAGGCCGGCGAGGCGACCGCGATGACGTGCGCGGGGGCCAGAGCATGAGCGATGAGACCGGGGGCCAGGTCGAACCCGGCACCAATCGCGGCGTCGTAGCCCTCCGTGACGAGATCGACCCGACGGTTCTCGAAATGCCATTCCGGGCGGATCAGAGGATAGCGTTCGAGGAACGGCGGCAAGAGCGGCAGGATGTGCATCGTGCCGAATGTCAGGGCCATGCTGACTTTCAGGGTACCGGCCGGTTCGCCGCCGGCGGTGGCGATCCCGGCGATGGCCGCCTGGATGCCTTCCAGATTGTCCGCGACCGCGAGGCGGAAGGTTTCACCCGCTTCCGTCAGACTCAGCTTCCGCGTCGAACGATGAAACAGCCGCACACCGAGGTTCCGCTCCAGCGTGGCGACGTTCCGGCTGACGGCGGCCGGAGTCAGCGACAAGCGCCGGGCGGCCTCGGAGAAGCTGCCGTGCTCCGCGCTGCGGATGAAGGATTCCAGGTTCGCCAGGGTTTCCACGATGCCACCTTCAAGGGATGATTGAAGGTGTAGTAACCCAATCCCGGCTAAACCAAGCGCAATACCTCGGCCATATTCGCTCCACCAAGAGGACAGGAGCAGCATCATGGGCCAGGACCCGCAACCGCTCGCCGGCAAGGTGGCCCTTGTCACTGGCGGATCGCGTGGCATCGGCGCCGCCATCGTTCGTCGTCTCGCGCGTGACGGCGCCGATCTGGCCTTCAGCTATTCCGCATCGCGGGAGCGGGCCGACCGGATCGTCGCCGAATTGACGGCATCGGGACGCCGCGCCATCGCCATCCGTGCCGACCAGGCTGACGCATCCGAGGTCGCCGGCCTGGTCCGCCAGACGCATGCCACGTTCGGTCGGCTCGACATCCTGGTCAATTCGGCCGGCGTCTTCGTCACCGGCATGGTGGACGATCCGGAAGCCGACCGTGCCGCGTTCGATCGGCAACTCGATATCAACGTGAAGGGCGTCGCCGCCGCGGTCCGCGCTGCCGTTCCGCTGATGACGCATGGGGGACGCATCGTCTCGATCGGCACGACAGGGGCCGTGCATGTCCCCTTCGCGGGTGCGGCGGACTACGTCGCCACGAAGGCGGCCGTGGCGGCTTACACGCGGGGCTGGGCACGGGATCTCGGTCCCCGCGACATCACCGTCAACCTCGTCCAGCCGGGTGCGATCGACACCGAGATGAACCCCGAGGACGGCCCCTTCGCCACGACACTGAAGGGCCTTGCGGCCCTCGGCCGCTACGGCCGTCCGGAGGATATCGCCGGAGCGGTCGCGTTCCTCGTCGGTCCCGACGCCGGGTACGTCACGGGCGCCACACTGAATGTCGACGGTGGCCAATCCGCCTGACGCCTCCTCTCGACCTCCCTCGCAAGGACACCTCTCCATGCCCTCCATCGGCATCATCGGCGCCGGCCAGATCGGCCGTGCCATTGCCAGCGCCCTCGCTCGGCACGGGATTCCGGCGATCCTCGCGAACAGTCGCGGTCCAGACAGCCTCGCCGAGGCCATTGCTTCGTTAGGCCCGACGATCACGCCCGGCACGCGCGAGGACGCCGCCGCCCGGGACATGATCATCGTCGCGGTCAATTGGTCGAAGCTGCCGGCTGCGCTGGGCGGCCTGCCGGATTTCGGCGGCCGGATCGTGGTGGACGCCAACAATCCGATCGAGGCACCGTCGTTCGAGCCGGTGGATCTCGGGGGCGTTTCGTCCTCCGAGATCGTCGCCACCCTGGTCCCCGGTGCCCGGGTGGTGAAGGCGTTCAACCATCTCCGGCCACCGCTCCTGGCAGGCGATCCGGCCAGCGAAGGCGGTCGGCGCGTCCTCTTCTATTCAGGCGACGATGCCGAGGCGAAAGCGACGGTTCGTACGCTCATCGACCGGCTCGGCTTCTTCGGCATCGACCTCGGTTCTCTCGCGGATGGCGGCCGTCTTGCACAGTTCCCAGGGGGGCCATTGCCGGCCCTCAACCTCGTCAGGTTCGCTTGATGACGATGCGGCCAAGCACAATAGCCTTGTCACACCCCTGAAACGACCCTCGCTCTACGCTCCATCGATCCGTACTGCTTCGGCAAACAGCAGGAACACGACCATGCCTTACGTCTCTACATCCGACGGCGTCGACATCTTCTTCAAGGATTGGGGCCCGAGAGATGCGCCAGCCATCGTCTTCCACCATGGCTGGCCGCTCTCCTCCGACGATTGGGACACGCAGATGCTCTTCTTCCTCACGAAGGGTTTCCGGGTGGTCGCACATGACAGGCGCGGTCACGGTCGCTCGGCGCAGGTCTCGGATGGGCACACGATGGACGCTTACGCCGCGGATGCGGCCGCCGTCGTCCGGCACCTCGACCTGCACGACGCCGTCCATGTCGGCCATTCCACCGGGGGCGGTGAGGTCGCCCGCTATGTCGCCCGGCACGGTCAACCGGACGGCCGGGTCGCCAAGGTCGTGCTCGTCAGCGCCGTGACGCCGCTCATGCTCAAGACCGCCGGCAATCCGGGCGGTCTGCCGGTCGAGGTCTTCGACGGTTTCCGTCAGGCGCTCGCCGCCAACCGGGCGCAATTCTTCATCGACGTGCCGACAGGGCCTTTCTACGGCTTCAACCGCGATGGCGCGACGGTGCAGCCCGGCGTGATCACGAATTGGTGGCGCCAAGGCATGATGGGCAGTGCCAAGGCACATTACGACGGCATTGCGGCCTTCTCGGAAACCGACCAGCGCGACGACCTGACGTCGATCACCGTCCCGACTCTCGTTCTGCACGGCGAGGACGACCAGATCGTACCGATCGGGGCGGCGGCGCGGGAATCGATCAAGCTCCTCCGGAACGGGACCCTGAAGACCTATCCCGGCTTCAGCCACGGCATGCTGACCGTCAATGCCGACACGCTCAACGCCGACATTCTCGCCTTCGTGAGGGGGTAGGTTCTCCCCTGCACGAGGGCTGCGGTGACGTGGTCCGCCGACCGTGAGGATAGTCCGGCAGCGTCGATCGGCTGCTGGCGCCATGCGCGGTCTCGTTCGAAGTTCGATCGACGACCGGCGACGCCGATTGAGGGGAAACGAGGCACGCAATGATCGAAGACACCCCCGAGATCGCCCTGGTGCGTCTGTTTTTCGAACGCATCAACGCAGATCGCTTCGATGACGCGATCGATCTCCTGGCCGAGGACGTCGTCTACCACAACATCCCGCTGCCGGAGATCCGTGGTCGGGAGAACGCGCGGAGCTTCCATAAGACCTTCGGGGTCGGCAGTCGCATTCGTGTCGACTGGCAGCTCCTGCACATCGCAAACGATGGCGATACGGTTCTGACCGAGAGGCTCGATCTCTTCACCGACCGGAACGGCGGCCGCATCACCCTTCCCACCATGGGCAGCATGCGCGTTGGCAACGGCGCGATCACGGAATGGCGGGATTATTTCGACCTCGCCAGTTTCGAGCGACAGGCCGCTGCGCTGGAAGCCTGACTCGCCGCTCTCGGGCGTCGAGCGCAGGGTTCGGCTACGAGGATGGCCGTACCTATCCGGCGGCCTTCTCGGCCGTGGAGCCGACCAGCGGCGGCGTCTGCTGGTGCTGAACCACGCGCCAGACCTCGTGTGACAGCCGGCGATAGGTCGAGGTGCAATGCGCCTGATAGGTCTCGCCGTCCCGCGAGGCCTTCGCATGATAGGCGATGACGATCAGCCCTTCCTGCGGACGGGAGATCTGTCCCCCGGAAAGCTCGACCTCCGACCAGCGGGGCGTGTCCGCGACGGCCTCGATGGCCTGCGAGCCGCTCAGCACGAAGGGGGGCTGCGGCAGCACCATCAGGCATTCGTCGTCGACCAGTTCACGGTAATGGTCCGCCCCACCGGTCCAGAGACTCTTCTCGAAGGACCAGACGCGATCGTCGTCCATTGTGCTCTCCCACGGGCTGCTGTCTTTCAGAGAAGATCGCGGAGCGCGGTTCGTTCCTGGCGCGGCGGCCTACACAGATGCGCTCCGGCCGATGACGATGCGCGAGCGAGGGGCCTCCATCGACCAGTCGAAAGGATGGAACAGGCGTGTTCCTGCGCGGCGGCATCTCAGGGGCCGCCGTTCCCGTTTGGGGATGACCGGCACTTTTCCGCCTTGAAAATAAGCATTCTGCTCGCTAATTAGGCACTCGCGAGGCCACGTCCTCCCCCTCCTGCAGGGTCGAAGTCCGGGACGGCCCGGCCCTTGAAGCAGAGGGCCGATATGGCTTGGGTCTATCTCGGAATTGCCGGTGTCCTCGAGATCGTCTGGGCATCCATGATGAAGCAGTCGGACGGCTTCACCCGCCTCTGGCCGACGGTCATCACCTTGGTGGCGATGGTCGGAAGCTTCGGGCTGTTGGCCATGGCCATGCGAACGCTGCCGCTGGGGACTGCCTACACGATCTGGACGGGTATCGGCGCGATCGGCGCTTTCGTGGTCGGCGTGACGGTCCTCGGAGAAGAAGCCAGCCTCACCCGCATGATCGCGGCTGTCCTCATCGTCTCAGGACTCGTGACCATGAAACTCGCGAGCGCTCACTAACTATCCCCGGTCCCTCGTGCATCGGCTCCATGTGGCCGCCGGGGAGGGCGGCTTCGATGGCCCCCCCGGTCCCAAACCAGATGCGCTGCGATCGGCCCGCACCGCTCGGCCTAGGATTCCGCAGCCGACAGTTTCGGTCAGTGCCACGAAGCTCACTCACGACGAGCGCTTCGTGGGAGGCTTCTCTGCAGCGGCATCCGCGGCATCGCGCTCGAGCCGCTGGGCCTTCAGCCGAACGATCTGGTCGTCACGCGCCGTCTCTCGGACTTTGACTTCTTCCCAGACCTGACCAGCCGTATCGGCACGTTCGGCGGCCTTGGCAGCCCTCGTGTCCTTACGGTCCTGCCGGCCGACTTTGTCATCCGTCATTCGATCGTCTCCAATTCCGGAAGCGGTAGCGTGATGACCCATCGCGCGCGGGAAGCAGGTCCGAGGAAAGGCTTCGACGGCGAGTGGTTCACGCCGATGTCGAGAAAAGCATCATGGCGTCAGCCTCCGTATCGAGGGGATTGTCCGAGACGAAAGACCGCCGCTGGAGCGCTCGCTCGCTTGCCTCCGCACCGCATTTCTCCACGTGGACAACGCGGTTCACGACCTGAAGGTTCGGAGCGCCCCAATAGGCCAGCAATGTCGGCCAAGCAGCGTCGCGGTCTTCGCGCCAGACGCGATAGAGCGGTGTGCGATGGTCGACCTCGGCCGTCTTCAGCAGGCGCTTCCCGGAGGCGGCGCAGCGATGGCGCTGATGCGCCTTCAAAACCTTCACCTGGTCGCTCGGCGCCACCCAGAACTTCCAGGCCGTGACGCAGGCCGAATGCCAGCGGGCGTTCTTGTTCGGCGTGCCGGTGCCCCACAGATCCTTGTGCCAGCCGAAGCGGAAGATCGGCTGCCCGCAGATGCAGCAATGGCCGGGCCCTCGCGCATGCGCAGGCTCGCGATAGGGCGAAGGGGGCATCCGGAAGGTCGCGGCGAGGCCCGAACCCTTCTCCGAACCGAGACGCCACGTCCATCCCTCCGGCTGGCCTGAGCGTGCGGCCAGTGCCCGCGCCAGGCGATCGGCCCGGAGGACGTGGTTGCGCCAATAACTCTCGACGGCGAGGCGCGGCGTGGGCGGCGTCAGCGGGCGTGACAGCGCGTGCTGGAGGACCGGCGCCGGGAAGAGGGCGGGAAGCGAGCGTTCAAGCCGGGCGCGGGAGCGTCCATTGCGCTCCGCGCGCCACTCCGATGCAGCGGTCACGCCGGATCGAGGACGCGAGCGGGGGAAACCGCCGGTGCCGGTGCCGGGACCGGTACGCCGGCGATGGCGTCGGCGAGGAAATTCAAGCGTAGCGCTAGGTCGCTCACCTCGTTCAAGGCGATGGCTTTATCGCCGCTCTTCACCGCCCGGGTGATGTCGCTGATCTGCATCTTCGCCATGCGCGACAGTTCGGCGGAAAGCTGGTCCCTGGTCATCGGTATCCATCTCGGTTCGGCGGTTTCGTGCCTAACGAGGCCTAAAGCCGGAGGGTTACCGGGCGGTTTCAGCCGGCGAACCGAGACGGCGTGCGGATGTCCGTGCCACCACTCTCACTGCCGAGGTGCGGGCGTGGGGGTCGGCTGCGTCGGCGCTTGCTGGTTGGGGCCCTGCGGCGCGGGGGCCGGCTGCCGAGGCGCCGTGCCGGGGGCAGCCTGGTCGTCCGACAGCGTCTGGTTCGCCTTGGTCTGCAGCTGATCCGCCGTCTGCTGGTTGATGAGCCCATAGGACACGGCAGCCGCGAGAGCCACGGCGATGACAGCCCCGATGATCGTCTTCGTGAGCTTGCTCTGCATGGACATGCCTCCTGCGGTCGCCCTCACCTGAGGCGTCCTCGACGGAACAACGGTAATGGCTCGCAGGCTGGTTCCACTCCGGTGTTTCGTCCCCCTTGAACGGGCGGGCCAGCCACGCCAGAGCGCTCTCCGCCGACGTGGATGCCGACCGGGAGACGGATACTGGACGTTGAACCGGACGCGGATGGAGAGACGTCGATGGAGGCCCTCCTGGCGGCCCGTGTCGGATCGTCATGGGCGAGGAGCGGAGATCGGGATATCCAGGAGCCCCTGAGCTCCGGCCCATCATCATGATCCCGAGCGGTCGTATGCTTGACGGGACCTCCGGTCGGGCGCGTCCTAACCCTCCGGCCGATCAGGCTGAACTCGGAGATGCTCTCGATGATGCGCCTTCACACCGTATCGCCGTTTCTCGTTGCCGCCGTCATGGTCGGCGTGTCGATCCAGGCTCACGCAGAGGCCCCCGACAAGACGCTGTCCCGGGCGACCGCCAGCGAGGGGGCAACGACGAAGCGGGTGATCTTCTCGTGCCCAAAGGACGTCTTGCTCACGGTCGAGTTCGTCACCTCCGACCCGGCACAGCCTGCGATCGTCCGGCCTCCCGAAGGGCCGGAGATCACTCTGCCGGCGCAGCCTTCGGGCTCAGGGTTTCGCTACGGCGACGACACGCATGAACTGCGCGGCAAGGGGCAGGAGGTCACGTGGACCGACCAGTCCAAGCACCCCATCGTCTGCACGGAGCAGAAGCCGCCCGCGGGTGGGACAGAGCCGAACTGAGCTCCGCTCCGGCGGCCGTTCGGCGGGCCAAAGGCCGAACGAGTGTTGCCGCCTTTGGCCCGCCCAACGCCTCGATACGGGCAGGGGCAGAGAACGATGAGCGAACGCCTTCGGATCGAAAGACCGAGCCCGGGCAATACTGTCGCTGATCTCGAGGGACTGCGCGGAATGGCCGGAAGCGAATCTGAAGTCCGCTTCCTCGAACCACTCGGCCATCCTTCCGAACCGTTGCGAAGGCGCGATGGCGTGCCTTCGCCGACGCCTGGGCTGTCGTCCGTCGCTGAACGGGCTCGATCCCGTCATCCGGCGGCCTTGTCCCCGGCAGCGTGAGGGGCAGCGGGACCGAACCGCCCTTATCTGTCGGATCGTGGTGGCCCGCTCGGTCGTCCCTCGATACTCCTCATTCGGCCGGGGCCGGGACGTGTCGCGAACGAAAACGGCCGGGGTTTCCCCCGGCCGCTTAGTGTCGTGACGGCTGATCCGCTTAGCGGAGGAGCTGCAGGATGCCCTGCTGCGCCGTGTTGGCGAGCGAGAGGGCCGAGATGCCGATCGACTGGCGGGTCGACAGGGCCTGGGAGTTGGCGGCTTCCTCGTTGAGGTCCGCGTTCGTCAGGTTGGCCGAGCCGGTGTCGAGGATGTTGATCAAGTTCTTCGAGAAATCCTGACGGTTCTGCACCACCGAAAGGTTGGAGCCGAAGGTCGAGGACTGGGCACGAAGCTGGCTGGTGGCGGCGGTGATGGCCGTCAGGGCCTTGTTAATCTCGTCGTCGGACTGGAACCCACCGGTGACCGAGCTCAGGCCAAGGCCATCGGAGTCGAGCTTGGCACCCTCGATGTTCAGGTTGGACGAACCCGTCTCGTTGAAAGTGACCTTCAGCGAGTTCTCGGCCTTGTCCGTGCCCGAACGGTACAGAAGATTGATGCCGTTGTAGCTCGAATCCTTCGCTTGCTGGGTGATCTGATCCAGCAGCGTGTTGAACTGCTTGGCGAGGGAGGTGCGGGTCGCGTTGGTGCCGCTGGCAGATCCAGCACCGCTCGCCACGACCGGCTTTGCGGTGGCACCGGCACCAAAACCGATATCCGTGTCGGTCGTCGCGGAAGACGCATCGATCGTGATCTTCTGATCTGAACCCGTCGCCGTCGAAGTAAAGGTCACCTTACCCGTCGTATCATCACCAACGGCCGTGACCTTACCCTTGAAACCGGTATCGGCATTCAGTTGCTTGTTGATTGCGGTGGCAAGGTCCGTCGCCTTTGCATCCGTCAGAGCGCCGAGCGTGGCATCCGCAGCCGTGTTCAGCTCGATCTTTTTGGCCGGGCCATCGCCGAGCTTGATCGTGAACGACGCATCGGCTGCGCCCGTGAAGTCAGGGCCGGTACCACCAGTGGCCAAACCAGCAACTGCTGCACCTTCTGCAGCTGCAGCTGTGGCGCCGTTCTTAGCATCAGCACCCTTGGCTGTCTGTGCAGCTGTGGCAGTACCAAATCCAAGATCGACTTCGTTGCCGGTCGCGTTAGTGACCGTTGCCGTTGCGTCCTTACCGGTCGCAGTCGACGTGAAAACAATCCGACCATCTGTCGTCTTGGAGGCAGAGACCGCAGCAGGATTTGTCGTGTCGTTGGCCAGCTGGTTATTGATTGCCTTGACCACGTCATCAGCGGTCGCCTTGCCGACGTTGCTCGTCACGCCGCTCAGCGTGGAAGCATCGAGGGTGATCACAGTATTATTGGTGCCGTCATTCACGGTGAAAACGGCGTTGCGGGTGCCGGAGAAGTCCTGCGTGCCGTCGGTGGCCGCCGTGGACGTACCTTGGAAGGACGTCGCTGCCGAGAGGATTGCGGACGTTGCCGGCGTGCCGCTCGTTACAGCGCTCTTGTCGGCTAGCGCCTGGTTGGCGGTGGACTTGGCCGAGTCGACCAGCTTCTGGATCGAGGTGATGCCCTGGTTGGCGGCCTGGATCGTCTGGACGCCGTTTGAGATGCCGTTGAGGAGCGAGCCGAGATCGCCCGAGCGGCCGGACAGGGACTGCGAGGTGAAGAAGCTCGTCGGATCGTCGAGGGCCGAGTTGACCTTCTTGCCGGTCGACAGACGGTTCTGGGTCTGGGTCAGGAGGTCGGCGGTACCCTGCAGCGAGAGCAGGTTCTGGCGCGTTGCCGCGGTGAGCGTGATGCCTGAAGACATGTGGTCCGATCCATTCTGATCTGGAAGCACCCCTTTTTTGGATGCAGCGTCACCAAACCACGAGGACGTTGCGAAGGTCTTAAGGCGAACGGTTAACGAAACATGTGGGGGATCCGCTGCATTCTCCGTATTTTCGCGGCCTTCGGGGCGATGCCGGATTCCGCGAAGCAACCCTCGCCAATGCGGTGACGTCTTGTTAACCGTCCGGACCGATGATCCCGCCCGAGCCCGAAGGACCGGTCATGCCCCTGAAGATCGAACTCAAGCCGTTCGAGCGGTTGCTGATCGGCGGGGCCGCGATCCGCAACGGGTCCCGGCGGTCGAGTTTCGTCATCGAGACGATGACGAAGTTCCTGCGCGAATCCGACATCATCACGGAGAGCGAGGCCGATACGGCCTGCAAGCGCCTCTACCTGACTCTCACGGTGCTCTATCTCTCCGATGACGTGTCGGAGATCGAGAACCTGTTCGTGGCCCAGGCAAGCGAATTGCTCGAGGCGGTACCGACCACGGCTCCCTATGTCCGGGACATCAACGCCCACGTGGCGGCGCGGGACTTCTACCGGGCGATGAAGCGGGGCAAGGACCTCATCCAGTACGAGGCCTCCCTGGCGGACCGTCTCGCCAAGGCACCCGATTCGGGAAACGCCGACTGACCTTCCGGATCGGCGGCCGAGCGGGCAGGGGGCCGGCATCGGCCGCCCGGATCCGCGGGCTCTCGTGGAAACGAGCTCCGGGCACGGTCGATCCCCCCGTCTCACGCGGGCTACCGGATTCACACATCTGCCCTCGTTGGCAGACCGCGTCCCTCTCCCCCTTGTGGAGAGAGGTTAGGAGTGGGGGTGGCTCCGCCAGCCTCCGCAGCTTGAGGGTCGCCCGACCACCCCCACCTCCAACTCCCCCCACAAGCTCGACGGATCTCGGGCAGGCCCGAGATCCGCTGGGGAGGAGGGCTCGTCAGCGCATCCCGCGACAGGCGTGACGATCGTAGCTCACGCCTGCGCGAGGCGGGTGAGGCGGTCGAGGAGGGCGCGGTCGTGGAGGAGGGCCATGCGCTCCTTCGGGCTGAGCCACTCGGCGGCCTCCGCGATGGTCTCGGCCTCCACCACCTTGGCCTGGGCGAGGGCGCGGTCCGTGTCGATCACGCCGCGGGGACGTTTGGGCATCTCGGGCAGCATCAGGGCATGGGCTTCGGCGAAGCCCGCATCGGCGTGGAGGGCGCGGATCGCATCCGAGTCGTCGAGGCCGGCCTCGGCGTTGCGGGCCGCGAGCGTCCCGGCGGTGACGGCGATGGCGGGCGGGTCGCGCTCCTCCGGGGTCATCAGCAGGCCAAGGCGCTTGAGGGCGAGGCCCCAGGAGAGCTGGCCGCTCGCCCAGGAGATCGGGATCGCCAGGACGAGGCCGAGGATGGTGGGCGACATCCAGAGGAACAGCGAGGTGGCGATGGCGAAGGCGGCGATGCCGGTCACCAGTCCCAGCACCATGTGCCAGCGGTGGCGGCGGACGATGTCGCGCAAGGGTATCGAGCCGTCGTCGCGCCGCTGCGGGTTCCAGCCGGTATCGCGCCCGACCAGGATCTCGAACACCGAGCCGGATTGGATCAGCATGGCGATGGGGGCGATGAGCGCGGAGAGGATCGTCTCGATCAGGCTCGACAGGACGAGGCGGATGGCGCCGCCCGAGGCCCGGCGCACCGGCCCGTCGATGAGGGCGAGGATCAGCCCCAGGAGCTTCGGCGCCAGCAGGATGCCCATGGTGAGCCCGAACAGCTGGAGCGCGCGCACGGGGTCGAAGCGCGGCCAGACCGGGTAAAGCCCGAATTCGGAGGTGAAATATTCCGGCCGCACATAGGCGGTCTGGAGCACCAGGGCGATACCGACCACGAGCTGGCCGAGCCAGAGCGGGGAGGCGACGTAGCCGGCGATGCCGGTGGCGAAATGCTGGCGCGAGGCCAGCGTTAGGCCCGCCGCCCCGATGACGCGGCTGTGCTGGAGGTTGCCCTGCGCCCAGCGCCGGTCGCGCACCGCGACGTCGATGAGGGAGGGCGGGCTCTCCTCGTAGGAGCCGGGCAGGGCGGGCAGCATGGTCACGCTCCAGCCGGCCCGCCGGATCAGCGCCGCCTCGACGAAATCGTGGCTGAGGATGTGGCCGCCGAAGGGTGGTTTGCCCTTGAGATCGGGCAGGCCGCAGGCCTCCGCGAAGGCGCGGGTGCGGATGATGGCGTTGTGGCCCCAGTAATTGCCGTCGCGGCCCGACCAGACGGAGAGGCCCGTGGCGATGACCGGGCCGTAGATGCGGGCGGCGAATTGCTGGACGCGGGCGAACAGGGTGTTGCGGTTGATGATGAGCGGCAGCGACTGGATGATGCCGGAATCCGGGTCCGCCTCCATGGCGGCGGCGAGATGGACCACGCAGGGTCCGGTCATCAGGCTGTCGGCGTCGAGCACCAGCATGTGGTCGTAGGCCCCGCCCCAGCGCGAGACGAAGTCGCCGATATTGCCGGCCTTGCGGTGATGGTTCTTCGCACGGTGCCGGTAATAGAGCCGCGCATCCGCGCCCCAGCGCTCGCGCAGATCGAGGAAGGCGCGCTCCTCGGCGATCCAGGCATCGCCCACCGTCGAGTCCGACAGGACGAAATAGTCGAAGGCCTCGCCGAGGCCGGTGGCGTCGATCTCCGCCCGCATGGCTTCCACGGCCGCGAAGGTACGGGCGGTGGCCTCGTTGTAGACCGGCATGACGATGGCGGTCTTCGTGGCGAGCCGGGTCGGCGGAAGCGGCGCCTTCGGCCGGCGCAGGAGCGTGGCGAAGCCCAGGATCGCGCTCATGAAGGAGAGGGCGATCCAGGAGAAGTTCAGGGTGAAGAGCACGAGCAGCACGTATTGCAGCGCCGTCGTCCCGCCCGAGACGGCCACGACCTCGTACATCTCCAGGGCGCCGTAGGCGGTGAGCAGCGCCGCCCCGCCGAAGACGAAGGCGCGGGCGGCCCAGGGCCGCCGCGCGGGCTTGGCCGGACGGTGCCCAGATGCGGGGTCCCAGCGGTCGAGCGCCTGCACCGGCATGGGCAGCGGGGCTTCGGGCGGCATCGCGGGCCGGAAGGAAGCCGGGGCGGTGGGGGGAAGCGCGTGCGTGTTCAGGGTGTCCACCGGTAGAGCCAGGTTTCGGTGACGGAGGCCTCCCCGCGCTTGAGCACGAGGCGCAGTTCGCAGGATTTCCCGCCGCCCGTGTCGAGCTCGAAGGAGACCCGCACCGTCTTACGGTCGGGATAGCGATAGAGGGTCGGGGCCGCCACCGTGCCGGGCGACGTCAGCAGCGTCGGCTGCAAGTCCGGATCGGCGAACAGGATGTCGCCGGTGAAATCCACCAGGAACAGGCGGCGGTTGCTCCCCGGCGCCTTGCCGCTGCGGGTGCCGGAGACGAGCGCCACGGGCGGCGCCTCCGGCGGCTGCCAGCACCAGTGCTGGCGATAGCTGAACGCATGCTCGGTGCCCGCCGCCAGCGTCGCCTTCGGCCGCCAATAGGCCAGGATGTTTTCGTTGAACTCGGAATCGCTCGGGATCTCGAGGAGCGTCACCGCGCCCGGCCCCCAATTGCCGAACGGCTCGAGCCAGAGCGACGGGCGCCACTCCCAATGCTGCACGTCGTCCTCGAAATCGGCGTAGCTGCGCGCCCGCTGCATCAGGCCGAACCCTTTGGGGTTCTCGTCGACGAAGGACGAGACCTGCAGCGTCTCCGGGTTGCGCGCGGGACGCCAGATCGCCTCATTGGCACCGGTGCGGATCTGCAGGCCGGTGGAGGCATAGGCGCCGGCGCGGGCATCGTCGGCACCGCGCCGGTCGTAGGGGCCGAAGAGGTAGCTCGTGGTCATGCCGCCGAGACCGAGATGGTCGATGGCCGCGCGCGCGAACACCGTGCCCTCCACATCGCACAGCGAATCGCCGCCGGGCCGCAGGCTCATCCTCAGGGACGCGGTGGCCGAGGGGGAATCGACAAGGCAATGCAGCACCAGCGGGCCGCCGGGGCCCGGCCGCTCGACCCAGATGGCGCGGAGTTCGGGGAACTCCTCGCCGCGTGAATCGGCGGGGCGCAGAGTGAGGGCGCGCGCGGTGACGCCGAACCCCTGGCCGGTAGCGACGAGGCGGAAGAACGACGCCCCCTGGAAAGTGGCGAAATCGGTGAGTTCGCCGCCATCGAACCGGGCGCGGATGCGCAGGCCCGAATAGCCGGGATCGTCCTTGAACTCGGGCAGGGCGATGCCCTCCGCCTCGAACCGGGCGCGGTCGTAGGCCAGCGGCCGCACTGTGCCGTCCTCCACCAGGGCCAGGGCCACGCGGCCGGTGAAGACCGAGCCGCGATGCAGGGGCTCGAGGGTGAAGCCGAAGGCCTCGTTCGCCCAGATCGCGCTGCCCGGCACGGTCCGGATGGCGTTGTACTGCTCGCGGTTGAGCCCGGTCAGGGCACCGGGCAGGTCGTCGGTGCGGGGGGCGGCATAGGGGCGTTTGGCAAGCTCGCGGGCGAGGTCGGGCACCGTATGGCCGAGGAACGGCGCGCCCTCGGCGGGGAGGGCGGGGGCATCGTCCGCCCAGGCGGTCGAGGCGGTGCCGGGGAGGGAGAGAGCCAGCGCGGCGGCGCTCGCCTGCAAGAAAAGCTCCCGGCGGCTCCGGTCCTGCGGTCCCGTCAGCACGGGATCATCGGAGGAGGGTTCTGTCACGGCGCGGCGAAGTCCCGGAATCGTCGGCGTCATTGGACCTGTAATGTCGGCGCGGGAAGGCGCGGGGTGCGATGCAGTATGTCCCGGCTTTACCACGGCACGGCCCGAACCCAACCTTAAGCCGGAAGGAACCGAAACCGTTCAACGGAACGCGGATTTTCCCGGCAGGCAAGCAGTTCGGCCGGGAACGGCGGCGAGGGGCGATAAGGGTCCCGGACTGGCCGAATAGCCGCGCTTGTGACAGATTCCAGAGGTCGTTCACCTCTTACGAGGCACCTCATGGCGCTCATCCCATGCCCTGCCTGCTCGCGACAGGTCTCCGCGCAAGCCGTGGCCTGTCCGGGATGCGGCCACCCCGGTGACGCCGCCTCCCCGGCGGGAGGCGGTGTGACGCGCATGCTGGGAACCGTCGCCGGCACCTATATCTCCTCCACCACCCTGGCGAGCCTGGTCCTGGGGGTCGTCATGTTCGTGTGCCTGGCCGCCGTGCTGATCACCCTGATCCTCAAGAGCTGATGCAAGAGCTGATGACTCGGACGGTTCGGACCGGATCTCCGTCCGCGCCCCCGGCTCGCCGGCCGCGCAGGCTTGCTACCCGACAAGCCACGCAGTAGCGCAGCCGGATAGGACGCGAGCCGGCCCCCGGCCCGACAGCGGCGGAGCGACGATGACGGCGCAGACCCCCCATTCGACCGAGCCCGCCAGGACGGGCGGACGCAGCCTCACGGCCATCGTTCTCGCCGCCGGCAAGGGCACGCGGATGCGGTCCGACCTGCCTAAGGTGCTGCACGCGGTGGCCGGGCGGACCATGCTCGGCCATGTTCTCGCCGCCGCTCGCGAGGCCGGGGCGACCCGCATCGCCGTGGTGGTCGAGCCGGGGCAGGAGGCGGTGGCCGCCGAGATCGCGCGGGCCGCACCCGGAGCCTCGGTCCATCCGCAGGTGGAGCGCCTCGGCACCGCCCATGCGGTTCTGGCCGCCCGCGAGGCCCTGGAGGCGGGCTCCGACGACGTGGTGATCGCGTTCGGGGACACTCCCCTGGTCACCGGGGCCACCCTCACCCGCCTGCGCGCGCCCCTGGCCGATGGGGCGGCGGTGGCGGTGCTGGCTTTCACGGCGGAGAATCCCACCGGCTACGGACGGGTGCTGACGGCGGGCGGGCGCGTGCTCGCCATCCGCGAGGAGAAGGATGCGAGCGCGGAGGAACGCGCCGTCACCCTGTGCAATGCCGGCCTGATGGCGCTCTCCGGCCCCCATGCCCTCTCCCTGCTCACGCGGATCGGCAACGCCAACGCGGCGGGCGAGTACTACCTGCCGGACGCGGTCGCCCTTGCCGTGGAAGACGGGCTCGCCGTGGCGGTGGTGCCCGTGGACGAGGCCGAGGCGCAGGGCGTCAACGACCGGGTCCAGCTCAGCGTCGCCGAGGCGACGATCCAGGCGCGGCTGCGCCGCGCGGCCCAGATCGGCGGGGCCACCCTGGTGGCGCCGGAAACGGTTTTCTTCAGCGTCGACACGGTGTTGGGCCGGGACGTTCTCGTGGAACCTCATGTGGTGTTCGGCCCCCACGTGACGGTCGGCGACCGTTGCGTGATCCATGCCTTCTCGCATCTCGAAGGCGCGACCCTGGCACAGGGCGTCAGCGTCGGCCCCTATGCGAGGCTTCGCCCCGGCGCGGTGCTGGAGGCCGGCTCGCGCATCGGCAATTTCGTCGAGATGAAGAACGCCCGCCTCGGCGAGGGCGCCAAGGCCAACCACCTCACCTATCTCGGCGATGCCGAGATCGGGCCGGGCGCGAATGTCGGGGCCGGCACCATCACCTGCAATTACGACGGGGTGAACAAGCACCGGACCGAGATCGGGGCCGGCGCCTTCATCGGCTCGAACACCGCCCTTGTGGCGCCCGTGAGCGTCGGGGCCGGCGCGATCATTGGCGCGGGCTCGGTCATTACGCATTCGGTGCCGGCCGATGCCCTCGCCATCGCCCGCAGCCGCCAGCGCATCATCGAGGGCATGGCCAGCGGGATGCGGGCAGCCCTGCAGGCGATGAAGGCCGCTCGTTCCAAGAAAGACTAGTTCCGTCAGTATCGTATCGTCGGACGTGGACGTATCCGTTGAGCCGAATTCAGCCTCGGAGACCGTGCAAGAGCAGGAACCCTGGCCGGATCGTGTTCCGATCCGGTACAAGGCCCTCCCAGAAGGCTTGGGCCGCTCCTTGCGTGGGCCACCGCCAAGATCCCGGTCCGGGACTGTCGGAGGCACGATCCTTCCGCTTTCCCGGCCAAGCCCCCTCGTGTGAGAGAAGCGACCATGTGTGGAATCGTTGGCATCGTCGGGCATGAGGCGGTGGCGGGGCAGGTGGTCGAAGCCCTGCGCCGCCTCGAATATCGCGGCTACGATTCGGCCGGGGTCGCCACCCTGGCCAATGGCCGGCTGGATCGCCGCCGCGCCGAGGGCAAGCTCTCCAACCTCGAACTCAGGCTGCGCGACGAGCCGCTGCCCGGCGCCATCGGCATCGGCCATACCCGCTGGGCCACCCATGGCCGCCCCAACGAGACCAATGCCCACCCGCATGCCACGGCGCGGCTGGCCGTCGTCCATAACGGCATCATCGAGAATTTCCGCGAGCTGAAGGCCGAGTTGCAGGCCGGCGGCGTACGCTTCGAGAGCGAGACCGACACCGAGGTCGTGGCCCAGCTCGTCAGCGCCGAGATGGACAAGGGTCTCGGCCCGGTGGAGGCCGTAGCCGCCGCCCTGCCGCGCCTGCGCGGTGCCTTCGCCCTGGCCTTCATCTTCGCCGGCCACGACGATCTCCTCATCGGCGCCCGCCACGGTGCGCCCCTGGCCATCGGCTTCGGCGATGGCGAGACCTATCTGGGCTCGGACGCCCTCGCCCTCGCCCCCTTCACCGAGGAGATCACCTATCTGGAGGAGGGCGACTGGGCGGTGCTGACCCGTGAGGGCGCCGCGATCCGCGACATCGACGGCAACCCGGTCTCGCGCCAGCGCCAGCGCATCGTCGCCCAGGCCTACCGGGTCGAGAAGGGCAACCACCGCCACTTCATGGCCAAGGAAATCCACGAGCAGCCCGAAGTGGTCGGCCGCACGCTGGCCCATTACGTCGATCTCGCCAATGGCCGGGTCGCCCTGCCCGAGGCGCTGCCGTTCGATTTCAAGGACCTCTCGCGGCTCTCGATCACCGCCTGCGGCACCGCCTATTATGCCGGGCTGGTGGCGAAATACTGGTTCGAATCCCTGGCGCGGCTGCCCGTGGAGATCGACGTCGCCTCCGAGGCGCGCTACCGCGAGCCGCCCCTCGACACGGCCGGCCTGACCCTCGTCATCTCCCAATCGGGCGAGACCGCCGACACCCTGGCCTCCCTGCGCTACGCCAAGAGCCAAGGCCAGCACACCCTGGCGGTGGTCAACGTGCCGACCTCCACCATCGCCCGCGAGGCCTCGGCCGTGGTGCCGACGCTCGCCGGCCCCGAGATCGGCGTGGCCTCCACCAAGGCCTTCTCCTGCCAGCTCACGGTGCTCCTGTGCCTCGCCATCGCGGCAGGCCGGGCGCGGGGTACCCTGAGCGCCGAGCGCGAGCGCGAACTCGTCGACGCGCTCATCACCGTGCCGGGCCTGATGGCGGACGCGACCAAGCTGGAAGGCGAGATCGAGCTTCTCGCCCGTGAGGTCTCGAAGGCCCGCGACGTGCTCTATCTCGGCCGCGGCACGAGCTACCCGATGGCGCTGGAAGGCGCGCTGAAGCTCAAGGAGATCAGCTACATCCACGCCGAGGGCTACGCCGCCGGCGAGCTCAAGCACGGCCCCATCGCCCTCATCGACGAGAGCGTGCCGGTCATCGTCATCGCGCCGCACGACGCAATCTTCGAGAAGACGGTGTCGAACATGCAGGAGGTGGCCGCGCGCGGCGGCCGCATCATCCTCATCGGCGACGCCAAGGGCGCGGCGGCGGCCGGCCTCGACACCATGGCGACGGTGACCATGCCCGACCTCGACCCGGTCGTGTCTCCCATCGTCTACGCCGTGCCGATCCAGCTCATCGCCTACCACACGGCCGTTTTCATGGGCAAAGACGTGGACCAGCCGCGCAACCTCGCCAAGTCCGTGACGGTGGAATAGGCCGGAACCGCCACCGGAATCCGTCGATTGTCAGGCGCCCCTCGAAACCGGGTCGCGTGGCGGTCGAAACGGGGGTCGCATGGCGGTCATTACGGGCCGCGTGGCGGTCGCGCGAGACGACGCGGCATGGCCCATTGAATGGCCCGGTTGGGCGGCTCCCTGACGGGCGCACGGCGGCGGAGACCAGGTTTGACGTATCTCACGCTCGCCCTGCAGGGCATCGCCGGTCTGCTGGTGGCAGCCACGGTGCTGCCCCTGATCGAGACCAATCTCGGCTTCGTCCGCAGCCTGGACTTCCCCCGGCTCCAGATCGCGGTGGCACTGGCGGCCTGCCTCGCCGGCCTCCTTCTGGTCTCCCGGGACACGACGTCCCTCATCCTCGCCCTCGCCATGGCGGCGGCTTTGGTCATGCAGGTCCGCTACATCCTGCCCTTCACGCCGCTCGCCGCCACCCAGGCGAAGGCGGCCAAAGCCTGCGAGCCGGGAGACCGGCTCAGCCTCGTGGTGCTCAACGTATTGCAGACGAACAGGAATTACGGCGCGGCCCTCGATCTCGTCACGCGTCGCTCCCCCGATCTCGTCCTGCTGCTGGAGACCGATTCCGCTTGGCAGGAGGCCATGTCCCCATTGCGCGCGCTCTACCCGAACCGGGTCGAGCAGCCGCAGGACAACACCTACGGCCTGCTGTTCTACTCCCGCCTTCCCCTGCGCGGCCCCGAAATCCGCTTCCTGCTCCAGGACGACGTGCCGTCGCTGCGCACGCAGGTGGTGTTGCCGGACGGCGAGGCGGTGAGGCTCTATGGCCTGCATCCGCGCCCCCCGCATCCCGGCCATAGCAGCGCGCCGCGCGACGCCGAACTGGTGATCGTCGCCCGTGAAGTGGCGGAAGCGCCGGGTCCGACCATCGTCGCCGGCGATCTCAACGACGTGGCCTGGTCCCGCACGACCCAATTGTTCCAGAGTATCAGCGGCTTGCTCGATCCGCGCCGGGGCCGCGGCCTGTTCGCGACTTTCCACGCTAAATGGCCTGTGATGCGCTGGCCCCTCGACCATGTCTTCTTCAGCGAGCACTTCCTGCTCGGCCACATGGAACGGCTGCCCGGCGTCGGCTCGGATCATTTCCCGATCACGGTCAGCCTCTGCGCGGCGCCGCAGGCCCCCGCCCGGCAGGAGAAGCCCGAGGCCACCGCGGAGGATCACCGCGATGCTCAGGAGGCCATCGAAGCCGTGCGTTGACGAACTGCGAAGTGGTGTCGACACGGTGCCTCTCCGGTATCAGACTGGCCCGCGCATAATGCCCGGCGCGCCCCGTGCTTGCCCGCCTCCGGGCCGGACAACCGACTTGGAAGCCGTTCCGGGCACAGGACGAGACGCCATGGCGCACGATCACGACCATCACCATGACCATCCGGACCACGCGCATGGCAGCAGCCTCACCCCCATCGAGGCGCGGGTGAGGGCGCTGGAATCGCTGCTTCTCGAGAAAGGCTACGTGGAGGCGGACGCACTCGATGCGCTCGTCGAAATGTACGAGACCCGCATCGGCCCCCATAACGGCGCCCGCGTCGTCGCCCGCGCCTGGACCGATCCGGCCTATCGCGACCGGCTCCTCGCCGACGGAACGCCGGCCATCGCGGAACTCGGCATCGGGGGGCGCGGCGGCGAGCACATGGTGGTGGTCGAGAACACGCCCGACAGCCACAATCTCGTCGTCTGCACCCTGTGCTCCTGCTATCCCTGGCCGGTGCTCGGGCTGCCGCCGGTCTGGTACAAGGCGCCACCCTACCGCGCCCGCGCCGTCCTCGACCCGCGCGGCGTCCTCGCCGAGTTCGGCCTCACCCTTCCCGAGACGACCCGCATCACCGTGTGGGATTCCACCGCCGAGACCCGTTTCATGGTCCTGCCCCTGCGGCCCGCCGGCACCGAATCCCTGAGCGAGGCCGAGCTCGCCGCACTGGTCACGCGCGATTCCATGATCGGCACCGGGCTGCCGCTCACCCCGGAGACGACCCAATGAACGGGGCACAGGATCTCGGCGGCGCCCACGGATTCGGCACCGTCATGCCGGAGGCGAACGAGCCGGTTTTTCATGCGGAATGGGAACGGCGCGTCTTCGCCTTGGCTCTGGCGGTGGGCTATACCGGTACCTGGACCCTGGACGGCAGCCGCGCCGCGCGGGAATCGCTGCCCCCGGCGGAGTACCTGTCGTCGAGCTATTACGAGATCTGGCTCGCCGCCCTCGAAGCGCAGGTCGTTGCCCATGGCCTTGCCACGCAAGAGGAAATCGCCACTGGCGCCAGCGCTGGGCCGGCGAGCCCGGTGAAACGGGTGCTGCGTGCCGAGGAGATCCCGCCTCGCTTCTCCGTGGGATTTCCCAGCGACCGGCCAGCGGATGCGCCGGCCCTATATGCGGTACGCGACCCCGTCTTGACCCGCAACGACCACCCCATTGGCCACACCCGCCTACCGCGTTACGTCCGGGGTCGGCGTGGCGTCATCGAGCGGGTCCATGGTGCCTTCGTCCTGCCCGATGCCAGCGCGGAGGGCCGGGAGGCCCCGCCGCAATGGCTCTATACGGTGGGGTTCGAGGCCGCCGAACTATGGGGGACGAGCGCCGACTCGGGAGGGCGCGTCACCGTGGCCGCCTTCGAGGGCTATCTCCTGCCGGGGACGCCGCGATGAGCGCCGGTTGCCGAACCGACGATCCGGGGCCGTTCGCAGAACCGTGGGAGGCGCAGGTCTTCGCCCTGGTGGTCTCCTTGCAGGAGAGGGGCCTGTTCACGCAGGAGGAGTGGGCGAGCGCCCTCGGGCGCACCATCCGGCCGGAGGGGAAGCCGGAAGCGGCGGCCGATTACGGACGCTGGCTCGCGACTCTGGAAGCCCTGCTCGCCGAACGCGGTGTCACCGATTCCGCGAGCGTCCAGGCCCGTAGCGACGCATTCCTGCGCGCTGCCGCCGCGACCCCGCACGGTGAGGCGATCGTCCTGGCAAACGACCCGCTTTCGTCGACCTGAGGTAACGCCGCCCTGGGAACGGTGCCTCGGCTCTGGCGAACCGAGCGCCGGCGGGGCATCCTGCAACTTCCCTCCCCGACAAGAACGGACACGACCATGGCAACGCCGCGCGACCTCAAGGTCCAGATGGCCGGCGAGACCCGCGCTCGCGAACGGGCCCAAGCCCTGGCCTCGGCCAGCGCCACGCGGGCACAGCGCGCCGAACTCGCCCTCAAGGAGGCCCTCGCGGAACGGGATGCGTGGAAGGAGAGGGCGCTCACGGCAGAGGCGGCGCTCGGCGAAACCAAGCCGTGATCCTCGGCCTCGGATCATCCGGGGCAGGGGGCGCTTCCTCGCGCTTGAGGTGGCACGCCCGACCCGCTAACCCTTGTCATGCAGGCTGAAGACCAGCCTCCCACGAGACAGGCCGCCCGTGCGCGAAACGCTCACCCCGTTGCCGGAACCAGACCCCGCCGTCGCACGGCCGCCGCCTCGGGTGAGCAAGAAGAGCCGCCTGCGGACCTACTTCCTCACCGGCATCATCGTCGCCGGGCCGTTGGCGATCACCATCTACATCACGTGGTGGTTCATCAGCCTCATCGACGGCTGGGTGAAGCCCCTGGTGCCGGCGAGCTATCTGCCGGACCATTACCTGCCCTTCTCGCTTCCGGGCATCGGCCTCGTCATCGCCTTCGTCGCGGTGACGCTGCTCGGCTTCCTCACCGCCAACCTCGTCGGCCGCAGCGTGGTGGAGTTCGGGGAGGTGCTGCTCGCACGCACCCCGGTGATCTCGGGCCTCTACAAGGGCCTGCGGCAGATCTTCGAGACGCTGTTCTCGGCCAACGGCACGTCGTTCCGCACCGTCGGCCTGGTCGAATTCCCGGTAAAGGGAACGTGGTCGGTGGTGTTCGTCTCGGCGCCGGCCGGACCGGACGTCCAGACGGCTTTGGGGGAGGAAAACGACCATGTGGGCGTGTTCCTGCCCTGCGCGCCCAACCCCACGACGGGCTTCTTCTTCTACCTGCCACGGGCCGATATCATCGAAGTGCCCATGAGCATCGACGACGCGGCCAAGCTGGTGATGTCGGCAGGGGTGATCCAACCGGAAGATCCGCAGGTCAGGCTGCAGGCCATGGCGGCGTCGATCCGCTCGGCTCAGAACGGGCAGGCCGCCGGGCCGGAGGCGGTGCTCGAAGCCTCGTCCCGTCGTCAGGACAAGCTCGTCAGCACGGAGTGAAAAGCTCGCCCTCGCAGGGCTGCCGGTCCAAGTCTCCGGGCCGGTACATGACCCGACGCACACCTCCCGAAAAGCGAACCCGCCTTTCGGGAGCCTCGCTGGAACGCGCCTAGTTGTGAACCGTCATCGAGGCCTTCTCGATGGGCAGCGTCGGCGGCGAGGCATCGGCGACATGGCTGTTGGCGTGCGGGGCAACGGTGGAACCACCCCAGCCCATGGCGATCTGGGCGGTGACGGCCACCAAAAGCAGGACCATCAGCGCATTCGCGGCGATCTGGAAGGGGCGGGCGGATTGACGAACCGCGAGGAGGATATCGTCCGTCGTCTTCAGCGCGGGCTCCTTGCCATCCGAGATCGGAAGCAGCCACGGCTCGCTCGGAAGGGCGTGGACGCTCCCCATTTCGTGGGCACCCGGTAGGTTTTGGAACAGTCCGGCAGACATATCCATCCTCCTGAATTCGTTGTGGCAGCCCAGTCTGGCGGGCTGTTCGTTCATGTTCAGTTAAGAGGAGAATACGTTCATTTCAAGTTCAGGAAGTCCGTGCGGCACCGCACAACGGCTCGGGAAACGAGATCCGGAAATCAGCTTAGTCTTTGAAAATCAAGCTCTTTCCGGCGCTGTGTGGCTGCGGTGCCATGGTTCTCGAAGCTGAACTGCGCATACGTCATCGGTGGTCGATTCGTCGCTTTTGTGGCGATGCGTTCAGGTTTGGCGTGGGCTCCTGACGGCCAGCGAATCGGCTCAACCGGCTCCGAGCAACCGAATCGCCGCGTCCCTTTCGAACAGGTAGAGCAGCACCCGAAGCGCCTTGCCACGCTCGGATCTGAGGCCGGGATCGCGCTCGACGATGAGCCGCGCATCATCGCGGGCGACCTCCAGCAGGTTGGCGTCGCTCTCGAGGCTCGCGAGGCGGAAGGCGGCCGCGCCCGATTGGCGCGTGCCCAGCACCTCGCCCTCGCCGCGCAGGCGCAGATCCTCCTCGGCGATGCGAAAACCGTCCTCGGTCTCGCGCATCATTTCGAGGCGGGCGCGGGAGACCTGTCCCAGCGGCCCGCGATAGAGCAGCAGGCAGGTGGAGGCCTTGGCCCCGCGCCCGACCCGCCCGCGCAGTTGGTGCAGCTGCGCGAGGCCGAACCGCTCGGCATGCTCGATCACCATGATGGTCGCCTCGGGCACGTCGACGCCCACCTCCACCACCGTGGTGGAGACCAGGATCTTCGTCTCGCCGGCGGCGAACCGCTCCATGGCGGCATCCTTGTCCGGCCCCGGCATCTTGCCGTGGATCAGCCCGACGGCGTCGCCGAATTCCTGCCGCAGGTCGGCGAAGCGATCCTCGGCGGCGGCGAGATCGACATATTCGGATTCCGCCACTAGCGGGCAGATCCAGTAGACCCTGTCCCCGGCGGCAAGCGCCCGGCCGAGCCCCATCACCACCTCGTCGAGCCGGTCGATGGAGACGAGGCGGGTGGCGATGGCCTGGCGGCCGGCCGGCTTCTCGTCGAGGACCGAGACGTCCATGTCGCCGAAACAGGTCAGCGCCAGGGTGCGGGGGATCGGCGTCGCGGTCATCACCAGGATGTCCACCGCCGCCCCCTTGGCGCCGAGCGCGAGGCGCTGATGGACGCCGAACCGATGCTGCTCGTCCACCACGGCGACGCCGAGATCCTTGAAGATCACACTATCCTGGAACAGGGCGTGGGTGCCGACCACGATATCGATATGGCCGTCGGCGAGGTCGGCCAGGGTGGCGCGGCGCTCCGAGACCTTGTCGCGCCCGGTGAGGAGGCGCAGGCGCAGCGAACCGACGAGCTCCGTCAGGCGCTCGAAATGCTGGCGCGCCAGGATCTCGGTGGGCGCCATCAGAGCCGCCTGCCGGCCGACCTCCACCGCCGAGGCCATGGCCAGCAGCGCCACCGCCGTCTTGCCCGAGCCGACATCGCCCTGGAGCAGGCGCAGCATGCGCCGGTCGGAGGCGAGATCGGCGCGGATCTCCTCGACGGCCCGGGCCTGGGCGCCGGTGAGCGCGAAGGGCAGGGCGGCCTCGATCCGGTCCTTGAGATGACCGTCGCCGGCATTGGCGCGGCCGGGCGCCCTGCGGTTGCGGGCCCGCATCAGGGCCAGCGCCAGCTGCGAGGCGAGGAGTTCGTCATAGGCGAGCCGCCGGCGTGCCGGGGTGCGGGGCGTGACGCCATCGCTCGCGGGCGTGGGCGGCGCGTTCTCGGGCCGGTGCTCGGCCCTGAGCGCATCGGCGAAACCCGGCAGCCCTTCCCGCGCGAGCCAGGCCGGGTCCTGCCATTCGGGCAGGGTCGGCAGCCGGTCGAGGGCGGAATGCGCCAGTTTCGAGATCGCCCGCGAGGTCAGCCCCTCGGTCGCGCCGTAGACGAGCTCGACGGCGGGGAGGGCGGCGAGCCCCGCCTCGTCCACGATCCGCGATGGGTGCACCATTTGCCGGTGCCCGTCCCACAGGTCGATGCGGCCGGAAATGTAGCGATGGGCGCCGAGCGGCAGCATCTTCTCCACGCGGGCCTGCGGCATGCCGAAGAACACCAGGGTGATGTCGCCGGTGCCGTCCTCCACCAGGACCCGGAAGGGACGCCGCCCCGCCCCGGGCTGCGGCGGGCGATAGCCGGTCACGGTGACACCCAACGTCACGGGCTCGCCCGGCGGCGCCTCGGCGATGGAGCCCATCATCGTGCGCGCCACCCCGCCCTGGGGCAGGTGGAACAGAAGATCGACGATCCGCGCTGGCTGTTCGGGCGTGCCGAGGAGCCGCTCGATCAGCGGCGCCATCTTCGGCCCGACGCCGGGGAGGGTCCGGGCCTGGGCGAAGAGCGGATCGAGGATGCTGGGGCGCAGGTTCGTCGGGCGGGGTTCGTCTGTCATGCAAAGCCGGTTGAGCCGCGCGAACGGAGATGGTGATGCCGCCGCGCGGGTCTATATAGACGACGGCAGGGTCCTACGCCGCTATCGCGGCACCGGGCCGCGCACAGTTTCCCCTGTCCCGGGATCACCGGATCCCAGGATCGCAGCATGACAGGCTGACCCCATGTCCGGAACCACCCGCACCAGCGCGGATCTCGATCCGCGCCGCCGCCGCACCCTCTTCCGCGCCTGGCATCGCGGCATGCGCGAGATGGACCTGATCATGGGCCGTTTCGCCGATGCGGAGATCGGTACGCTGAGCGATGAGGAATTGACGACCTTCGAAGCCCTGATCGAGCTGCCCGACCGCGACCTGTTCCGCTGGCTCACCGGCGAGGACGAGACGCCGCAGAATTACGACACGCCGGTATACCGCCGCCTCCAGGCGTTCCATAAGCACGACGCGCCGATTCATTAGCGGTCTAGGCGATGCGAGGCTCTCCTCCCCCTTGTGGGGAGGAGTTGGAGGTGGGGGTAGCGCCGCTCGCCTCCGCAGTGGGAGGGTCGCCCAACCACCCCCACCCTCGGTCCCTCCCCACAGGGGGGAGGGAGGCGCGTCGCGTCTCACTTTCCCATGAGTTCGAAAACCCCGACCCGATGGCCAAACCCCAGCCCAAAGCTCCCGCTCCCGCCCCGAAGCCCCAGACGGCGCGGTTCGCCCTGCCGAAATCCGGTGCGCTCGCCCGTGCGCTGGAGGCGCTGAAGCGCGGCGATAGCCCGACGCTCGCCAACGTGCCCGAAGGGTTCGATGCGGTGGTGGTGGCCGATCTCGCCCGCGCCCTGTCGCGGAGTTTCGAGGGACCGGCGGTTCTGGTGCATGTGGCCCGTGATTCCGGGCGCTCGAACGCGTTCCAGACCGGGCTGAAATTCGTCGCCCCCGAGATCGAGGTGATGAGCATCCCGGCCTGGGACTGCCAGCCCTACGACCGGGTCTCTCCGAACGCCGCCATCGCCGCCCAGCGGATGACCGCCCTGTCGCGGCTCTCGCGCTCGCGCTCCTCGGAGGAACAGCCGCGCATCCTCTGCACCACCGTCAACGCCTTGATCCAGAGAGTGCCTCCCAGAGAGAAGATCGCGGTGGAGACCTTCTCGGCGGCGATCGGCAACGTGGTGCCGATGGATACCGTTACCGCCTGGGTCGAGGCCAACGGCTTCCTGCGCACGGGGACGGTGCGCGAGACGGGGGAATACGCCGTGCGCGGCGGCATCCTCGACCTGTCGCCGCCGGGCCTGCCGAACCCGATCCGCCTCGACTTCTTCGGCGATACCCTGGAATCCATCCGCGCCTTCGACCCGGAGACCCAGCGCACGGTGGGCTCGCTCCGCTCCCTCGACCTCGTTCCGATGAGCGAGGTGCAATTGACCACGGAGACGATCCGGCGCTTCCGCCAGGGCTACATCTCCACCTTCGGCGCGGCGACCCGCGACGATCGGCTCTACGAGACCATCAGCGAGGGACGGCGCTATGCCGGCCTCGAGCACTGGATGCCGCTGTTCTACGATCATCTCGACACCCTGTTCGACTACGTGCCGGGCGTGCCGCTGGTCTTCGACGCGCAGGCGGAGGAGGCGGTCGCCGAGCGCCTCACCCTGATCCGCGATTATTACGACGCCCGCGCCGAGGCGATGAAGACGCCGTCCACCGGCGTCGCGCCCTACAAGCCGCTGAGGCCGTCCTCCCTCTACCTGACGCAGAACGACTGGAAGGAGCGGGTCGCCGCCGCCTCCGTCGCGCGGCTCTCGCCCTTCGCAATGCCCGAGAGCCCGGACCGCCTCACCATCGATTGCGAGGGCAAGGCGGGCCGCAGCTTCGCCGCCGAGCGGGCGGACGAGACGGCCAGCGTGTTCGACGCCGCCGTCGCCCATGTGAAGGAACTCCAGGGATCGGGTCATCATGTGATCCTCGCATCCTGGTCCGACGGCTCGCGTGACCGGCTCTGTGGCGTGCTCACCGATCACGGCCTGAAGAAGCCGGTCTCCATCAACACCCTCACGGCGGTGAATGCCCTGAAGCGCGGCACCGACATGGCGGTGGCGGTGTGGGGGCTCGATTCCGGCTTCGTCGTCGACAAGCTCGCGGTCATCTCGGAAGGCGACATCCTCGGCGACCGGCTGGTGCGCCAGAAGCGCAAGTCTAAACGCCCACAGGACATCATCCTGGAGGTGCAGGCGCTGCAGCCCGGCGATCTCGTGGTCCATGCCGATCACGGCATCGGCCGGTTCGTCGGCCTCAAGACGGTGACGGCGGCCGGCGCGCCGCACGATTGCCTGGAGATCCAGTATGCCGGCGGACTGCTACTGCTGCCGGTAGAGAATATCGAGCTTCTGACCCGCTACGGCTCGGAAGATGCGGAGGTCGCTCTCGATCGTCTCGGCGGCGGTGCCTGGCAGGCCCGCAAGGCCAAGATGAAGAAGCGCATCCTGGAGATGGCCGGCCAGCTCATCAAGATCGCGGCCGAGCGCTTCGTGCGCCAGGCACCCCGCCTCCAGGCTCCGGACGGCCTCTACGGCGAGTTCGCCGCCCGCTTCGCGTTCGAGGAGACCGAGGACCAGGCCACCGCCATCGACGCCGTCCTGTCCGATCTCAATGCCGGCCGTCCCATGGACCGCCTCGTCTGCGGCGATGTCGGCTTCGGCAAGACCGAGGTGGCGTTGCGCGCCGCCTTCGCGGGGGCCATGGGCGGCAAGCAGGTGGCGGTGGTGGTGCCCACCACCCTGCTGGCGCGCCAGCATTACCGGACCTTCGCCGAGCGCTTCAAAGGGCTGCCGGTGCAGGTGGCGCAGCTCTCGCGCTTCGTCTCCGCCGCCGAGATGAAGCAGAACCGCGCGGGCCTCGCCGCCGGGACCGTCGACATCGTGGTCGGCACCCATGCGCTGCTCGCCAAGAACGTGGCCTTCAAGGATCTCGGCCTCATCATCGTCGACGAGGAGCAGCATTTCGGCGTGGCCCACAAGGAGCGCCTCAAGGCGCTCCAGGCCGATGTCCACGTGCTGACCCTCTCGGCGACGCCGATCCCGCGCACGCTCCAGCTCGCCATGACCGGGGTCCGCGAGCTTTCGATCATCGCGACGCCGCCGGTGGACCGCCTCGCGGTGCGCACCTTCGTGATCCCGTTCGATGCGCTGATGATCCGCGAAGCCCTGCTGCGCGAGCGCTATCGCGGCGGCCAGTCCTTCTACGTGGTGCCGCGGATCGAGGATCTGGCGGAGGTGAAGCGCTTCCTCGATACCGAGATGCCCGAGACCAAGGTGGCGGTGGCCCATGGCCAGATGGCGGCGGGCCAGCTCGAGGACGTGATGACCGCGTTCTACGAGGGCAAGTTCGACGTGCTGCTCTCCACCACCATCGTCGAATCCGGCCTCGACATCCCCACTGCCAACACCCTCATCGTGCACCGGGCCGACATGTTCGGCCTCGCCCAACTCTACCAGCTGCGCGGCCGCGTCGGGCGCGCCAAGGCCCGCGCCTACGCCCTGTTCACGACCCCGGCCAACAAGCAGCTCACCGTGCAGGCGGAGAAGCGCCTCCAGGTGCTCCAGACCCTCGACACGCTGGGCGCTGGCTTCCAGCTCGCCTCCCACGACCTCGACATCCGCGGCGCCGGCAACCTGCTGGGTGACGCCCAGTCCGGCCATATCAAGGAGGTCGGCTACGAGCTCTACCAGCAGATGCTGGAGGATGCCGTCACCGCCCTCAAGGCCGGCATCGAGGAGCCGGTGGAGGAGGCGTGGTCGCCCACCATCGCGCTGGGAGCACCGGTCACGATCCCGGAGGATTACGTCGAGGACCTCACCGTCCGCCTCGGCCTCTATCGCCGGCTCTCCACCCTGGAGAACGATGCCGAGATGGAGAGCTTCGGGGCCGAGCTGATCGACCGGTTCGGGCCGCTGCCGCCGGAGGTGGAGCAGCTCCTCAAGATCGTCACGATCAAGATCCTGTGCCGCGACACCAACGTGGAGAAGGTCGAGGCCGGGCCGAAGGGCGTCGTCGTCCATTTCCGCGACAAGTCCTTCGCCAATCCGCAGGGGCTGGTGGCCTTCGTCGGCGGTCAGGCCTCCTTCGCCAAGGTGCGCCCGGACATGAGCATCGTGTTCATCCGCGAGCTCGATTCCATCCCCGAGCGCCTGAAGATCACGACCTCGATCCTGCGCGAATTGTCCAAGATCGCCCGCGCCAAGAAGGCGGCGTGAGGGACATCACGCCGGGTCGATCACCCCGGCGTATTCGGCGAAAACCTCATGAAAAAGGCGGGCTCACCGGCCCGCCTCCATCGAAAAATCTTTTCTCAAACAAGCACCTGCGGTGCTGTCCTCATAGGCAGGATTAGAGGTCCGGTTCGTTCAGGACGTAAGGACCGATGCGGCTCTGCAGATCGACCGAGGCACCGCTACCGCGTCCCGTCCGGCCATCGATGACGATGACGGGAATGCCCGCATGCTGCATCTGCTCACGCAGGCGCTCGGAAAGCATGGCATAGGCCGGGTCGAGCCGGGTCGAGGTCTGAAGCAGGATGGCCGCGGGGCGGGCGATGACGGCGAGAACGTCGTCGGCGGCCTCGAGGGATGCGGTAACGCTCGCATAACCCAGCTCGGCAAGCTCGGCGGCGAGGGAGTGATCGATGGCGCGGTGACCATCATCGACGACCAACACTTGTTGCAGCGCACTCATGACTGTCAGGGTTAGCTCATCCATCGCCCCTTGGGAAGGGACCCGTGCGATAACACACGTGAACCCAGTTGGTTCGCCGGCTGCAGGGTGAAAATCCTCTTGCTATCCGGCGAAGAGCCCGCTCGCGACCCGTGGCGCCCTAGCCTCACGCGGCATCGCGCAAGACATCCGGAACTCACTCTAGACCGCTGTTCCGAAATAGGAAATTCGTTTCACAAAATAGCTGAATCACCGACTTCGGCACGGCCGCCGTGCCACGCGTCGAAAGCGGTGAATTTCGGGCACGACGATACCGCCGGATGGTCAGCAGCGAAGGATCTCTGTTGCTCGTCCGGCAAATATTTTTGCCGCGAATGGGACGGCCCTCCACAGATCGGCGGCTTTTTCCGGCGGGATGCCGCGTTGCAGGGGGCTGGCTTTGGAGGCGCGGCCCCGGAAAGCGAATCGCCCGTCCTCGTCACGGGCGATATCCAGAAGAGCCGGGAACGGTGCCAACGGATGGGCATCCGCGAGGAAGTGGGCGACGTCCCCATCGGCCCGCGAGGCGGTGAGGAGGGCCGCCTCGTCGAAGGCGAGGACATCGATCACCCTTCGCGGACCATGCACGGCGCCCGGCGCCAGCAGCCGTGTGGTCAGGCGGGTCGGCAACCGGTGAGCAAGGGTGACGGATTCGAGGCTGCGAGGGCAACGGCTCGCCGCGAGATTGCGCTCCAGGGCAGCGGGCACGACAAGATGCGTCGGTCCCGGTCGAGCCAGCGCCTCGGCGAGGTGGGCGGCGTCGAACGGCCCACATGTTTCGAGCCCGGCCCCCGCCACGAGGGCGGCGCCGAGGCCGGTGACGAGGCCCCTCAGGTCGGCTGGCGCGAGAAGGGTCAGGATTCGGTCGCGTGGTGCGATCCGGATCGTGGCGAGATGGACCGCGATCGAGGCGATCAGCGCGTCCGCCGGGCGATAGACCGGCTGCGTGGGATCGGCAGCGGCGAAAGTCACGAGCCCGGCGCTCGACGGCGCGAACGGGCCGCCATGTCCATCGAGGACCATGCCGTCGAGACTGATGACCCCGTCGGGCACTTCCGGCCCGAAGGCCGCGAGGTAGCGCAGACCGAAATAGCGCAGGGCGACACGGCGCAGGCCTTCGGCCGGCAGCATTCCGGCGATACGGGATTGGGTGAGCACGGCCTGGATACCGGCGGCCTGGATGCCGGCCACGAGGGCGTCCTCGTCCCATGTCAGGGGTAGGAGGCAGGGAATGTGGCCCGCGGCCTCGATGGCCAGGTACGAGAGCACGGTCTCCGACCCGGCGGCGGCGATCAGGCCCACACGGCTCGCCGGGGCCAGCCGCCACTGCCTCATCCCGCTGGCGAGGCGCGCGACGATCTCGGCAGCGGACCCATAGGTCCAGGTGATGGGGCTGCGCCCGGACCACCCGACCTTGTCCTTGGGATCGATGAAGGCGACACGGCCCGGATCGGCATGGGCGGTCGCCGCCAGCAACGTGCAGAGGCCGGGCCTGACCACATCCGAATGCGGGCTCGGCACGACGGGCCTGTCCGCCGGAAGGGCGACGGGAGGAGCGTCGCCAAAGGGTATGATCGCTGGCTGCGCCGACACCTCCGCCTCAACTCCCCGCGTGCATCGACTTTCCGTGCCCTGCGGTGATGAACGGTTAGGGTTAAACTTTGCTTAAAAACGCCCTTTGGAAAGGGCAACCGACAGGTCGTCCGCGATCTGGCGGACAGCGCAGGTGTCATGTCTTCGCCGCATTCCGCAGGGAAGCAGGCGGCCCGGTCGTTCGAGCGGGTTCGAGGCGTTGAACGCCCCGTTCGGCACCCTGGCGGGCCCATATTGGCCATCCAGGGTTCAGGAGCGGGTGATTTGCGCGCGCCGAGGGCTTGACCGCGCGAACCAGGGCGGCGAGGGCTCGGCCGAACGCCGTCCGCGGGTTTCGATCCGCATCATCGAGTTCAGGAAACGTCCTGCTGGGTTCAAGCGCCGCAGCATGTCTTCGTCATTCGCGATATCCAAGGGGTCAGAGCTGATGTTCTTTGCCAACCGTCCCGCGCGCCCGATGCGCGCCGCCGCGATTCTCGCCCTGGCCGGCATGATGGGCAATGCGGGCTTGGCGGCACCGGCCTTCGCCCAGGCTCCGAAGGGCAAGGCCCCCGCTCCGACCGCACCGGCCCCGGCAGCGCCGGCCACCCAAACCCCGGCCGCCCAGCAGCCGGCCGGCCCGCAGATCGTCAACGTAAAGTCCGAGCCGTCCCAGGCCGATTGGACCAAGGTCTGCGGCAAGGACCAGAACACCAGCACCGACGTCTGCTACACCACCCGCGACTTCGTCTCCGACCAGGGCCAGCCGGTCCTCGCCGTGGCGGTCTACGACATGAAGAACGCCCAGCAGAGCGTGCGCGTGGTGCGCTACCTACTGCCGCTCGGCCTGCTCCTCGGCCCCGGCATCCGCTTCACCGTCGATGGCCAGCAGGCGACGCCGGGTAAGTTCGCCGTGTGCTTCCCCAACGGCTGCTTCGCCGAGGCCGGCAATGTCGGTAACGACCTCGTGAACGCGCTCAAGAAGGGCACCACCCTCAACATCAGCGTCCAGAACCAGGCCCAGCGCGAGGTGACCTTCGCCGTGCCGCTGACCGGCTTCGGCAAGGCCTTCGACGGCCCGGCCGTCGATCCGAAGGTGTTGGAAGAGCAGCAGAAGAAGCTCCAGGCCGAGCTCGAGAAGCGCAGCGAAGACATGCGCAAGAACCTCGAGAAGCAGAATGCCGCCGGCGCTGCCGCCGTGGGTACCGCTCCGAAGCCCTGAGACCGGGCCTCGAACCCACTTCATGACAATAGGAAAAGGCCGGGCGGCGAGCCCGGCCTTTTTCATGCGCACCGTCGATGAGGGGGCTCCGCGATGTGGGGTCCCGTCCGGGACTCAGTTCGCGTGAGCGCCCCGAAGGCGGTAGGCGCCGTCCGAATCCCGCTCGAACACCTCCGGAATCCCGGCATGGCGCAGGGCCTCGCCGGACGTGTCGGGAATGAGGTTCTGTTCGGAGACATAGGCGACGTACTCGCTCTCCGCGTTCTCGGCGAGAAGGTGGTAGAACGGCTGGTCCTTGCGCGGCCGGACCTCCTCGGGAATCGCCAGCCACCATTCCTCGGTGTTGTCGAAGATCGGGTCCACGTCGAAGACGACGCCGCGAAACGGGTAGATCCGGTGGCGCACCACGGCGCCGAGGCCGAACTTGGCGGTGCGCGTCTGGATTCCGGTGGGAGAGAAATCGGTCATGACGCCAAAATAGGATGCGGCGGACAGGTTGTCATCGGCGGCGTTGCCACGCCGCATCGCAAGGAGCCGTCTCGGTCTGCAGATCTCGGACGGCATCCGGCCGATCGCTTCGGGATCCGTGGCTGCGGGAAGCGGAGGCGAAGCCGGAGCGGCGGTGAGGGGGGGTCGAACGAACGAGGCTGTGCCTGAGCCGCCCCCTCACCTTCGGCTGCCGCCTCGCTTCATGCCCCGACGAGGAGGCATGAAGCCCTCTCCCCGCGTGCGGGGAGAGGGAAGGCCATCTCAGTTCGGGCCAGAGGTCACTTCAGGCCGTAGGTCTTGGCGAGCTCCGGGTCCTTCTCGGCCACCAGCCGGGCCAGATCGACGATGACCTTGGCCTGTTTCCAGGTGGCGTCGTCCTGCATCTTGCCGTCCAGCATCACCGCGCCGGTCCCGTCCGGCATCGCCTCGACGATCCGCACCGCGAAGGCGACTTCCGCCGGATCGGGGGCGAAGACGCGCTTGGCGATGGCGACCTGGTTCGGATGCAGGGTCCAGGCGCCGGCGCAGCCCATGAGGAAGGCGTTGCGGAACTGGGCCTCGCAGGCATCCCCGTCCGAAAAGTCGCCGAACGGGCCGTAGAAGGCCTTGAGGCCGTTGGCCATGCAGGCATCGACCATCTTCGCGATGGTGTAGTGCCAGAGGTCCTGCTGGGCGCTAGCCCGGGCGGCGCCGTCGCTCGTCGGGTCGGCGATGACCCGGTAATCCGGGTGGCCGCCGCCGACGCGGGTGGTCTTCATGCCGCGCGAGGCCGCGAGATCGGCGGGGCCGAGGCTCATGCCGTGCATGCGCGGCGAGGCGGAGGCGATGGCGTCGACATTGGCGACGCCTTCGGCGGTCTCCAGGATGGCGTGGACGAGGATCGGCTTCGAGACGCCGTGCTTCGCCTCGAGCTGCGCCAAGAGCTGGTCGATATAGTGGATGTCCCACGGTCCCTCGACCTTGGGCACCATCACCACGTCGAGCTTGTCCCCGACCTGGGACACGATCTCGAACAGGTCGTCGAGAATCCAGGGGCTGTTGAGGGCGTTGATGCGGGTCCACAATCCGGTGCCGGAGGCGGCGAAATCGGTGGCCTGCGCCATGGCGACGAAGCCCTTGCGGGCCGCCTCCTTCTGATCGACCGGCACGGCGTCCTCGAGATTGCCGAGCACCACGTCCACGGTGGCGGCGAGTTCCGGCACCCGGGAACGGACCTTGTCGTTGTGCGGCGGCACGAAATGGATCATCCGCTCGAGCTTCACCGGCAGGTCACGGAACGGGGCCGGCGCGCCTGTGGCGAGCGGCTGGAAGAAGCGGCGCGGTAGTTTCATCGGGACTCGGGCTCCGGCTATGGATAGTCGTTGGACCAGGTCGACGACCTGCATATCGTATTCAGGTCGTCGACCTAGGGTGTTGGCACCGCATCATCTTTACCGAAAACCAGATCTGACTTTCCGGATGATGCTCTAGCCTCGAAGCGGTTAGTCAAGGTTACCCCCCGCGTAAAGGCGGGTTTTGGGAGAAGACCGCTTTCCCAACGACGTGCGCTGGCGCATGTTCGACGCAAGGGGAGGGTCCACGGACCGGAACCGGCCGGTCGACGCCGGGTTCTCGCAGCAGAGGCGGGCGTTTCGAGACTTACCAAGGACACTCTCTCATGTCCGGATCATCCAGCCGACACGGTCTCTTCTATGCGGCCAGCATGGTGGCCATGCTCGGCATCGCCGGACCGGTCGAGGCCGCTCCGGCCCATGCGGGCACACCGGCGAGATCCGCTCCCCTCAAAGAATCCTCGAAGTCATCGCCAGCGAGATCATCCGAACGGGTCGCGTTCACGGCCGGTGATGCGGCCGATGCCAGGCCCGACGGCCTGAAGGGCCTTCTTCGGATACCAGCCGACGACACCAAGGCCTTCCAGAATCTCATCGACGGCGCGGGTGCCGCGTCCGATCCGTGGCTGGTCCTGTCCGGCGGCGGCGAGAACGGAGCCTTCGCCGCCGGTCTCCTCAACGGCTGGTCGAAGGCCGGCAACCGGCCCGCTTTCGGAATCATCACCGGGGTCAGTACGGGGGCGATGATCGCGCCCTTCGCCTTCCTCGGATCCAGCGCCGATGCGACATTGGCGCACGCCTATACGGAGATCTCGGCCGCCGACGTCTTCGAATTCGGCGGTACCAACGAAGCCCTGACCGATACCTGGCCGCTCAAGCGCCGGATCGAGCGGATGGTCACCGGCAAGCTTCTCGCCGACATCGCCGCCGAGCACGCCAAGGGACGTCGCCTGTTGGTGGCGACCACGGCGGTGGACAGCGAGCGCCCCGTCCTGTGGGACATGGGCGCCATCGCCTCCGAGGGCAGCCCGAAGGCGCTCGACCTGTTCCGCGCGATCATCCTCGCTTCCTCGGCGGTGCCGGGCGTGTTCCCGCCGGTGATGATCGACGTGGTCGGTACGGACGGGAAGCATTTCCAAGAGATGCATGCCGATGGCGGCACCACTGCGCCGTTCTACCTGGCGCCGGAAGCCGCGATCCTCGGCAAGGCCAAGGTGAGGCTTCCCACGAGCACGGTCTATCTCGTCGTCAACAACACGGTGACGCCGGACTTCCAGATGGCCACCCGCACGACCCTGAGCGTGCTCGGCCGCGCAATGTCGGCCGCGATCAAGGCGCAGACCCGTGCGGCGCTCGCCCTGACGGAGAGCTTCGCCGAGCGTCACGGCCTCGATCTCGACGTGGCCCAGATCGACAACCGGTTCACGCGCACCACCTCGGCGCCGTTCGACCAGGATTACATGAAGGCCCTGTTCGCCCATGGCGAGCGCCTCGGGCGGGACGGCACCGCTTTCAGCCGCGGAACGCCCGCGGCCTCGATCCCCACCGGATCGACCGGCGATCGTTTCGGTGCGGCGGATGCGCCGACGAGCCTCGCCCGGCGCTGACCGTCACCGCATCAGGGCGGGGGCGCCGAGGCGCGGCAGCACACCCTCGCGCATGACGATGCGGCGCAGCGGCCCGATCGTGGTCATGGCCAGCAGGCCGAGCCCGCGCAGGGCATCGACGGGGATCAGGGAGCTGAGCAGGCTGCGGTTGAGCGTATCCACCGCAGCCGTGCGCAGGCGGGCATCCAGTGCCCGCGAACGGGCGAACCCGGACAGAGCCTCGCGCGAGCCCGGATCGCGGCCGTCCGCGGTCGCGGCCAGGACGCTGTCGCGTAGCGCCGCGGCATCGCGCAAGCCGAGATTGAGCCCCTGCGCTCCGATGGGCGGAAAGGCGTGGGCCGCCTCGCCGATGAGCGCGATGCGAGGCCCGACCGGGGAGGCGACGGAGAGGCCGCGCATCGGCACGAGCCCGCGCGGCCCGTCGATGCGCATGGCACCGAGCATGGCTTGGGCCTGGTTCTCGATGGCGCGCGCGAGGTCGGCATCCTCCAGTTCGGAGAGGCGCCGGGCCGGTCCCGCGCCGGTGACCCAGACGAGGCTGGAGCGGTGTCCGCCGGGGAGGGGGACCAGGGTGAACGGCCCCTGCCGGGTATGGAACTCGGTGGAGACGTCCCGGTGGGGACGCTCATGGGCGAGCAAGGTGGTGATGGCGGCCTGCGGGTAGGACCAGTCCTTGGTGGCGATGCCGGCCTGCTCCCGTATGCGCGAGCGGGCTCCGTCCGCACCGACGACGAGGCGCGCGGCGACGGCCGGGCCTTCCTCCAGACCGATCCGCGCCTCGTCGGCATCCCGTTCCAGCCCCACCGCGTCGCTCTCGAACAGGGTCAGGCCGGGAGCCGACCGGGCCTGCGCTCGCAACGATTCCACGAGGCGGGCGCTCTCCACGTTCCAGCCGAAGGCGTCGAGGCCGATTTCGGTGGAGACGAACCGGGCCGGCGGCGGACGGAACAGGCTACCGGTATCGTCGACGATGTGGAGTTCGGCCAGGGGTGCCGCATGCGGCGCCACCTCCGCCCAGGCCCCCAGCGCGCGGAGGAAACGCACCGATCCGTCGAGGAGGGCGACCGTGCGTCCGTCGGCGACGGGGGCGTGGCGGCCGACGAGGGCCGTAGCGATGCCCTCGCGCGCCAGGGCCAGGGCCAGACCGAGCCCGGCCGCGCCTGCGCCGACGACGGCCACGTCGAAACGGGGAGAGGACGGCTTCATGTCATCGCTCCTCGGCGAGGTGTCCCCCGCCCGACCTGCCGGAACGAGACCGCACCGGATTTCAACCGCTTCATCTAGGCCGCGCCCCATTCGGGTTCACGTCGCTGTGGCATTGCGGCACTGCGGCTTCTAGCATCAGCAGCGAGCCCCGTCAGAGGGCCTGCGCGGAAGCTCCCCCATGAGTGCATCGTCATGAATCTCGCCATCGCGCTGCTGGCGCTCGGCTTCCTGATGCTCGTCGCCTATCGCGGCTTCAGCGTCATCCTGTTCGCCCCGGTGGCGGCACTGCTTGCCGTGCTCCTCACCGACCCGTCCGCCGTGCTGCCGGTCTTCTCCGGCCTGTTCATGGAGAAGATGGTCGGCTTCGTGAAGCTGTACCTGCCGGTCTTCCTCCTCGGCGCGGTGTTCGGCAAGGTCATCGAACTGTCGGGTTTTTCGCGCTCCATCGTCACGGCGGTGATCGATCTCGTCGGCCCGCGCCGGGCCGTCCTCTCCATCGTGCTGGTCTGCAATCTGCTCACCTATGGCGGCGTCTCGCTCTTCGTCGTGGTGTTCGCGGTCTATCCGTTCGCGGCGGAAGCCTTCCGGCTGAGCGAGATCCCCAAACGCCTCATCCCGGGCACCATCGCGCTCGGCGCCTTCTCCTACACGATGGACGCGCTGCCCGGCACGCCGCAGATCCAGAACATCATTCCCACCACCTTCTTCGGCACCAACACCTGGGCGGCCCCCTGGCTCGGGCTGATCGGTGCCGCCTTCATCCTCGTCGCGGGCGTCGCCTATCTCGACCGGCGCATCGCCTCGGCCAAGGCCAGGGGAGAGGGCTACGGCAGCGGCCACAGCAACGAGCCGACGCCCGTCTCCGACGAAGCCCTGGCGCATCCCCTGGTGGCGCTTCTGCCGCTCGTCGTGGTCGGCCTCTCGAACCTCGCCTTCACCGCGCTCATCCCGCGCCTCTACGGGGCGAAGACCGAGACCATGCTGGCGGGGCTCGACAAGCCGATCGTCACGACCCTGTCCTCCGTCACGGCGATCTGGGCGGTGGAACTGGCGCTGCTGGCCGGCATCCTCACGGTCTTCGTCTTCGCCTGGAGGCCGGTCTCGAAGAGCTTCGCAGAGGGCAGCCGCGCGGCGGTGGCGGGCTCGCTGCTCGCCGCCATGAACACCGCCTCCGAATACGGGTTCGGCGCGGTCATCGCGGCCCTGCCGGGCTTCATCGTCATCCGCGAGGCACTCTCCGCGATCCCCAATCCGCTGGTGAACGAGGCGGTGACGGTGACGGCGCTCGCCGGCATCACCGGCTCGGCCTCCGGAGGGCTCAGCATCGCGCTCGCCGCCATGTCTTCCACCTTTATCGCGGCGGCCCAGGCCACCGGCATCCCCATGGAGGTGCTGCACCGGGTCGCCGCCATGGCGAGCGGCGGCATGGACACGCTGCCCCATAACGGCGCGGTCATCACCCTGCTCGCGGTGACGGGGCTGACCCACCGGCAGGCCTATGCCGACATCTTCGCGATCACGCTGCTGAAGACGAGCGCGGTCTTCCTGGTCATCGGGGTCTATTACCTGACCGGGCTGGTCTGAGGCGGGCCGGAGGGCGATCATCCCGGCGGGCAGAGTTTCGAGCCGCGCCTGGACTTTCCCCGCGAAGGCGCGGTCAATACCGAATCTGTCGCCGTCAGAGGAGCCCCCGATGGATCGCCGCTCTTTCCTGAGGCTGTCCGTCGCCGCGTCAGTCGTCCCGCTTCTGCACGGCCCCGCTCTGGCCGCACCGGTCCCGCGGGCGCGCAACGTGGTCCTCGTCCACGGCTTGTTCGCCGACGGGTCGTGCTGGTCGGAGGTGATCGGGCGGCTGCAGGCGGCGGGGCTCGATGTCACCTCAGTGCAGAACCCGCTGACCACCCTCGACGAGGCGGTGGCCTCGGTGCGGCGGGTGCTGGAGCGGCAGGACGGGCCGACCGTGCTCGTCGGGCATTCCTTCGCCGGGATGATCATCACGGAAGCCGGCATCGCCCCCAACGTGTCGGCCCTCGTCTACGTGGCGGCACGCGCCCCCGATGCGGGAGAGGATTACGCCGCCCTGGCCAGGACGTTTCCGACACCGCCCGCCACGGCCGGCATCGTCTTCGACGGCGAGTACGGACGTCTCGGCGAAGCGGCCTTCCTGCGGGATTTCGCCGGCGACCTTCCCGAGGCGAAGGCGAAGGTGCTCTACGCGGTGCAGCAGCCCTTCGCCAAAGCGCTGCTGGCGGGCAGGACCACCCAGGCGGCCTGGCGATCGAAGCCGAGCTTCTACGCGGTCTCGACGGAGGACCGGACGATCGACCCCGATCTTCAACGCTTCATGGCGAAGAGGATGGGCGCGACCACGATCGAGGTGACGGCGAGCCACCTGTCCCTGATCTCCCAGCCCGACACGATCGCGAAGCTGATCCTGGACGCCGCCGGCCGGCCCTGACCATCGTCCGGGGGCAGGGCGGATCGAGACCCGCGCCCTGCCGTTTGCCGACCGCCGGGACCTGTCCTATCGTCCGATGCGGCGATGCCGGATCATCGCCGGGACAGGAGAGGTCACATGGCATTCTTCATCGGGATCGCAGGTCCCTGGCTGGTTCTCGCCGTCCTCGACCTCCTGGCGATCCGCCGCGACCTGGAACTGTCGCGGATCCCGTGAAAGACTTCAGCCTTCCGGCTCCTCGACGATCTTCAAGGTGAGTTGCGTGAACGGCCTGATTTCCCAGGCGATCCCGGCCTTGAACATCATCACCACCCGGCAGCGGTCCATGACCTCGAAGGCGGGAAGGCCCGGCTCCGGCTGGAACACGAGCCCCGCGACGACGGCGGGATCGTAATCGGCGGGCCTGATCCAGACGATCTCTTCCATGGAACGCTGCCACCCTCCGTCGCGGTTGCCGGGGAACGCCGCCGCCCGGCCTCTCTCACACGAGGCGGGCGATGTTTCGCAATGGCCATGCCGCCCGCGCCTCCGGCCGGGCACCTCAATCGGCAGCGCCGGACTTGCCCCTTAATACCGGCAGCTTATGTCGCGTCCATCGAACAGACGAGGAGTGACGACAATGCCCAAGGCGATCCGGGTCTACGAATACGGCGAGCCCGAGGTGATGCGCTACGAGGAGGTGACCGTCGGCGAACCCGGCCCCGGCCAGATCCGCGTCCGCCAGACGGCCATCGGCGTCAACTTCATCGACATCTACTTCCGCTCGGGCGCCTACAAGGCAGCTCAGCTCCCCTTCACCCCCGGCAAGGAGGGCGCGGGCGTCGTCACCGCCATCGGCGAGGGTGTCACCGGGTTCCGGGTGGGTGAGCGCGTGGCCTACGGTTCGGCCGAGGGCACCTATGCGGAGGAGGTGGTGATCAATGCCAGCGCCGCCGTGCATCTCGCCGACGGGGTCGACGACGACACCGCCGCGGCCATGATGCTGAAGGGCCTCACCGCCGAGTATCTCCTGCACCGCACCTGCCCGGTGAAGCCCGGCGACACGATCCTGTTCCACGCCGCCGCCGGCGGCGTCGGCCTCATCGCCTGCCAATGGGCCAAGCATATCGGCGCCACCGTCATCGGCACGGTGGGCTCGGCCGAGAAGGCGGAACTGGCGCGGGCCAATGGCTGCGATCACGTCATCCTCTACCGCGACGAGGATTTCGCCGCGCGGGTCAGGGAGATCACCGACGGCAAGGGCGTTCGCGTCGTCTATGACGGCGTCGGCAAGGACACGTTCCCGGCCTCCCTCGACTGCATCGCCCCGCTGGGGATGTTCGTGAGCTTCGGCTCCGCCTCGGGCCCGGTGGAGAACTTCAACCTGGCGGTGCTGGGCCAGAAGGGCTCGCTCTTCGCGACGCGTCCCTCCCTGTTCGCCCATGCGGGGACGCGGTCCACCCTCGATTCCATGGCCGAGAACCTGTTCGGCGTGGTGGCGAGCGGCGCGGTGAAGATCCCCGTCCATGCGCGAGCGAAACTCGCCGAGGCGGTGCAGGTGCACAAGGATCTGGCCGGACGCCAGACCACGGGCGCCACGATCATGACCCCGTGATCCAAAAAAAACCGGATCCAAGAAACTCCGGATCCAAGCATCCCCTGATTCAGGCGTCTCGTGATCCGAGTATCCCGTGATTCAAGGATACCGCGATCCCGGGATCACCCGACGACAGGACGAAGCGAATGATGACCCCAGGTGAGCGCGACCTTCTCCTGGTGGTCGACGTCCAGAACGACTTTCTGCCCGGCGGAGCCCTCGCGGTGCCGGACGGCCATGCGGTGATCGCGCCGATCAACCGCCTCGCCGCCCTGTTCCCGCATGTGGTCCTGACTCAGGACTGGCATCCGGCCGGGCATGTCTCCTTCGCGTCCAGCCATGCCGGGCGACGCCCGTTCGAGACCATGGATCTGCCCTACGGCCCACAGATCCTGTGGCCGGACCATTGCATCCAGGGCTCGCCCGGCGCGCGGCTCTCCGACGAGCTGCATGCCGACCAGGCCGAGCTGGTGATCCGCAAGGGCTACCATGCGCATACGGACAGCTACTCGGCCTTCCTCGAAGCCGATGGCGTCACGCCCACGGGGCTCACGGGATACCTGCGCGAACGCGGCGTCACCCGCCTGTTCCTCTGTGGCCTCGCCACGGATTTCTGCGTCGCCTGGAGCGCCCTCCACGGACGGCGCGCGGGGTTCGACATCGTCGTGGTGGAGGACGCCGTGAGGGCGATCGACCAGAGCGGCTCGCTCGCCCGCGCCTGGGACGAGATGGACCGCGCCGGGATCACCCGGATCGACAGCGCGTCCATCGATTCCTGATGCGGCACGATACCCGGTAACTTGGCCGGTGGGTGCCGCGTTGACGGGTCATCGCAGCTGTGATGGAGCGCTCATGTCCAACAAGCACATGAAGACCGACGTCCCGACCGATGCGGACCTCAAGGGCAATCCCGGAATCGGCACCTCGAAGGGGATGACGATGTCGGGGGGCGACCCCCGTGATCTCGAAGGCGAGTCGACCTTCGAAGGCGACGTCGACAACGAGACGACGCCGGAAGGCGGCATCGATCCGAACCACCGCCCGCGCAAGAATTCCTGACGAGCAAGAACTCCTGACGGGTCAGGTACACCCCGGCTAACGAGGAAGGCCCCGCCGGTCGCGGCCGGTGGGGCTCCTTGGTGGGCGGTGTCAGACCGCGCTGCCGTAGAGGTCGTAGGCGTCGGCCCGCTCGATCTTCACGGTGACGATGTCGCCGACCCGCAGCGGCCGGCGCGAGGTGACATGGACGTTGCCGTCGATCTCGGGCGCGTCGTATTTCGAGCGGCCCTTGGCGATACCGCCCTCGACGGCATCGATGATGACCGGCAGGCGCTTACCCACGCGCCCCTTCTGCAGGCGGGCCGAGACGCCCTGCTGCGCCTCCATGAAGCGGCGCTTGCGCTCGGCCTTGAGTTCCGGCGGGACGAGATCGCCGAGCCCGTTGGCCACCGCGCCGCCCACGGGCTCGTATTCGAAACAGCCGACGCGCTCGAGCTTGGCTTCCCGGATCCAGGTCAGCAATTCCTCGAACTCGGCCTCGGTCTCGCCGGGGAAGCCGACGATGAAGGTCGAGCGGATGGAGAGGTCCGGGCAGATCTCGCGCCAGCGCCGGATGCGCTCGAGCTGTTTCTCCTGGTTGCCCGGCCGGCGCATGCGCTTGAGCACGGACGGGCTGGCGTGCTGGAGCGGCATGTCGAGATAGGGCAGGATCTTGCCCTCGGCCATCAGCGGGATGACGTCGTCCACGTGCGGGTAGGGATAGACGTAGTGCATCCGCACCCAGGCACCGAGCTCCCCGAGTTCGGCGGAGAGGTCGTAGAACTTCGCCCGCACCTCGCGGTCGCGCCAGGGGCTCGTGGCGTAGCGGATATCGACGCCGTAGGCGCTAGTGTCCTGCGAGACCACCAGCAATTCCTTGACGCCGGCCTTCACCAGCTTCTCGGCCTCGCGCAGCACGTCGCCGGCCGGCCGGCTGACGAGGTCGCCGCGCAAGGACGGGATAATGCAGAAGGTGCAGCGGTTGTTGCAGCCCTCGGAGATCTTCAGATAGGCGTAATGACGCGGGGTGAGCTTCACCCCCTGCGGCGGCACCAGATCGAGGAACGGGTCATGGGCCGGGGGCACCGCCTCGTGCACGGCGGCGACCACCGATTCGTAGGCCTGGGGCCCGGTCACCGCGAGGAGGTTCGGATATTTCTCGCGAATTTCCTCGGGCTGCGCGCCCATGCAACCGGTGACGATGACGCGGCCGTTCTCGGCCATGGCCTCGCCGATGGCCGAAAGCGATTCGGCCTTGGCCGAATCGAGGAAGCCGCAGGTGTTGACGATGACGACGTCAGCCCCGTCATGCCGGCGTGCGAGCTCATAGCCTTCCGCCCGCAGATGCGTGAGGATGCGCTCGGAATCCACCAGCGCCTTGGGGCAGCCGAGGGAGACGAAGGAGATCTTGGGCGCGGCTTTCGCCGGGGTCGGAACGGTGACGGATACGGTCATGGTCGCTCGTCGGTCGCGGCCGAGGAAAACTCGACCGGCCGTGATTCTCGGGGCGGAGGGTGCCGGGTTGCGGTCTCCCTATACGCCGATCCTCGCGCGGTTGCGAGGGCGGCGGTTCCGGGCACCATGCCGCCAATCTCCACGGCCCATGCAGCCCGCGCGGCTTCCGTCGGACCGCGACCCGTGTCACCTGTGGCGCGTCATCAGGAAACCATGCCGCAGGAGGGCCCCGTGTCCCAGCCCGCGCGAAGCTCTTAAGTCCGACAGCATCATGTGGACCCGCGAGATCCCCTTCATCGATCCCGTCGCGGCGGCCGAGGCGTTCTCGTCCCTGCCGGGACTGGCCTTCCTCGACAGCGCCATGCGCCACGAGACCCTGGGGCGCGTCTCGATCGTGGCCGCCGATCCGTTCGGGCGGTTCCGCTACGCGAACGGCCGCGCGTCGCTCGACGGACGCCCGCTCGAGGGGTCCGGGTTGGAGGCCCTGCGCGCCTGCCTCGCGCCCTACCGGTTGGCGAGCGACGAAGCGATCGGCTTTCCCGGCGGGGCCATCGGCTATTTCGCCTACGATCTGGGCGCCTGCCTGGAGCGGGTGACGCCGCCGGCCCGCCGCGCCGGCCTCACCGACGACATCGCCTTCAATCTCTACGACACGATCCTGTCCATCGACCATGACAGCCGCACCTGCCGGCTCATTGCCACCGGCTTTCCGGAACGGACGGATTCCGCCCGCGCCGACCGGGCACGGGCGCGGCTCGACCGTTTCGCGGAGTTGCTCGCGGGCGGCGGCGGCGCCCGGACGAGAGCAGAGGCCGCGCCCCTCGCCTGGCGCTCCAACTTCACCAGGGCTTCCTACGAGGCGGCGGTGGAGACGGTCCGCGACTACATCCGGGCCGGGGACATCTACCAGGCCAACATCGCCCAGCGCTTCGAGGCGGCGCTGCCGGCGGGATACGATCCCTTCGCGCTCTATCACCGCCTGCGTGAGACCAACCCGGCGACCTTCGGCGCTTATCTGTCCTTCGACGCTCTCACCATCGCGTCGAGCAGTCCCGAGCGCTTCATGAAGCTGCAGGGCAGGGCGGTGGAGACCCGGCCGATCAAGGGCACCGTGCGCCGGGTGGAGGATCCGGCCGAGGACCGGGCTCTGGGCGAGGCGCTCCAGGCCAACGTCAAGGAGCGGGCCGAGAACATCATGATCGTCGATCTCCTGCGCAACGACCTTTCGCGCATCTGCGAGCCGCACAGCGTGAAGGTGCCGGTCCTGTGCGGCCTCGAATCCTACGCCTCGGTCCACCACCTCGTCTCGGTGGTGACCGGGACCCTGCGCCAGGGGCTCGACGCCATCGACCTGATCGCCGCCACCTTCCCCGGCGGCTCGATCACCGGGGCCCCGAAACTGCGCGCCATGGACATCATCACCGAGATCGAAGGGGATGCGCGCGAGCTCTATTGCGGGGCCATCGGTGCACTCGGGTTCGACGGGTCGCTCGACACCTCCATCGCCATCCGCACCGTGTTCATGGACGAGGCCCGCGCCGTGCTCCAGGCCGGGGGAGGGGTGACGCTCCTCTCCGACCCGGCCGCGGAGTACGAGGAGACCCTGACCAAGGCGGCGCGGGTCTTCGCCGCCTTCGAGCCGGATCGCAACCGGGGCGAGGCGTCATGATCCTCGTCGTCGACAATTACGATTCCTTCGTCTTCAACGTGGTGCGCTACGTGGAGGAGCTCGGCCAGGAGGTGAAGGTGCTGCGCAACGACGCCGTCGACGTCGCCGGCATCCGCGCGCTCGCCCCCGAGGCGTTGATCCTCTCCCCAGGCCCCTGCACCCCCAACGAGGCCGGCGTGACCCTGCCCGCCATCGAGGCCCTGTCCGGCGAGATCCCGATCCTCGGCGTCTGCCTCGGCCACCAGGCCATCGGCGCGGCCTTCGGCGGAAGGGTCGAGCGGGCGGCGCGGCCGCTCCACGGCCAGGCGACGGCGATCCGGCATGACGGGTCCGGCCTGTTCGCGGGCCTGCCCGACCCGATGCAGGTGGGCCGCTACCATTCCCTCATCGTCACGCCCCAGCCGGGCATGGACGAATCCCTCGTCGTCGACGCCGTGTCGGGGGAGGGCGAGGTGATGGCCCTGTCGCACCGGCGCCACCCGACGATGGGCGTGCAGTTCCACCCGGAATCGGTGCTGACCGAGAACGGCCACGCGGTGTTCGGCAACTTCCTCGATCTGGCGCGCCGGTGGCGGGAGAGCCGCGATGCTGTGGTTTGACGGCGCCCTCCACGAGGGCAGCCGCCACGGTTTCGACCTCGCCGACCGGGGCCTGACCCTCGGAGACGGCCTCTTCGACACGGCCCTCTGCCTCGGCGGCCGCCTCGCCTTCCATGAGTCGCATCTCGCCCGGCTCGCCGCCTCGGCCGACGATCTGGGCTTTTCCATCGACCGGGAGGCAGTGGGGGAGGCGATGCGCCGCGTCGCCGCCGCCATCGGCGACGGCGCGCTCCGCACCACGATCACCCGCGGCTCCGGCCCGCGCGGTCTCGCCCCGCCGGAGCCGGCCCGGCCGGTCTGGTGGATCGCCGCCACGCCGCGCCGGGCGGGGTCGGGTTTCACGCCGGTCTCGCTGCATCCGAGCACGATCCGCCGCAACGAGACCTCGCCGACCGCGAGGATCAAGACGCTGGGCTATCTCGACGCCATCCTCGCCGCCCGGGAGGCGAGGGCGCGGGGATTCGACGAGGCCCTCTTCCTCAACACCAAAGGCCACCTCGCCTGCGCCGGGACCGGCAACCTGTTCGCGATCCTGGACGGGCGCCTCGTCACCCCGCCCCTGTCGGACGGCGTGCTGCCCGGCATCGTCCGGGCGCAGGTTCTCGGCTTGGCGCGCTCCCTCGGCATCGGGACCACGGAACGCTCCCTCGCCCTCGAGGAGGTCCTGGCCGCCGAGGCGGTGGTCATGACGAATTCCCTGCGCGGCCTCTCCCCCGTCACGGCGATCGGGACGACGGCGTTCCCCGGCGGGCACGAGACCGTCGCCGCGTTGAGCCACGCGCTCCGCCGTCTCATCGCCGAGGAATGCGGCGTCGCGCCGGCAGTGGCGTGAGGCCGGAGACCATCACGACGGAGGCCCCAACGCACAGCCGCCTGCTCTCGCGGCTCGGCCTCGCCGCGCTCTATGGCGGCATCGGCCTCCTCCACCTCGCGGCCGCCGACAGGTTCCTGCCGATCATGCCCGATTGGGTGCCCTGGCCGAGGCAGGTCGTCATCCTGACGGGTCTCTACGAACTCGCCTGCGTGGCCGGCCTGTTTGTCGCGCGCACCCGCCGCGCTGCCGGCTACGGCTTGGCCGCCTACGCGATCTGCGTGGTTCCGGCCAATATCAAGCACGCGGTCGAGGGGATCTCCGTTCCCGGCCTGCCCGATAGCTGGTGGTATCACGGGCCCCGCCTCGCCCTGCAGCCGGTTCTGGTCTGGTGGGCGCTCCACGCCACGCGGATCGTCGATTGGCCGTTCGGGCGGCGGTAGAGCGCGGGCGGGCGAACGGACCGAAGCCAGCCGGCGATCAGGCTTCCGAATGCTTCACCCGCTGCCAGGCCGCCTCCATGGCGGGAAGATCGGCCTCGTCCAGGCTTGCCCCATCCTCCGCGATCAAAGCCGCCATGGCGTGGAAGCGCCGCTCGAACTTGATATTCCCTATTTTCAAGGAATATTCCGGATCTATTCCGGAATGCCGGGCGAGATTCACCACCGCGAAGAGCAGGTCGCCGATCTCCTCGGCGAGGTGATCCGGGTCGTTCCGCCCGAGCGCGTCGGCGACCTCGTCCACCTCCTCGCGGATCTTGGCGACGACCGAGGCCGCGTCCGGCCAGTCGAATCCGTGCCGCGCCGCGTTGCGGCTGATCTTCTCGGCCCGGGTGAGGGCGGGCAGGGCCTTGGCGACGGAGCCGAGGAGGTCGCCCCCGGCGTGTTCGGACCGCCCCGTCTTCTCCGACCGTTCCGCCGCTTTCGCCGCATTCCAGTTGGCGTCGAGCTGCGCCTGGTTCAGGCGCTCGGGACCATCCGCCAGCAGCGACCCATCCGCCTCGAACACATGCGGATGCCGCCGGATCAGCTTGGCGCAGATCGTCCGGACCACATCGTCGAAGGCGAAGCTCCCGGCCTCCTCGGCGACCCGCGCCTGGAACACGACCTGAAGCAGGAGGTCGCCGAGTTCCCCCTGGAGATCGGCGAGATCGCCACGTTCGATGGCGTCCACCACCTCGTAGGCCTCCTCCAGCGTGTAGGGGGCGAGGCTGTCGAGGGTCTGGACCTGGTCCCAGGCGCAGCCCCGTTCGGGATCGCGCAGGGCCGCCATCAATCGCAGCAGGGTCTCGATCGGGGCTTCGGATGTCACGGGCTCACCATGCTGGAGAAAGTCAGGAAGGGGGAAGGGCGCAGGTCCGGGCTCGGCCACGGTTAGGCCAACCGGTGGCGTCCCCTCAAGCCGGTGTCGCAGGGGGGCACGATCCATCCTCGTCTGTGCCGAACCTGTGGACCGGGAGAGGAGGAATTCTGGAAATTCCAAGATATTGATCAAAAAACCGTGCCGTCCGGTAAAGCGAACGACCCACCGACCCCTTAGGAAAGATATCAGTAACCTCTTTTTAGAGAGTCAGTTCAGCAAGTTATATGGGACGGCGAATTCGCGTGGTCTCCCCGTAGGTTGAGACCCTTTCGCGTATCGAACTCTGCGCGGGTACGTATCGAACTCTGCGTGGCCCCGTATCGGATTCTGCGCTGTCGCGGCCCCGATCCGTATGCGATTCTGCGCCGATCCGTATGGAATTCTGCGGGGAGAACGAGGTTTGCCGGTGAAGTATGGGGATAGAACGGAATTCCGGCCCGTATCGAACTCTGCGTAGACCTCGGAAGGGCTGAGGGGCGGTCTCTTCCGGCGGCGGGATCGCCGCACGGGTGCGGCCCATCCCCCGGCTGCGGGGTTCCGTGGCCGAGCCCTTGGCCGAGCCCTTCGCCGAGCCCTTGGGCCGACTCCGTGGATTGTCGGGATAAGATCCGGCCCCGGCGACTCCTGGCCTCGGAATCGTGCGATGGCGGGAGTTCAGTGACCAGAGCCGCCGGTATCGATGACAGCCATGGGGATCGAGGAGAAGCTCGCCCAGATCCGTGATCCCGACCTCCTGGAGGAGGTCGAGGCCGGCCGCGGCAGCTTCCTGTTCGGAAGCATCGTCGAGCATATCCTCCACCGGCAGCGTGCCCGCGACGCCGAGGCGGCGAGCCTGCGCGAGGCCGCCGACATGCGCGGCGCCATGCCCCGCGACCGGCGCCGGCGCGACATGGTGCGCGAGGTCATCGAGAACGAACCGACCCTGCCGGAGAACCTGCAGCACATCCACAGCGTGCTGGCCTTGTGCGGCCTGCCCTATCGCGATCCGGGCGATGCCCGCGAGTTCTTCCGGGAATACGGCCGCAACTCCCTCAGCCTGCTGGCCGGCCGCCTCAAGAACCCGGTCAATGGCGAGATGGAGTTCCAGGGCCTGCCCTACGGCCCCAAGGCCCGCCTCGTCCTGCTGCATCTCTGCACCGAGGCGGTGCGCCAGCGCAGCCCCACCATCACGGTGGCGGACAGCCTGTCTGGCTTCATGAAGGAGATGGGATTTTCCGTCACCGGCGGCGAGCGCGGCACGATCCGGCAGTTCAAGGAACAGCTCAACCGGCTCGCCGCCTGTACCCTGCAGATCGGCCTCTGGGACGGCAGCGACAAGGCCAGCACCCTCAACGTGCCGCCCTTCCGCCAGCTCGACCTCTGGCTCTCGCACGGATCGGGGGAGGGGCAGGTCTGGTCGAAGACCGTCCAGTTCCACCAGGATTTCTACGACAACCTGATCCAGCACGCCCTGCCGGTGGATATCCGCGCGGCCCGCGCCTTCGCCGGCTCGGCCCGCAAGCTCGATCTCCTATTCTGGCTCGGCTACCGCCTGCGCGTCCTGCAGCGCCCGCTGCGGCTGACCTGGGCCAACCTGCACAGCCAGTTCGGTGCCGACAATGCCAGCATCCGCAGCTTCCGGCAGGCCTTCAAGGCCGATCTCGCCCATATGCAGGAGGTTTTCCCGAAACTGCCCGTCTCCCTCGACGAGGCCGGCATGATGCTCCAGCCCGCCCATCCGAGCGCCCTGCTGGTGCCGCCCAGGCTCGGCGGGGCGAAGGCGGGCGCATCCAAGGCCGGTGCGGCACGGCGCGCCCTCGCGGGCTGAGACATCTTCCGAATATCCGAGAGGAATATTCCATACCGGCACGCCTTCTGCTAGATATTCCGTAATTGGAATATTCCAGAGGTGCTACCATGTTCCTGACGGAAGCCGAGGCCGAGACGCGCCTCTCCGACCTCTATCGTGAGCGGGCCCGGATCGAGCGGGCCATCGCCGACCTCACGCTATTCCTCGATATCGGCCGCCGGATATCCGAGCCTAGCGGAGGGGCGGGGGACGGGCGGCGCGATCCGGCCCCGGTCGCCCCGCCGCAGGATTCGGCAAGCGAGGAGCCTGTGGGCGAATCCGGCGGCGACCGGTCGCAGGCCCGGCGCGAGGGTCGTCTCCTCATGGAGGCGGCCTCCGAGATCCTCGAGGAGGCAGGCCGGCCTCTCCACGCCGCCGAGATCCTGGAGGGCCTGACCCTGCGCGGCCTGTCGGTCCCCGGCATCGACCCGGTGGCGGCCCTCAACACCCGGCTGTGGAAGCGCTCGGGGCCCGACGGTCCGTTCCAGCGCCTCGGCGACGCGGTCTATGCCCTCGCCGCCGGGCCCGATGACGCATGAGGCTCAGAACCCCCCGTTCCCGGTGATCCCCGCGATGATCGTTTCGCGGGCGGCGCGCGAGGCGGCGAATCGTGCGCGGGCAGCCGCGACCACCTCAGGCGAGGCCGTGCCGGGATGGCCCGCCGAGAAGGGCGGGGCCGGCGCGTATTCGAGGGCCAGCTGGATCGTCTCGGCTTCCGTCCGGCCCGCGAGCTCGGCCACCGCCGCGAGGGCGAAATCGAGGCCGGCGGTGACGCCGCCCCCGGTGATGATCCGTCCGTCGCGCACGGTCCGCTCGTCGACCGGGATCGCCCCGAAGGCCGCCAAGAGGTCGAGGGCGCCCCAATGGGTGGTCGCGCGCTTCCCCCGCAGCAGGCCCGCTGCCCCGAGGATGAGGGCGCCGGTGCAGACCGAGGTGACCAGGATCGGCCGCTCGGCTTGGGCGCGCACGAAATCGAGCACCGGCGCGTGCGTCATCAGGGCGTTCACGCCGATCCCGCCCGGAATGCAGAGGAGGTCGAGGGGCGGGCAGGCGGTAAGATCCGTCGTGGGCGTCAGCGGCAACCCGGTGGCGCTGACGATGGTGGCGCGGTCGAGGCCGACGAGATGGACGCGCGCGCCGGGCAGCGAGGCGAAGACCTCGTAGGGCGCGGTGAGGTCGAGCTGCTGCACGCCCTCGAAGGTCAGGAGGCCGATCTCGAAGCGGATCTCGGTCTGGGGCATGGCAAGGGTCTCCGGGAGGGGGCGGCAACGGAAAGGCCGCGGCTGGACAGATCCGACGGTACCGGCGCAGGCTGCCGGCCGACATGACCAAAAACCCTCGTATCCTGCCAAACCACCCGCTTCTGGAGCCGCCCCTCGCCGGGGCGATCATCACCGTGGCGATCCTGGCCTATCCGGGGGTGCAGCTCCTCGATGTAGCCGGTCCGCTCCAGGTCTTTGCCACCGCCAACGACCTTTTCGTCGACGCCGGACGGCCATCCCCTTATCGCGTCAGCGTCGTCGCCGAGCGTGCCGGCTCCGTCGTCACCTCCTCGGGTCTCGCACTGACCGCCGAGGGTCTGGTTCCGGATTCCGGCTCCATCGACACGCTGATCGTCGCCGGCGGGCGAGGGGTTCATGCCCATCTCGACAATCCCGGCCTGGTCTCCTGGCTGTCCGGCCGGGCCGCCCTGTCGCGTCGCGTCGCCTCGGTCTGCACCGGGGCCTTCCTCCTCGGTGCGGCGGGCCTCCTCGACGGCCGCCGCGTGGTCACCCACTGGACCCGCTGCGATGCCCTGCGGGCCCTCTATCCGGCGGCGAGGGTCGAGGCCGACCCGATCTTCATCCGCGACGGCGCGCTCTGGACCTCGGCCGGGGTCACCGCGGGCATCGATCTCGCGCTGGCCCTGGTGGAGGCCGATCTCGGGCGGGAGATGTCCCTGGCCGTGGCGCGTCACCTCGTCGTGTTCCTCAAGCGGCCCGGCGGGCAGGCCCAGTTCAGCGCGGCCCTGTCGCTCCAGGGCGGCGACGACCGGTTCGGTCGCCTCCATGCCTGGATCGGCGAGAACCTCGCCGCCGATCTGACGATCCCCGCTTTGGCCGACCGGGCCGGGATGAGCCCGCGCAGTTTCGCCCGGCATTACCGCGCCGCGACGGGCCGCAGCCCGGCCGAGGCGATCGAGGGCATCCGTTTCGAGGCCGCCCGCCGGCTGCTGGAGGAGACCGACCTGCCGCTGAAGCGCATCGCCGAACGCTGTGGCCTTCGTGCCGAGGAAACCCTGCGCCGGGTCTTCCTGCGCCGGATCGCGACGACGCCCGGTGATTACCGCCGTCGTTTCGCTGCTTTTGCGTGATCCTGGCAGCGCTCCTCCGATGCGGGCGAATTTGACTTTCCCGGCCGCATCATCGACACCGCCGCCCGTCGCGGCATCGACCGATCGTCAAGGGCTGCCCGTCGGCCCGGAGCCGCCCCATGTCCGCCCCACTGCGTCCCGTCTCATGAGAACCGCCGATGCCGGACATGCCGTCCCGCCCGGCGATGGAGCGGGCTTCCTCGACAGGCTGATCGAGGCGGCCTCGGCGAGCCATGCCCGCGCCTGCGCCCTGCTCCTGGCTCTCTGCCTCGTCTGTTTCCTGCCGGGCTTCGTCTCGCTCCAGCCGATGGACCGCGACGAGCCGCGCTTCGCCCAGGCCTCGAAGCAGATGATCGAGACCGGCGACATCGTCGACATCCGCTTCCAGGGCGAGGCGCGCCACAAGAAGCCGGTGGGGATCTACTGGGTGCAGGCCACGGTGGTGAAGGGGGCCGAGGCCCTGGGGGTCGACCGGGCCCGCACCACCATCGCGCTCTACCGCGTGCCCTCGCTGATCGGCGCGCTGTTGGCGAGCCTGGTCACCTATTGGGCGGCCCTCGCCTTCCTGCCGCGCCGGGGCGCGCTCGTCGCCGCCGCCCTGTTCTCGGCCTGCATCATGATCTCGGCGGAGGCGCGCCTCGCCAAGACGGACGCCCTCCTCACCGCCTGCTCGGTCGCCGCGATGGGCGCGCTGGCGCGGGTCTGGCTCGGCCGGATCACGCCCGGACGGACGCGGGGCCGGCCCGATCTCACGACCGTGCTGGTGTTCTGGCTGGCCATGGCGATCGGCATCCTGATCAAGGGGCCTATGGTGCCGCTCTTCGTCGGGCTCGCCGCGTTCGCGCTGTCGCTGAAGGAGCGGTCCGGCCGTTGGCTCATGGACCTGCGTCCCGGCCTCGGCCTCGGGCTGACCCTGGCCATCGTCGCCCCCTGGTTCGTCGCCATCGCGTGGAAGAGCGGCGGCGCGTTCTTCGGCGAGGCGGTGGGTCGCGACATGCTCGGCAAGGTGGGGGGAGCCGCCGAGAAGCACGGCGCGCCGCCCGGCACCTATCTGGCGGTGTTCTTCGCCACCTTCTGGCCGGGAGCCGCCTTCGCGGCGCTGAGCGCGCCCTTCGCCTTCGCCAATCGGCGCAACGATGCGATCGCGTTCCTCCTCGCCTGGATCGTGCCTGCCTGGATCCTGTTCGAGGCCGTGCCGACCAAGCTGCCGCATTACGTCCTGCCGCTGATGCCGGCCGTGGCGATCCTCACCCTCCTGGCCGTGGGGCGCGGCGCCCTCGATCCGGGCCGGCGGGGAGCCAGGGCCGTGGCCGCCCTGGTGGTGCTGATCCCGGTCGGCCTGACCCTCGGCCTCGTCGGCGTGGCCTGGACCTTCGACCACGTGATCCCCGTCGCCGGGCTGCCGCTGCTGCTGGCCTCCTGCGCCGCCGCGATCCTCGCTGTCGTGCTGTTCGCCCGCCGCCTGCCCGAACGGGCGCTGGCCTGCGCCATCCTGGCCTCGGCCCTGCTCTCGCCGGCGGTGTTCGGCCTGACCCAGCCGGTGCTCGCGGCGCTGAAGGTCTCGCCGCGCCTCGCCGCCCTCCGCGACGGGCTGCCCTGCGCCGCCCCGAAGGTCGCCAGCCTCGGCTACCGCGAGCCGAGCCTCGTCTTCCTCATCGGGACGGACCTCGCCATGCTGAATACCGGGGCCGAGGCGGCGGAGTTCCTGGCAGGGGGCGGCTGCCGCCTCGTCTTCGTCACCGAGCCGTTCCTGGACGAGTTCCGGCGGGCGGAGACACGCGCTAAGGATACCCCCGTCAAGGCTGCCCCGGTCGGCCGGGTCTCCGGCTTCAACATCAACAGCGGCCGGCGGATCGACCTCTCGGCCTATGCGGTGACCCCGTGACCCAAACCGACACAGCCCCCTCTACCCGCCTGTCCATCGTCGTCCCGGTGAAGAACGAGGCCGGCAATGTCGAGAGCCTCGTCACCGAGATCGAGCGCGCCTGCTCGGCCCTCGCCCCGTTCGAGGTGATCTATGTCGATGACGGCTCCACCGACTCCACCGGGGCGGTCCTTGGCGATCTGCGCCGTACCCGGCCCTGGCTGCGCGTGGTCCGCCATGCCCGCAGCGGCGGGCAATCGGCCGCGATCCGCAGCGGCGTCGCCGTGGCGCGCGGCGCCCTCATCGCCACCCTCGACGGCGACGGCCAGAACGATCCGGCCTTCATCCCCGCCCTGGTGGCAGCGTTGGAGGAGGGCGGCCGGAGCACGGGCCTGGCCCAGGGCCAGCGCGTCGGCCGCAAGGACGGGCGCCTGAAGACCCTGCAATCGCGCATCGCCAACGGCGTGCGCGGCCGCATCCTCAAGGACGACACCCGCGATACCGGCTGCGGCATGAAGGTGTTCCGGCGCGAGGTCTACCGGGCGCTGCCCTATTTCGATGCGCTGCACCGCTTCATGCCGGCCCTCGTCGCCCGCGAGGGCTACCGCGTGGTCCATGCCGACGTGGTCGACCGGCCGCGCTTCACCGGGCGTTCCAATTACGGCCTGTTCGACCGGCTCTGGGTGGGCCTCCTCGATCTCGCGGGGGTGTGGTGGCTGATCCGCCGCAAGCGGCCCTCGCCCGAGGCGGTGGAGATCTAGACCTTTGTCGTGCCACGCTCTTTTTTCGCCGAACCGGCATCCACTTCGGCGCAGAGCGCTCTCGTGACCGGTGGGGAGGCCTGAACCCATGCTGATGCAGCTTTCGGAAGACCTGAGCGGCTACGCCTACGACATCTTCGTCACCAAGTTCGACGGCTGGCTCGTCTTCGGCATCCTGGCCCAGGTCGTGTTCGGTGCCCGCTTCATCCTGCAATGGCTGGCGAGCGAGAAGGCCGGCCGCAGCGTCATGCCGCTCTCGTTCTGGTTCCTCTCCATCGCGGGCGGGCTGATGACCCTGGTCTACGGGCTGGTGCGGCGCGAGCCGGTCATCATCTTCGGGCAGGCCCTCTCGACCGGCATCTATCTCCGCAACGTCGCGCTGATCCTGAAGGAAAAGCGCCGGAAGTCCGGGGCGGATCCCGTTCCGTGACGTCCTCGGCATGACTCCCCCGACGATTCCGCTGCCGGATTTCTTCGACGATCTCGACGCCAGCCTGGCCCATCTCTGGCAGCTTCTGGAGGACGGGCCGAGGCTGCGCCGCAACGCCTTCCACATGCCGGCCCTCGCCACGGTGGATTCCGACGGCTGCCCGCAGGTCCGCACCATCGTCCTGCGCGAGGCCGAGCGCAGGACCGGGATCCTGCGCTTCCATTGCGACCGCCGGTCCCGCAAGGCCGCCGAGATCGCCGCCTCCGGCCGGGCCGCGCTGCACGGCTACGATTCGGCGAGCAAGGTCCAGATCCGGGTCTCGGGCCCGGCCACGCTCCATACCGACGATGCCCTGGCGGATGCCGCCTGGGACGGATCGATGGCGATGAGCCGGGTCTGCTACGGCGTGGCGCCGGGGCCCGGCACCGAACTCGCCTCGGGCGAGGGCTATTCCCTACCGGAGACCGACGCGGCCATCGCCGCCGGCCGGCCAAATTTCTGCGCGGTTCAGGTGAGTGCCACCCGGCTCGAATTCCTATTCCTCGACCGGCGGGGACACCGGCGCGCCGCCTGGAAGCGGGACGGCGACGGCTGGGCGGGGACCTGGCTGGCGCCGTGAAAGACCCTTTTTCTGTTTTGGAAAACCCCCTCACGATCGTCATCCGCCGTCATTCCGGGGCCGCGTAGCGGAGCCCGGAATCCAGAAGCGACGACAGCGCAAGGCGATGCACCGGCAGCGGCTCTGGATCCCGGGCTCGCCTTTGGCGACCCGGGATGACGGTGCGCCGTGTCTTACGAAGAGCGCCTCACATCGCGGCGCGTAACCGCGAAAACCCGGCATCGAGATCGGCCTGCAAATCCGAAATCTCCTCGAGGCCGATATGGAAGCGCAAGCCCGGTCCGCCCGGCTCCCAGCGCGTGGCGGTGCGGTAGGTCCGGCAATCGAACGGGATGACGAGGCTCTCGAAGCCGCCCCAGGAAAAGCCCATCCCGAACAGTTCGAGCCCGTCGAGCATCGCCGCCACGGCGTTCGCCGGAGCCGGTTTGAGGACCACTCCGAACAGGCCGGACGACCCGGAGAAGTCCCGCTTCCAGATGGCGTGGCCGGGATCCTCCGGCAGGGCCGGGTGGAGCACCCGCAGCACTTCCGGCCGCGCCTGCAGCCAGCGCGCCATGGCGAGGCCCTGGCGCTCGTGCTCGCGCAGGCGCAGGTTCATGGTGCGCAGGCCGCGCAGCGCCAGGAACGCATCCTCCGGCCCGGCGCACATGGCGAAATGCTCGAAGGTGCGGTGGAGCGCCGGCCAGTATCGCTCGTTGGCCGAGGTGAGGCCGAGGAGCAGGTCCGAGCCGCCGCTGAGATATTTGGTCCCCGCCTCCACGGCGATGTCGACGCCCCGCTCATGCGGTGGGAAGAACAGCGGCGTCGCCCAGGTATTGTCCATGATGACGGCGGCGCCATGCGCATGGGCGACCTCCGCGATGGCCGGCACGTCCTGCATCTCGAAGCTCTGCGAGCCCGGCGCCTCCACCAGAACCGCCTTGGTGTTCGTTTGCATCAGAGCGCCGATGCCGGCGCCGACGAGGGGATCGTAATAGGTCACCTCCACGCCGAAGCGCTTCAGCACCCCGTCGCAGAAGATGCGGGTGGGGCGGTAGGCACTGTCGGTGACGAGGAGATGGTCGCCCGCGCTCACCACGCTCATGAGGGCGACCGTGAGGGCGGCGAGGCCGGAGGGTGTCAGCACCGTACCCGCCGCCCCGGCGAGCTCGCTCCAGGCCTGGGTGAGCGAATCCATCGTCGGCGAGCCGCTGGTGCCGTAATCGTAGCGCCCGCGCCGGTGCTGCAGGTCGTCATAGGTCGGGAACAGCACCGTCGAGCCGCGATAGATCGGCGTGTTGACGAAGCCATGCTGCGCGGACGGATCGCGCCCCGCATGGACGAGGCGTGTGGCCGGGCCGAAGCGGGCGGGATCGCGGGGAGGGGTGTTCGACATGGAAACCCGTATGCGGGGAGGGCGGTTGCGCCGCAACCTGAGCCTCGCCTGTGCAATGGCGTCAAGCGGAAGCCCTTGACCGGGCCTGCCGATCCTTTGCAATGCGCGGGTATGATCAACGGTCTCCCGGCATCGTCGACGCCTCATCCGACCCGTTCACCTCATCCTGAGGTGACGCCGCGCAGCGGCGGCCTCGAAGGAGGCCTCCAGATCGCGCGATGCTGGCTGGAGGCCTCCTTCGAGGCCGCTTCGCAGCACCTCAGGATGAGGTTCTGGGTCGGGGGGATCATGCTGTTCTGCCTCACTCCCGCCCTCGCCCAGAACGGTTCCGCCCAAGGCACCCTCGCTCAGGTCAAGGCGCGGGGGCATCTCGTCTGCGGCGTCAGCGGCGGGGTCGCGGGGTTCAGCATTCCGGACAGCCAGGGCCAGTGGCGCGGGCTCGACGTGGATTTCTGCCGGGCGCTGGCGGCGGCGATCTTCGACGATCCGGCCAAGGTGCGGTTCATCCCGCAATCCTCGGCCGCGCGCTTCACCGCCCTGCAATCGGGCGAGATCGACGTCCTGTCGCGCAACACCACCTGGACCCTGTCCCGCGACACCGCCGCCATGAACTTTCCGGTCATCACCTTCTATGACGGGCAGGGGTTCCTGGTGCGAAAGTCCCTCGCCATCACGTCGGTGAAACAGCTCGACCGGGCGACGATCTGCCTGCAGCAGGGCACCACCACCGAGCTCAACCTCGCCGATTGGTTCCGCACGCGGGGGCTGACCTACAAGGTCGTCACCTTCGCCAATAGCGAGCAGACGCTGGGCGCCTACGAATCCGGCCGCTGCGACGCCTATTCCACCGACAAATCCTCCCTCTACGGCGAGCGCCTGAAGACGGCGCATCCGGACGAGCACGTCATCCTCGACGAGGCGATCTCGAAGGAGCCGTTCGCCCCCGGCGTGCGTCAGGGCGACGATCAGTGGCGCGATCTCGTCGCCTGGACCCATTACGCCATGATCGACGCCGAGGAGGCGGGGATCGGTCAGGCCAATGTCGAGGAGATGCGCCGATCGGCGCTCAGCCCCGACGCGAAGCGCATCCTCGGCCTCGAGGGCAAATACGGCGAGGGCCTCGGTCTCACCACCGATTGGGCCTACCGGATCGTCCGCCATGTGGGCAATTATGGTGATTCCTTCGAGCGCAATGTCGGCGCGCAGACACCGCTGAAGATCCCGCGCGGTCTGAATGGCCTCTGGAACCAGGGCGGCCTGCAATACGGGCCTCCGATCCGGTGAGGGGCGTGTGGGAGCAAGACCCTCCCCCCTTCGCGGGGGAGGGTGCCCGCGGAGCGGGCGGGAGAGGGGCCGGCACAGGTCTTTCCGGAGAGGGCGCTCCCCTCACCCGACCTTCGCTGACGCGAAGGCCACCCTCTCCCGCAGGGGGGAGAGGGGTTGCGCGTGGAGGATGCCGTCATGGCTGAATCCCGAAAGACCTCCCTGCGTGCCCTCGCGCTCCAGATCCTCCTGGCGCTCGCCGTCGCCGGCCTCGTCTATCTCGCTGCCGGCAATGCCGCGCAGAAGCTCGCGAAACAGGGCATCGTCGCCGGGTTCGGCTTCCTGTCGCGCAATGCCGGGTTCGACATCAGCCAGCGGCTGATCCCCTACGCGGCGGCGACCTCGACCTATCTCGATGCGTTCTTCGTCGGGCTCTGCAACACACTGCTCGCCGCGGCGCTGGGCATCGTCCTCGCCACGCTGATCGGCTTCGTGGTGGGCATCGCCCGGCTGTCGCCGAACCTCCTCGCGCGCGGGCTGGCCTCCGCCTATGTCGAGGCAATCCGCAACGTGCCGCTGCTGCTGCAACTCCTCGTCTGGTACGTGGCCGTGCGGGTGGCCCTGCCCTCGGCCGAGGCTCCTGCGAGCCTGGGAGGCGCCTTCGTCTCGCAGCGTGGTCTCGTTCTGCCGAGCCCCGAATTCTCAGGCGCCGCCTGGCTGGTGCCGATCGCTTTCCTCGCCGGCATTGCCGCCCTGTCGCTCCTGCGACGGCGGGCGCGCCGCGCAGCCGAGACCGGCCTGCCTCCGGTCCGGGCCTGGCTGCCGGGGCTCGCCCTCACGATCCTCCTGCCGGGCCTCGCCTGGATCGGGCTGGCGCTGGCCGGCCATCCGGTCGCGGTCGATTGGCCGGCGCGCGGCCCCTACGATGTCGAGGGCGGGTTGCCGATCCTGCCGGAATTCGCCGCCCTGGTGCTCGGGCTCTCCACCTACACCGCCGCCTTCATCGCCGAGATCGTGCGGGCCGGCCTCTCCAGCGTGGCGCGGGGGCAGGGGGAGGCGGCCTCCGCCCTGGGGCTGAGCCGGGGCCAGAGCTTGCGCCTCGTGGTGGTCCCGCAGGCGATGCGGGCGATCGTGCCGCCGCTCACCAGCCAGTATCTCAACGTCACCAAGAACTCGTCGCTGGCCGTGCTGATCGGCTATCCCGACCTCGTCCACGTCTTCATGGGCACCGTGCTCAACCAGACCAACCAGGCGGTGGAGGTGGTGGCGATCACCATGGCCGTCTACCTCACGCTCAGCCTCGCCACGGCCTTCCTGATGAACCTCTACAATCGCCGCGTGACCATGGTGGAGCGCTGAGGATGGAGGGATTCGTCCGCGCCGATCTCGACGCCTCGCGCCCGCCGCCCGCCACCGTCGGCGGACCGCTGGGCTGGCTGCGCCGGAACCTGTTCTCGAGCTTCGCCAACGGGCTCACCACCCTACTGATCCTGGGATTGCTCGCCTGGCTGCTGCCCATCGCGATCCGCTTCCTCGTCATCGATGCGGTCTGGACCGGCGCATCGGGCGATGCCTGCCGGCCGGAAGTGGCGGGGCGGCCAGTCGGGGCCTGCTGGGCCTTCATCGCCGACAAGATCAACTACCTCGCCTATGGCTCCTACCCCGCCGCCGAGCGCTGGCGCCCGAACTTCGCCGTCGCGCTGCTCGCTCTCGCCGCTGGATGGATGCTCTGGCTCGGGGCGCCCCGGCGCGATCTCGGCGCGCTCTTCGCCTTCCTGGTCTTCCCGGTCCTGGCCTACCTGCTCCTCTCCGGTGCGCCCTCCCTCGGGCTGAAGACCGTCGCGACGGGCCTGTGGGGCGGCTTCCTCGTCACCGTGGTGGTGGCCACGGTGGGAATCGTCGTCTCCCTGCCGCTCGGCATCCTGCTGGCGCTGGGGCGGCGCTCGACCATGCCGGTGGTGCGCGTGCTCTCCACCGCCTTCATCGAGTTCTGGCGTGGCGTGCCGCTGATCACGGTGCTGTTCATGGCCAACGTGATGCTGCCGCTGTTCTTGCCCGGCGACATCACCGTGGACCGCCTGCTGCGGCCCCTCGTCGGCATCGCGCTCTTCGCCTCCGCCTACATGGCCGAGGTGGTGCGCGGCGGGCTGCAGACCGTGCCGAAGGGGCAGGCCGAAGCGGCGGCGGCACTCGGCCTCGGCCGGGGCCAGGCGCTGCGCCTCGTCATCCTGCCCCAGGCGCTGAAGGTGGCGCTGCCCGGCATCGTCAACACGATGATCGGCCTGTTCAAGGACACCACCCTGGTCTCCATCGTCGGCATCAGCGATTTCATCCGCGTGCTGGAAGCCTCGCGCGCCGATCCGCGCTGGTCGGCTGCCACCATCCCGGCCACCGCCTACATCTTCGCCGCCCTCGTCTATTTCGCCGTCTGCTTCGGCATGGCGCGCTATGCCGGGTTCATCGAACGCCGCCTCGCGGCGGGAGAGAGACGATGACGAGTGAATCCTTGAAGGCACCGCAGACCTCCCCCGCCGTCGCGCTCTCCGGCGTCAACAAGTGGTTCGGCGCCCACCACGTCCTGCGTGACGTCGACCTCACGGTGGCGAAGGCCGAGAAGATCGTGATCTGCGGCCCCTCGGGCTCTGGCAAATCGACCCTGATCCGCTGCGTCAACGGGCTCGAGGCGCATCAGCAGGGCACGATCCGGGTGGATGGGACCGAACTCACCAGCGCGCAGGCGAGCGTGGACGCCGTGCGCCGCGAGGTCGGCATGGTGTTCCAGCACTTCAACCTGTTCGCCCATCTCACCGTGCTGGAGAACTGCACCTTGGGCCCCATCCACGTGAAGCGGATGGGCCGGGCGGCGGCCGAGGCGCTGGCGATGGAGTATCTTGAGCGCGTCCGCATCCCGCAGCTGGCGGGGAAGTTTCCCGGCCAGCTCTCGGGCGGGCAGCAGCAGCGGGTGGCGATCGCCCGCGCCTTGTGCATGAGCCCGAAGGTGATGCTGTTCGACGAGCCGACCTCGGCCCTCGACCCGGAAATGGTGAAGGAGGTCCTCGACACCATGGCCGAGCTGGCGCGCGGCGGCATGACCATGCTCTGCGTCACCCACGAGATGGGCTTCGCCCGCGAGATCGCCGACCGCGTGGTGTTCATGGACGAGGGCCAGATCATCGAGACCGCTCCGCCGGCCGATTTCTTCGACAGGCCCCGGCATTCCCGGACACAAGCCTTCCTCAGCCAGATCCTGTGACCGTCTCCTGCCAGCGACATGAGAAAGGGTCAGAAAATGGCACGGTCCGGCCGCCCGCCGATGCTCGGGTTCGTTAACGGCCTTGGTTTAAAACCGGTGATCAAGGTGTTGAGTATTTGTAGAAAGCGTATCGCGTGCGTATCTTGCGCTTCCTCGTCATCGGCAGCGTCTTTGGGCTGAGCATCCTGGCGATCGGATTCGTCAGCGCCGACCGGCTGGCCCATCTTCCGGCGGCGCCCGCGCCACAGATAGTGCAGGCTCCGATCGTGAGCGAGCCTCAGGATACCGGCTCGATCCCGACCCTGCTCCAGCCGGGCGTCCTCTCCACCACAGGCCCGGTGGCCCCCCGTCCGACGGGCGCGAAGCCCGCCTCGGCAAAGCCCTCCGCCTCCTCGGCGGGCAAGCCCCCGGTGACCAAGACCGCTTCCGCGAAACCCGTCCCGGCCAAGCCGAAGGCCACGGACGGCTTCGACACCGAACGTCTCAACGCCCTCCTGCGCGGCGACCCGATCACCCCGCCACGGCGGTGATTGGGGGCCGCCCGTTCCTCGGGAGGCGGAGCGAGGTGTGAAGCGGCCGGCAGCAATTCGGGCCGGGTAAGCGGCTCGCCACCCATCTCGAGCCGCCGATGGTTTTTGGAAGGCCTCTTATTCGAATTCGACCTTTCGTTGAGCTTGCGGCCTGGGCGGTCTATGCACGGACCCCATGGACCTTCAAGCTTCCCCGAGTCGATCCGTGGCTCCCCTCGCCTGCAACCTGCAGCCTCTCCGGAAGGCGGCGCCGTTCCTGCCCATGAGCCGCGCCGAGATGGACGCGCTCGGGTGGGATGCCTGCGACATCGTCCTGGTGACGGGGGACGCCTATGTCGATCATCCGAGCTTTGGTATGGCGATCATCGGCCGGCTCCTCGAATCGCAAGGGTTCCGGGTCGGCATCATCGCGCAGCCCGACTGGCAATCGGCGGAGCCGTTCAAGGCGCTCGGCCGGCCGAATGTGTTCTTCGGCGTCACCGGCGGCAATCTCGATTCGATGGTGAACCGCTACACGGCGGACCGTCGCCTGCGAAGCGACGACGCCTACACGGCGGGCGGACAAGGCGGCGCCCGCCCGGACCGCTGCACAATCGTCTACACGCAGCGCTGCCGCGAGGCCTACAAGGACGTGCCGATCGTCCTCGGCGGCATCGAGGCGTCCCTGCGCCGCATCGCCCATTACGATTACTGGTCCGACAAGGTGCGCCGCTCGATCCTGGCGGACGCGAAGGCCGACCTTCTGCTCTACGGCAATGCCGAGCGCGCCGTGGTCGAGGTGGCGAACCGCCTCGCGGCCGGCGCGGCGCCGCACGAGCTCGACTCCGTCCGGGGCGTCGCCCTGTTCCGCCGCGTGCCCGAGCATTACACCGAGCTGCCCGCCGACGATCTCGATTCGGCCGACGAGGCCGCCAGCCGCCGCCCCGGCGAGACCGTGATCCGGCTCCCCGCCTATGACGAGGTCAAGGACGACAAGGAGGCCTATGCCCGCGCCTCGCGGGTGCTGCACCGGGAGGCCAATCCCGGCAACGCCCGCCCCCTCGTCCAGCGCCACGGCGACCGCGACCTGTGGCTGAACCCGCCGCCGATCCCGCTCTCCAGCGAGGAGATGGATGCGGTCTACGACCTGCCCTACGCCCGCGCCCCCCATCCCTCCTACGGCGATGCGAAGATCCCCGCCTGGGACATGATCAAGTTCTCGGTGACGATCATGCGCGGCTGCTTTGGCGGCTGCACCTTCTGCTCCATCACCGAGCACGAGGGCCGCGTCATCCAGAACCGCTCGGAGGGCTCGATCCTGCGCGAGATCGAGCTGATCCGCGACAAGACGCCGGGCTTCACGGGCGTGATCTCGGACGTTGGTGGACCCACGGCCAACATGTACCGGATGGCGTGCAAGGACCCGAAGATCGAGGCGGCGTGCCGCCTGCCGTCCTGCGTCTTCCCGGACATCTGCCCGAACCTCAACACCTCGCACGACGACCTGATCCGGCTCTATCGCAAGGTCCGCGAGGTGGAGGGCGTGAAGAAGGTGATGGTCGCCTCCGGCGTGCGCTACGATCTGGCGGTGCGAAGCCCCGAATATGTCGAGGAGCTCGTGACCCATCACGTCGGCGGCCGTCTCAAGATCGCGCCCGAGCACACCGAGCGCGGCCCCCTCGACCTGATGATGAAGCCGGGCATCGGCACCTACGACCGCTTCAAGGAGATGTTCGACGCCGCCGCCAAGAAAGCCGGCAAGAAATACTACCTGATCCCGTATTTCATCGCGGCGCATCCGGGCACGACCGACGAGGACATGATGAACCTCGCCGTCTGGCTCAAGAAGAACGACTATCGCGCCGATCAGGTCCAGACGTTCCTGCCCTCGCCCATGGCGACGGCCACGACCATGTATCACACCGAGATCAACCCGTTGCAGGGCGTGCGGCGCGGCGGCAGCGAGCCCGTCGACGCGATCAAGGGGATGCGGCAGCGCCGGCTGCACAAGGCGTTCCTGCGCTACCACGACCCCGAGAACTGGCCCATCTTGCGCGAGGCGCTGCGGGCCATGGGCCGCGCCGATCTCATCGGGCCGAGGCCGGACCAGCTGATTCCGTCCTCGCAGCCGCCGGGAACGGGGCTCGGTGCCGGCAAGGGACAGGGCCAGCCGCGCCCCATGCGCCATCCGGGCGCGCCGCGTTTCACCACGAAGGGCGTGCCGCTGAGGAAGTGACGGTCTCGTGCATTCGGCAACTGAAGGCTTCAACGGCGGCTTTCAGGGTTCTTTGCCCCGAAGCTGACCTTCCCCGGGGCCGCTAAGGGGCAAAGCGGTCGATGACAGGCGACAGGTTTCGAGCAAGAAACCGCCGCTCTGCCGCTCCCGATCACGGTCATCCCGTCGCGGAACCGAACGGTCTCTCCATCCAGATCGGCTCCCCGATCCCCCACCGGAGCCGTCCCGCGAGACTTGGTGTAAACCCCGTCCCAACCTCGCAAGGGAGGGGAGGAACGTCGTGGGTCTGATCTACGCGCTCGGTGCCTATCTGAGCTGGGGCCTCGTCGTCCCGGTGCATTTCCGGCTGCTCGATGCCGTGCCGGCCGGCAGCATCCTGGCTCATCGCATCGTCTGGTCGAGCGTGCTCGTGGTCGCCCTGCTGGCGATCCTGCGCCGGCGGGTGCGCAACCCGTTTCCCCTGAGGCGGCGCCATCTCCTCCTCGTCGTCTCGGCGGGGCTCATCGCCGTCAACTGGCTGCTCTACCTCGTGGCGGTCCAGTCCGGGCACATGCTCGATGCGAGTCTGGGCTACTTCATCAACCCGCTGATGAGCGTGGCGCTGGGCGCCCTCGTCCTCGGTGAGCGGCTGCGGCCGGTCCAGGCCGTGGCGGTGGGGCTCGCCGCCGCCGGGGTGGTGCTCGCAGTGGTGCTGGCCGGGCACCTGCCCTGGTTGTCCCTGTGCCTCGCCGCCAGCTTCTCGCTCTACGGGCTGGTGCGCAAGGTCGTGGGGGTCGACGCCATGGTGGGCTTTGCCGCCGAGACCTTCCTGCTCCTGCCCCTCGCGGGAATCTACCTCGTCGGCCTCGCCGAGCCTGTGGTGAAGGGCGATCCCGTCCGGCTCGCGCTGCTGCTCCTCACCGGCGTCACCACCGCCCTGCCACTGATCTGGTTCGCCGCCGCCGCCCAGCGCCTCACCCTCTCCACCCTCGGGCTGATGCAATACCTCGCCCCCTCCTGCCTGTTGGGGCTCAGCGTCCTCGTCTATGGCGAGCGGCTGGAGCCGCATCGACTGGTCCTGTTCGTCCTGATCTGGCTGGCGCTCGCCCTCTATGCCGCCGATTCCCTCCGCGCCGCGCGGCGGGCCAAGACGCCGCCGGAACCCGTCGCCGCTGGCCCCGACCGCCCCGGCATGAGATCGTTCTGAGAGACATTTGGAGGATCCGCGAGATTCGGAGGATTCCGATGCGCAACCGCATCACCGACATCGCCGGTATCAGGGTCGGCCACGCCCATGACGCGCGGGTGGCGAGCGGCACCACCGCGATCCTGTTCGACGCCCCGGTGGTGGCCGGGGTGGACGTGCGCGGCGGCGGGCCGGGCACCCGCGAGACCGACCTCCTCGACCCCGAGCGCACGGTGGAACGCATCGACGCCCTGGTCCTCTCCGGCGGCTCGACTTTCGGCCTCGATGCGGGCGCCGGCGTCGTGGCCTGGCTCGCCGAGAGGGGGAGGGGGTTTCCCATCGGCGACATCCGCGTCCCCATCGTGCCCGGCGCGATCCTGTTCGATCTCCTCAACGGCGGCGACAAGGAGTGGGGCCGCGTCTCGCCTTATCGCGACCTCGGCTACGCGGCCGCCGCCGCTGCGTCCGAGGATGTCGCCCTCGGCACCGTCGGCGTGGGCTACGGCGCGCGCACGGCCAACCTCAAGGGCGGCCTCGGCTCGGCTTCCTCCCTGGTGGACGGCACGCCCGCGCGGGTCGGCGCGCTGGTGGCGGTGAACGCCTTCGGCCGGGTCACGGTGGGGGAGGGGCGGCATTTCTGGGCCGCACCCTTCGAGCGGGAGGGGGAGTTCGGCGCTCTCGGCTTCCCCGATCCGATGCCGGCGGACGCCTTCACCTGGCCGCGCGAGGCTCTGCCCGGCAGCAGCACCACCCTGGCCATCGTCGCCACTGACGCGGACCTGACCAAGGCCCAGGCCCGCCGCCTTGCGGTGATGGCACAGGACGGCCTGTCGCGGGCGATCCACCCGGTTCATACCCCGCTCGACGGTGATGCGGTCTTCGCGGTCTCCACCGGCCGGGTCGCGCTCTCCGACCCCATCACGGACCTCGCCCGCATCGGCGCGGCGGCGGCCGACACGCTCGCCCGTGCGGTGGCGATCGGAATTCACGCAGCGACGAGCCTGCCGGGGCTGGCGATGCCGCCCGCCTGGCGGGACCTGTGGGGCGGGTGAGGTCCCCCCAAGGTGGTTCTCGACGCTCCTACAGAACGTAGAAATCGTCCGCCGTCAGCTTGAGGTTCGCGTCGAGTGTGGCGAATTGCACGGCACTCGCACCGCCGTTGCCGTCGGCATCGTACGACACTGCGCCGGTCTTGGAATTGTAGAGGATCCGATGATCGGCATCGGTGGCCTTGGCGCCGATGATGAAGGCGTCGGAGGTGAGATGGCCCTTCGCGAGGGCGGCAAAGACAGGGTGATCGAGCCTGATCCTGTCGTCGGACACGGAAAAGTCGACGATCCGGTCGACGTTCGACACGGCATTCGGCGTGCTATCGAAGACAAAGGTGTCGTGGCCCGAACCGCCCGTCAGAATGTCTTTGCCGAGACCTCCGAAGAGAATGTCGGCTCCATCGCCACCCGACAGGCGGTCGTTTCCCGCAAGACCTCGAAGCGTATCGTTGCCGTCGAGCCCGAAGAGCGTATTCCTGATCTGAGAGCCCGTGATGAAATCTCTCGACCCCGATCCAGTGACGTTCTCGATGGAAATCAGATCATCCTTTTTTCCCATCAAGTCGTAGCCGGACGATTGCTCCAAGTTTACCCTAATGCCGGTGCCCCATCCGGTTTCGAGAGAATAATCCACCGTATCGATCCCTCGTCCGCCGTCGAGATGATCGGCGCCCGCGAGGCCGGAGAGGATGTTGTTTTCATTGGAGCCGATGATCGTATCGTCGCTTCTCGTTCCCACGACGTCTTGAATGCCGATCAACCTGTCATCCTCAAGCGGGGAGAGGGAGCGTCCAAAGCCGCTCCCATCTGGATTGCCCGCCAGTTCGACGATCACACCCGTCGAGGCCGTGATGTCGTACCGGACCGTGTTGTGGGTTCCGCCGCCGCCGTTGATGATGTCCGCGCCGGCACCGCCGCTGAACGCTTCGTAGGACGCCGTCTTCGATCCCATGAAGGAATCGGCCTTGCCCGTACCGATGATCAACTCGACGTTCTTGATCGAATCCACGAATCCGTAGGTATCGGTCGCCGTGCCCTTCTCGAGATCGACCTTGATGGCCCTGCCACCGGACTCGCGACTGTAGTCTACGACATCGTAATCCCCGATCCCTCCGTCGATCGCATCCTTGCCGGAGCCACCCACGAAGGTATCCGAACCGAAACTGCCGAGAAAGGTATCGGCCTTTTGGCCGCCGAAGAACTTATCGTCTAGAGACGCACCGTAGACGGTCAGTGCAATGGGGGCGAACAGCTTGAGGAGCGGCCCCTTATCATCGAAACTCGAATCGGTCAGTGCAATACGAAAGGCATTCGCGTTGAGCGAAAGTCCCGACATCGTCCATTGCGTTGATCCATCGACGTGGATCAGGCTGATCGACTTGATCGTCCCGGCTTTGATGTCTCCGCTTTTTGTGTATTGGAACCCGGATCCTACTAGTTCCATTCCATAGGAGGTGCCATCGTCGCGCGAGAGCGTATATTTGGTGGCCGATGTCTTTCTGAGAAATCCTGCGGACCATGCGCCATGGATTGCTTCAATATCGAAGTAGTTATCTTCAACTTGAACGGTGGCCATGGATGTTCCCCAGTCGATCAGGGGAGCAATCATGGGTTTTCAGGTGGAAGTCGAGATTCTCTTCCGCAACACTCTTAAAATCGACGATCTGTTGCGATTTTGCCGCAAATCGACCGACAATGTGATTTGGTCGCGATGAGCAGCGCCCGAAGATGCGCGAGGAGGGAGGCCCGTAAGGCTCACGCCTCCTTGGCGTCCTCCACCAGCTGCGCCAGCCCGGCATCGACCTCGGCGCCGAGCATCGCCCGCTCGGCATCGCTGAGGTCGCGTGCCCATTTCGGCCCGGCGAAGCCGGCGGCGCATTTGGCGCGCTCTGCCGCGATATAGGCCTCGGTCTCCTCCGGCTGCCGGCGCATCGCCTCGGCGAAGCCGAACCACGCTGCCCGCTCCACCACCGCAAGGCGGGCGCGCAAGCGGATCATCACCGCCCGGTCCGGGCTGACGTCGTCGCTCATGAGGGTCGCGCTCCCGGATGTCAGCGCCGCTGGTCGCAGCGGGTCTTCACGTAGCTGTCCTTGTCGGCGCCGTGGCCGGCATTGGCCGCGAGGACCGGCCCCTGCATCAGGCATTCCTGCAGGGTGTGAGCCTGCCCGGTGATCACGTCGAGGGCGGTCTCCCGCGTGCAATCCGGGGCCTGGACGGTGGAGGCGCAGACGAGGGCGACGACGAGGATGGTGTTCATGACAGGCGAACTAGATGCCCCGGGCGAGCCGGCAAGGGAGTCCGGCAGGAAAATGCAACGCATCCGTCCCACTGCTCATTCGAGGCTTTCCTCTCGAGAAGGGCTATGTTCCTAGGACAAAAGGCCTGCGTTAGTTGTCCTAGGATGATGGACCTATTCTTCTCCTGGAGCGTCCCTGTGGATGTGGGAAGGGCAGGGGGAGGTCGCCTGAGCCCATCCGTGCTAGGGTCGCCATCGTCGCGGACGGGTTGCGGGACAGCGGAGCGGGAATGACGGTCGGGATCGAGATGGGGCTGAGCATGGGCCCGGGCGAAGAGCCCGCCCGGCTCGATCTCGAGGAGCTGCTGGCCACCCGTCTCCTGGTCCAGGGCAATTCCGGCTCGGGCAAGTCGCATCTGCTGCGGCGGCTGCTCGAACAGAGCGCCGGCTCGGTCCAGCAGGTCATCATCGATCCCGAAGGCGATTTCGTCACCCTGGCAGAGGCTTACGGCCACGTGGTGGTGGATGGTGCCCATGGCGAGGGCGATCTCCAGGCCATCGCGGCGCGGGTGCGCGCCCACCGGGTCTCCGTGGTGCTCACCCTGGAGAGCCTCGACATGGAGGCACAGATGCGCGCGGCCGCCGCCTTCCTCGGCGGTTTGTTCGAGGCCGAGCGCAGCCATTGGCACCCCGTTCTCGTCGTCGTCGACGAGGCGCAGATCTTCGCACCGGCCGCGGCCGGCGACGTCTCCGACGAGGCGCGCAAGGCCTCCCTCGGCGCCATGACCAACCTGATGTGCCGCGGCCGCAAGCGCGGGCTCGCGGGCATCATCGCCACGCAGCGCCTCGCCAAGCTCGCGAAAAACGTGGCGGCGGAAGCCACCAACTTCCTGATGGGCCGCACCTTCCTCGATATCGACATGGCCCGCGCCGCCGACCTGCTGGGCCTTGACCGCCGCGGTGCCGAGCGGTTCCGCGACCTCTCGCGCGGCGAATTCGTGGCCCTCGGGCCCGCGTTGAGCCGTCGGCCGTTGGCCCTGCGCATCGGTCCGGTCTCCACCTCGGCGCGCTCGGGCTCCCCGAAGCTCGTGCCGCTCCCCGCCCCCGCCGATGCGGATCTACGCGCCCTGATCCTCACCCGCTCGGCCGAGGACGGCCCTGCCTCCTGGGCCCCGGCTCCGCGCACCCCTCCGACACCGCGCGCCAGCCCGGCCGATCTGCTGCGTGAGCTCAGTGCCTACCGGCCCGAACCCGCCGAGGCGCCCGAGCCCTTGAGCGAGGAAGATCTGCGTGCCGGGCTCGACGAGATCCTGCGGGGCATCGCCACCGACCCGGATGCCGGGCGTCAGCCGGTGGCGGTGATCTACCAGGACTTCCTCGTCCGCTGCCGCATGCGTGGGCTCGACGGTGAGTCCCTCACTCTCGCCGCCTTCCGCCGCCGCCTCGGCGTCGCCCGTGCGGGAATCGACGGGCAGGGCGCCCCGGCCGACAGCGACGGGCGCTGGGAGGAGGCGCAAAGCGCTGCCGCCGCCCTGCCCGATGAGGTCCAGGGCCTGTTCCTGCTGCTCGCTCGCGCCGCTCTGGCGGGAGAGCCCTGCCCCGGCGACGAGGCCCTGGCCCGCGCCATCGGCAGCCGCTCGCCGGGCCGGGCACGGCGTCTGCTCGCCTATGTCGAGACCCGTGGCACCATCGTCTGCCGCATGGATTTTCGCGGCAACCGCGTCATCGCTTTGCCGTCGCTCGGCTGTGAGACCGGCCCCGGCGACCCGAAGGCGAGCCTGCCGGGCAGCGTCGAGCCCGAGATGCCGGGGCTGTTCGCGGCCGAATGAGCCGCGCTCCCGGCACCGAACCACGCTTGGCCCGCTCGATTCCTGCCGGATAGGGGCCGATCGTCCTCTGCCTGTCGGCAGCATGCTGCACAGTGCGGCGGCAATTTCTGTTGCTTGGTTGGGCAGTCCTGCTCAAGGATTGGGACCTCGAATCGATGATGCCGGTGGGTCGGCATCGGAATCGACGATGAGGACGACACCCATGACGGCACGTTTGTCCACCGGTCTTCTCGCCCTTGCCTCGGTCCTGGCAGCCTCCGCTGCCTCGGCCCAGAGCTATACCGCGCCGGCCGGCCTCCCGGCGGTCGTGGCGCCCGGCGGCCTCGTAGGCCAGGCCGCCTTGGATGCTCGCGGCAGATACGCCGCCTCCGCGCCCCGCCGCGGGGATGAGCGCGACATCACCACCGGCTCCGCCCGTCGCGGCGGGTACAGATCCCGCTGAGGCCCGAGTGAGGCTCGGATCCGCGGGCGTCCTGAGACGGGGTCCGCTCAGGCCCGCACGCTGGCCGGATCGGCCGGTGCGCGTCCGAGCCTCGTCAGCCCGAGCAGATGATAGATGAGGATCGCCCCGAACGTGGCGGTGCCGATGCCGCCGAAGGCGAAGGAGCCGAATTTCAGGGTCAGGTCGCCGGCGCCGAGGACCACCGCGATCCCGACGGTGAGGAGATTGCGGGCATTGGCGAAATCGACCCTGTTCTCCACCCAGATCCGCCCGGCGGTGGCCGCGATCAGCCCGAACACCACCACCGACAATCCGCCGATCACCGGCACCGGCAGGGTCAGGATCAGCGCTCCGAATTTCGGGCACAGGCCGAACAGGATCGCGGTGAAGCCGGCCACCACGAAGACCAGGGTCGAGTAGATCCGGGTCATGGCCATGACGCCCATATTCTCCGCATAGGTCGTCACCCCGGTGCCGCCGAGCCCGCCCGACAGCATGGTGGCGAGGCCGTCGCCGAGGAAGGCGCGGGCGATGTAGGGGTCGAGGTTGCGGCTCGTCATCGCGCCGATGGCTTTGATATGGCCGAGATTCTCGGCGATCAGCACCACGAAGACCGGGGCGATGAGGGCGATCGCCTTAGGCTCGAAGACCGGCGCGACGAAGCCCGGCACGCCGATCCAGGGGGCGGCCATGACGGCAGAGAAATCGATGGGCTTGGCGAGACCGAACCCGTTGGCGAGGAGGAGATAGAGCAGGTAGGCGAGGGCCGCCCCGATCAGGATCGGCAGGCGCCGGGCGAGGCCGGGCGCGTAGATGGTGATGACGCTGACGATGACCACCGTCAGGAGGCCGAACCAGGTGTCGAAGGCGGAGGCCGAGATGATCCGCGTCGCGATCGGCGCGAGGTTGAGGCCGATGGCGGCCACCACCGCTCCGGTCACCACCGGTGGCATCACCCGCTCCACCCAGGCATAGCCGACGAGGCCGATGACGGCGCCGACGAGGCCGTAGAGCAGGCCCGCCGCGATGATGCCGCCGAGCGCCACGGCAATGTTGGGGTTCGGCCCCGCCCCGGCATAGCCCGTGGCTGCGATCACCACCCCGACGAAGGCCGCCGACGAGCCGAGATAGCTCGGCACCCGGCCGCCGGTGGCGAGAAAGAAGATGAGTGTACCGATGCCGGAGAAGAAGATCGCCAGGTTGGGGTCGAACCCCATCAGGATCGGCATCAAGGCCGTGGCGCCGAACATCGCCACCACGTGCTGGAAGCCGAGGAGCACGGTCTGGCCCGCCGGCAGGCGCTCGTCGGGCATGACGTCCGCGGCCTCGGTCGTCGCATCTCTGGCGCGCCAGACGGGGAAATAGGGTTCGGCTGCCATGGTCTCGTGGTCTCCGGGCGGTGGATCGCGTGAGGCGAGAAGCGTGACGGGATGCTCGGGGCGAGGCCGGACGGTCAGACGGCGGCGGGGTGCGGCGGAGCGACCGCCACGGGCAGGGTGTGGTAGCGCCGGCCGGCATAGACGAGACCCTGTTGGCCGGCGGGCTCCGAGAGATCCACCACCTCGCAGAACAGCACGTCGTGGCTGCCGACGGCGTGGCGCGCCACGATGCGGCAATCGAAGGCGGTCAACGCCCCCTCCAGCACCGGTGCCCCGGTGGCGAGCACTCCCCAGGCCCCCGCCGCGAAGCGCTCGTCCATGGGGGTGCGGCCGCCGAAGGCGCCGGCGATGGCGGCCTGCCCGCCCGACAGCGTGTTCACGCACAGGGCCGCATTGGCGCTCACTGCGGCATAGGCGGAGGAGGTTCGGTTGATGCAGACGAGGAGGGTCGGTGGCGCGTCGCTGACGCTGCAGACGGAAGAGGCCGTGAAACCGGCCCGTCCGCCCGGCCCGTCGGTGGTGACGAGATGGACCGAACTGGCCAGATGGGCCATCGCTTCGCGAAAAGCTCCGGCCTCGACCGTGGGCAACGTCGTCTCGGTCATGGCGGAGCTTTCATCCTAAGCAGGTTCAGCAAAAGTGGTCACCGGTTCCGCGCCTGAACACCGGCAGCCCCTCGAGGATCCAAGCGAGATGGCGCGCTGGCTCGCCAAGACGAACCGGTCGAGCCGGATGAGCCATGACGAACTTCCTCAGGGCCGGTCGAGGAAGGTGACGAGGGTGCGGTTGAACGCCTCCGCCTGCGTCACGCTATGCGCGTGGCCGCCGCTCTTGGCCAGATCCAGCGTGGCGTTGGGCAACGCCGCCGCGAGTTCCTCCGAGCGCAGATAGGGCACGAGCACGTCGTCGGCCGCTGCCATCACGAGGGTTTCGTGCGGGATACCGGACAGATGCGCGGTGAGATCAAAGGCTTCCAGCGCCGCGATCCGCCGCAGCGTGTTCTCAGGTCCGGGAAAATGCGCCAGGGCATGGGCCTCGTCCGCCGCGACGCGCTCCGCGTTGAGCGAAAGCCAGGGCGCCGGATAGAGGAAGATCGCCTGCGCGGCCACGTAGGCTTCGGGGCCGGCATGGGCCAGCAGGGCCTTGCGGGCGGCAAAGCACCGCTTCGTCGCGGAATCGGTCCTGGCCCAGCCGTTGATGACCACGAGCCGCCCCACCCGGGTGGGATGGGCACGCGCCAGTTCGAGGCCGATGAGCCCGCCGAGCGCATGCCCGACGATGTCAGCCGTGGCGATGCCGAGATCGTCCATCACCCGAAGGGCGTCGGCGGCCATGGCGGCGATGCTGTGGCCCTGTTCCAGCGCATCGGGCGAGCGCCCGGTGCCGCGATGATCGTAGCCGACCACCCGGAACCGCTCGGCCAGGGCCGGAATCTGCGGTGCGAAATAGCCGCACGATCCGCCGAGGCCCGGCGAAAGCAGGACCGTCCGTTCCCCGTCCCCGTGGATCTCGTGATGGATGGTCGCGCTCACGGTTTGCCCACATGCGCGACGGAGGCGATCTCCACCAGGGCGTCTGGTTTTACCAGGCCGCACTGGATGCAGTAGCGCGCCGGCTTCTCCCCGGGGAAGTAGCTGGCATAGACCGCGTTGATCGCGGCGTAATCGGCCCAGTCCTTCAGGAAGATGTGGTTGAAGGTGACATCGTCCATGGTGCCGCCGGCGGCGGTCACGACGCCCTTGATCGTCTCCAGCACGTGTCTCGTCTGCGCGCCGGCATCGCCCACATGGACGACGTTGGCATCCGCATCCAGCGGCAGGGTGCCCGAGACGTAGAGCACGCCGTCGGCGAGGGTGCCCGGCACGTAGGGGGCCAACGGCTTACCGGTGCCTGGGGGAATGATCACGGTCTTGGGCATGGTTCGCGGTGCTCCCGTTCGATCGTCGAAATGGCCGTCTTCGTCGTCTGTGTCGTCTTGCCCACCCGTGACCTCATCTTGAGGTGCCCGCGTCAGCGGGCCTCGAAGGAGGCCTCCAGGCCCCTGGGAGCGAACTGAAAGCCTCCTTCGAGGCCTCCGCTACGCTGCGGCACCTCAAGATGAGGTCGAGGGCGCGAGGGGAGGGTGTCACTCCGCCGCGGCGGCGTCCCGCTCGCCCAGGGCCGCCTCGAAGCTCGCGACATCCGAGACCCAGCCGAAGAAGGTCTCGATATTGGTGAGCGCGCCCGCCTGCAGGCTGTCCGGCCCCGCCTGATGCGTCGCGTCGGCGAGGACGATGCCGAAATATTCGAGGAAGAACCCGTCACGCAGAGTCGATTCCACGCAGACATTGGTGGCGATGCCGGTGAAGACCAGGGTGCGGATGCCGGCCGAGCGCAGCAGGCTGTCGAGCTGGGTGTTGTAGAAGCCGCTGTAGCGCGGCTTGCCCAGCACGATGTCGCCGGGCTCGGGGCTCAGCGCATCCACCAGGGCGTAGTCCCAGCTTCCCTTGGCGAGCAGCCGCTCGTTCATGTCGGGGCGGCTGCGCATGGTCTTGAGGGCGTTCGACTTGTGCCAGTTCGGCGAGCCCGGCCCTCCGGCCTCGACATAGTCCGGGTCCCAGCCGTTCTGGAACCAGACGATCCTGATCCCGGCCTTGCGGGCGGCAGCGACGGCCGTCGCGATCCGTCCGATCACCGGCCCGGTCGCCGAGACGTCGAACCCGGCGAGATCGAGATAACCGCCCTTCGTGGCATAGGCGTTCTGCATGTCGATGACGATGAGGGCCGTGGCCTCGGCAGCGAAGGCGATGGGTTCCGGCCGCGCGGGGAGGGTGATGCCGCCATGGCGTCCGGCTGCGTCGTGATAGCCGGCGACCATCACGCCACCTTCGCCATCGGCACCGCATCGGCGGTGACATGCGCCCGCGAGCGCATCAGCGGCTGGATGCGGGTGCCGTAGGCATCGAGCCCTTCGAGGAAATCGTCGAAGACCAGGAGCACGCCCTCGGTGCCGGGCACGGTAGCGACCTCGTCGAGCATGCGCGCCACCTCCGCGTAGGAGCCGACGAGGGTGCCCATGTTGATGTTCACCGCCGAGGTCGGGTCGGCCATCTGGCGCACGTTGGTGTCGGCGCCGGATTTTGTATCGGCCGCGCCCTGGACCCCGAGCCAGGCGATGGCCTCCTGATCCGCTCCCGCCTTGTAATGCTCCCAGGTGGCGCGGGCCTCCTCGTCGGTCTCGGCGGCGATGATCATGAACAGGACGTAGGACGACACGTCCCGGCCCGTCTCGGCCTTGGCGAGTTCCAGTCGCTCCACCGTGGGGGCGAAGGCGGTGGGCGTGTTCACGCCCTTGCCGAAGCAGAAATTGTAGTCGGCATATTTCGCCGTGAACGCCATGCCGGCGGCCGATTGGCCGGCGCAGATGATCTTCATCTCCGCCTGCGGCCGGGGCGAGAGCCGGCAATCGTCCATCTGGAAGAACTCGCCCTTGAGGTCGCAGGACCCCGTCTCCCACAAATCGCGCAGCACCTGGGCGTATTCGGAGAGGTATTCGTAGCGCCGCGAAAAGTACCCGTCGCCGGGCCACAGACCCATCTGCGAGTATTCAGGCCGCTGCCATCCCGTCACGAGGTTCAGCCCGAAGCGGCCGCCGGAGATGGAATCGATGGTGGAGGCCATCCGGGCTGTGATGGCGGGGGGCATGCACAGGGTGGCGGCGGTGGCGAAGAGCTTGATCCGGCTCGTCACGGCGGCGAGGCCCGCCATCAGCGTGAAGGATTCGAGGTTGTGGTCCCAGAACTCGGTCTTGCCGCCGAAGCCCCGCAGCTTGATCATCGACAGGGCGAAATCGAGCCCGTAGCCTTCGGCCTTGAGGACGACCTGCTTGTTCAGTTCGAAGCTCGGCTTGTATTGCGGCGCATTCTCCGAGAGGAGCCAGCCGTTGTTGCCGATAGGAATGAAGACGCCGACATTCATGACAACCTCGCTGAGCTGGCAGAGATTGGACGATGGGATCCAATGCCGGTCAAGGTTGCGAACGGAGTGTACCGTGTTCGCCCCGTCCGATGGTGAACGGTAGCTGTTTGGACCATATGATCAAACTCTAAATCCAACAGATTAGGTGTTTGCCCAAACTCTCTCCGATTTGCCCGGTGGGGAGGCGGCGTCTGCTGAATTGCGGGGCGGATACGCGAATCTTCTCTGGCCATCCTCGCGACGTGACACGTTCTCGTGAGTCTTCCCTCTCGGACATTGCCTTCGGGAAGCATGCGGTCAGTAATCTGGAGGTATTCAAAACAACCACGGAGAGGAAACCCCATGCGGTACCCGATGCTCGGTGCTCTCGTTGCGATGCTGCTTCCGATGGCGGCCCACGCCGAGGGCGATGCCGCCGCCGGCGAGAAGGCGTTCGCGCCCTGCAAGGCCTGCCATGCCTTCGGCAAGAACGGCGTCGGCCCGGATCTGACGGGGGTTGTCGGCCGCAAGGCGGCCTCCCTCGACGGGTATTCCTACTCGGCCCCGCTCAAGGCGTCCGGCCTCACCTGGGACGAGGCGAGCCTGCACGAATGGCTGAAGAGCCCAAAGGCCAAGGTGCCGGGGACGAAGATGGTGTTCGCCGGCTATCCCGACGACAAGAAGATCGATGACGTGATCGCGTATCTCGCCTCGAAGAAATAGGTTTTTCGGGGATCTCGCCGATGGGGCTCGCTTCCAGAGCGGGCTCCTGGACGCGAAATCCGCCGAGTGCCTATCGCAGGCCCAGCCCGGTGAGGATCAAGGCGTGCGTGCTCGCCACTGTACTTTCGAAGAAGTCGGATTCGTCGAGGCTCCGGCCGGTGACCGCATCCACCTGGACCGCGAAATCGGCGTAGTGCTGGGTGATCGCCCAGATCGAAAAGATGAGGTGGTGCGGGTCGTGGGCACCGATGCGGCCCTGGTCGATCCAGCCGCGCAGGATCGCCGCCTTGCTCTCCACCAGCCCGCGCAGGGGGCCTTCGAGTTCGGCCCGCAGGAGCGGTGCGCCCTGGACGATCTCCAGGCAGAACAGCCGCGAGGCCTGCGGCGCATCCCGCGACAGGGTCAGCTTGGCGCGGATATAGGCCCGGATCGCGTCGGCGGGCTCGCTGTCCGCGTCGAAGGATTGCAGGGGATCGAGCCAGACGTCGAGGACGCGGCGCAGCACCGCCACGTAGAGCTCTTCCTTGGAGGGGAAGTAGTAGAGGAGGTTGGCCTTCGACAGGCCGGCCCGCTCGGCGAGCCGGTCGACGCTCGCCCCGTGCAGGCCGAGCCCTGAGAACACCTCTAGTCCGGCATCGAGGATCGCCTCGCGCCGCGCCGCGCCGTCCTTGCGGCGACGGCGTTCGGGGGGCTTCTCGACGGTCGTTGGCACGGGGATGCGGTCCTGTCGGGTTTCGAAGAAGCGGCTGGGAACTCCACGGCCTCACGCGTTCCCCTCGTCCCGTCGGGGATACCGCTTCGAGGATGGAGTAGGAACGCCCGTTCCGTCCAGCGGGCGGGGGATCAGCCCGGCGGATGAGTGTTCATCCAATGCTCGGCGATATCGATCCGCCGCGCGACCCAGACGTCCTCATGGGTGGCGATATGGTCGAGGAAGCGGGCCAGCGCCGCGATCCGTCCCGGGCGCCCGACGAGGCGGCAATGCAGGCCCACCGACATCATTTTCGGCGCGGTCTCGCCCTCCGCGTAGAGCGCGTCGAACGTGTCGCGCAGGTAGGTGAAGAAGTGGTCGCCGGTGTTGAACCCCTGAAGGGCGACGCATTTCATGTCGTTGGCGTCCAGCGTGTAGGGCACCACGAGGCCGCGTCCGCTCGGTTCCTCGATCCAGTAGGGCAGGTCGTCGGCGTAGGAATCGGCGAGCCAGGTGAAGCCGGCCTCCACGCCGAGATCGAGGGTGTGAACCGAGGAGCGGCCCGTGTACCAGCCCAGCGGCCGCTCGCCGGTGATCTCCGTGTGGATGCGGATCGCCTCGTCCATATGCGCCTTCTCCTCCTCGCGGGTGAAGTCGCGGTAGTCGATCCATTTCAGGCCGTGGCAGGCGATCTCCCAATCGGCCTCCTTCATGGCCGCGGCGATATCGGGATGGCGGGCCAGCGCCGTGGCGACGCTGAACACGGTGATGGGAACGTTCCGCGCCTGCAACAGCCGCCAGATCCGCCAGAAGCCCGCACGCGAGCCGTATTCGAACATCGATTCCATATTCATGTGCCGCTGGCCCGGCCAGGGTTGGGCGCCGACGATCTCCGACAGGAACGCCTCCGAGGCAGCATCGCCATGCAGGATGCAGTTCTCGCCGCCCTCCTCGTAGTTGAGCACGATCTGCACCGCGATCCGCGCGCCGTTCGGCCAGCGCGGATGGGGCGGGTTGCGGCCGTAGCCGACGAGGTCGCGGGGATAGGTCACGGGGCCTGCCCTAGTCTCAGGGAGAGGAATGCCTCCGCTGTTCGGCCGAGGAGCGGCGTCCTGTCAACCGATGGCGCATAGACCGTATAGATTTGTCGCCGGTTAGGGACAGGCACGCTATGTTTGCCACTTCGGCATCGTCACGAATATAGTTCCGGCATCGAATCCCGAAGAAAATCGATGCTCAGAAGCGTCCCGTCATGGATCTCATAGGGCTGGGTTCCCGATGGAGATTTGAAGCTTTTTGCGATAATGGCATGGGGAACGGTGATTTCCGTAGCCAGCAGTCCATCTTCAATGACTGCTAGGCACGCTTGGCGCTCCTTCTCGAAGCCACCGTCCAGACCGATGCTATCTTCGATGAAGCCGATCTTCTCACTTCTCTGACAAAGACTATCCAGTAGAGAGACGGCATCATTGTCGTAAATTTTTGCCCAGAACGAGTCTTTTTGACCTTGTAAATATTTTGAGCCTTGAAGCCAGAAAAGCAACCATCCTGCCGTTGCGCGGTCCATGTTTGGCTGTTGTATGAGCCATGGCAGAAAGCCATGCTTGTCGCCACGATAAGCAACTGCCGCTATCGCCGCTTCATGCCAAATCGCGGGATCGTTTCGCGATCTCACCCATTCGACATCCGCCGCATTCGTCATGTCCAATTCGGTAGGCAATTTGCTGGATTCTGTCATGACTCGGATCCTAAAGTCGGCTCTATACTTATATTGGTGCGAGAGTAGGATCGGGAATGACATTTTTGGATTGAAAAATCCCTATCGTCTCAGCTGTTCTCCGAACGTGATTTGTCCAATCAAGTGGAAAGACGAATTTGGCACATCCCGCCAGAAACCAGCCCTACGCCACGAAGGCGCTCGGACTGCCGGGGTCGCGTTGTTTGCGCAGAGATGCATCGATACCGCTTGCATTCGTCGCGCACGGTCCTTGCCTTGAGGGCCAACGTGTCCAAGTCTCCGCTCGATTGGCCAACACCCGAGGTTTCCCGTGCTCCTGACCCCGCGCGAAAAGGACAAGCTCCTGGTCGCCATGGCCGCCCAGGTCGCCCGCAACCGGCTCGCCCGCGGCGTCAAGCTGAACTATCCCGAAGCGATTGCGCTCATCACCGATGCCGTGGTGGAGGGCGCGCGGGATGGCCGCTCGGTCTCCGAACTGATGCAGGCGGGCGCCCATGTGCTGACCGCCGATCAGGTGATGGAGGGCATCGCCGAGATGATCCACGACATCCAGGTGGAGGCGACGTTTCCCGACGGGACCAAGCTCGTCACCGTCCACCACCCGATCCGCGGCGCGCCCTCGTCGGATGTGCCGGGCATTGTGACGACGCTTCCGGGCGAGATCGTCTTCAACGACGGCGCCCCGCGCACCTTGCTCACCGTGGCCAATGTTGGCGACCGGCCGATCCAGGTGGGCTCGCATTACCATTTCTACGAGGTGAATCCGGGCCTGACCTTCGAGCGCGAGAAGGCGAGGGGCCAGCGCCTCGACATCGCGCCGGGCACGGCGGTGCGGTTCGAGCCGGGCGCCACACGGGAGGTCTCCCTGGTGCCGCTGCTCGGTGCCCGGACGGTCTACGGATTCCGCGGTGACGTGATGGGGTCCCTATGACCGACGAGACATCCCGCCTGCGCGATGGCATCCTCCTCGTCACCCGTGCCGCCGAGTTCGCCGCGCGGTGTCACGTGGGACAGACCCGGAAGGGCGCGGCGCGCGAGCCTTACGTGAACCACCTCGCCGAGGTGGCCTCGCTCCTGGCCGCGACGGCCGAAGCGCCCGATGCCGATCTGGTGGCGGCGGGCTGGCTCCACGACACGGTGGAGGATACCGGGACGAGCCGCGAGGAGATCGAGCAATTGTTCGGTCGGCGCGTCGCCGAACTCGTGGCCGAGGTCACGGACGACAAATCTCTGCCCAAGGCCGAGCGCAAGCGTCTCCAGGTCGAGCAGGCGCCGCACAAGTCGCCCGGCGCCCGCGCCCTCAAGATCGCGGACAAGATCAGCAACCTGCATTCGCTCGTGGCGAGCCCCCCGGACGATTGGAGCGCGGAGCGCGTGGCGAACTACATCGATTGGGCGAAAGAAGTCGTTGCCGGCTGTCGCGGCGTCAACGCGGCGCTGGACGCTCTGTTCGACCGCGCCGTCGCAGAGGCACGAGAGGCCGCCTGATGTCCAACACACCCCGCCCCGCCTCCCTCGCCCGCTCGGCCTATGCCGACATGTTCGGCCCCACCACGGGCGATCGCATCCGCCTCGCCGATACCTCCCTCTTCATCGAGGTGGAACGCGACCACACCACCTATGGCGAGGAGGTGAAGTTCGGCGGCGGCAAGGTCATCCGCGACGGGATGGGGCAGTCGCAGGTGACGAATGCCGATGGCGCGGTGGACACCGTCATCACCAATGCCGTGGTCCTCGACCATTGGGGCGTGGTGAAATGCGATGTCGGCATCGTGAAGGGGCGGATCTTCAAGCTCGGCAAGGCCGGCAACCCGGACATCCAGCCCGGCGTCGACATCATCGTCGGCCCCGGCACCGAAGTGATCGCCGGCGAAGGCAAGATCCTCACGGCCGGCGGGTTCGACAGCCATATCCACTACATCTGCCCGCAGCAGATCGAGGAGGCCCTGTGCTCGGGCGTCACCACCATGCTCGGCGGCGGCACCGGCCCGGCGCACGGCACCTTCGCCACCACCTGCACCCCCGGCCCCTGGCATCTCGCCCGGATGATCGAGGCGGCGGATAGCTTCCCCATGAACCTCGCCTTCGCCGGCAAGGGCAACGCCTCGCGGCCCGAGAGCCTCGTCGAGATGGTCCGCGCCGGCGCCTGCGCCCTGAAACTCCACGAGGATTGGGGCACCACGCCCCAGGCCATCGACACCTGCCTCACGGTGGCCGACCTGCATGACGTGCAGGTGATGATCCATTCCGACACGCTCAACGAATCCGGCTTCGTCGAGGACACGATCCGCGCCTTCGCGGGGCGGACCATCCATGCCTTCCACACGGAAGGGGCGGGGGGCGGCCACGCGCCGGACATCATGAAGGTGGCGGGGCTGATGAACGTGCTCCCGTCCTCCACTAACCCGACGCGCCCGTATACGAAAAACACCATCGACGAGCATCTCGACATGCTCATGGTCTGCCACCACCTCGACCCGGCGATTCCCGAGGATCTCGCCTTCGCCGAGAGCCGCATCCGCAAGGAGACCATCGCGGCCGAGGACATCCTGCACGATATCGGTGCGCTCTCGATGATGTCGTCGGACAGCCAGGCCATGGGCCGGGTCGGCGAGGTCGTCATCCGGACTTGGCAGACGGCGGACAAGATGAAGCGCCAGCGCGGGAGCCTGCCGGGCGACGCCTCCGGCAACGACAACCTGCGCGCCCGCCGCTACATCGCGAAATACACGATCAATCCGGCCATCGCGCATGGCGTCTCGGCCCATGTCGGCTCGGTGGAGGCGGGCAAGCTCGCAGATCTCGTGCTGTGGACCCCGGCCTTCTTCGGGGTGAAGCCGGATCTCGTCATCAAGGGCGGCATGATCGCCACCGCGCCGATGGGCGACCCCAACGCCTCGATCCCCACGCCCCAGCCGGTGCATTACCGCCCGATGTTCGGGGCGATCGGCCGGTCGCCCTTCGCCACCGCGCTCACCTTCGTTTCGAAGGCCGCCATCGAGGACGGTCTTCGCGAACGGCTCGGCGCGCAGAAGCTCTTCGTCGCCGTGGAGAACGTGCGCGGCGGCATTTCGAAGAAGAGCATGATCCTCAACGACGCCACGCCGAACATCGAGATCGACGCGGAGACCTACGACGTGCGCGCCGATGGCGAGCTCCTGGTCTGCGAGCCGGCCGAGGTGCTGCCGATGGCCCAGCGGTATTTCCTGTTTTGAGCTCTTCCCTAATCCGCGCCACGAAAGTGATCCGCCGAGACGCGCTCTCCGGCGAGATCGTCGACCGCATCGTCCTCGACCATGGCGACCGGCATCGCCGCCGCATGGCCATGCGCGGGGTCGGCGGACTGTCCTTCCTGCTCGACCTGCCTGCGCCGACGGTCCTCGACGACGGTGACGCCCTGGTGCTGCAGGATGGCCGCCTCGTCTGGGTCGAGGCCGCGCCCGAGCGCTTGCTCGAGATCCGGGCCGCCGACGACCTCGCCCTCAAGCGCCTGATCTGGCACATCGGCAACCGGCACATCCCGGCCGAGATCGGCGCGGACGCGGTCCATATCGCCTACGACCACGTGCTGGCCGAGATGGTACGGGGCTTAGGGGGGACGGCCGAGCCGGTGGAGCGTCCGTTCCGGCCCGAGGGCGGGGCCTATGCCGGCGAGGCTGCCGGGCACCACCACGGGCATGGCCATGCCCACGAACACGATCATGCTCACGACCACCCTCATCCGCACAGCCACGGCACGGTGTCCGGTTGAGCCTCGTCCTCTGCCCCCATCCTCTGCCCCATGGACCGCTGGCGGTTCGGGCTTCCAGGGAAGGGCGCCCGGTACGATGAGGGGCGACCCCTCGATGATCGACACCGTTCGGCTCATGGCCTGGCTCTCGCCGGGCTATCCAGTCGGGGCCTATGCGTATTCGCATGGGCTCGAATGGGCCGTGGAATGCGGCGATGTCGGCGGCGAGGCCTCGCTGCTGGCATGGCTCGGCGACGTGCTCGAACGGGGCGCTGTGCGCACCGACCTGATTCTTCTGGCCCATGCCCATGCCGCCGCCGAGGCGGGGGACGTCCCGGCGCTGATGGAGGTCAACGACCTCGCCGTCGCCCTGGCGCCCACGCGCGAACTCCACCTCGAGACGACCCAGCAAGGCCGCAGCTTCCTCGACGCCACCCGCGCCGCCTGGGGAAGCGCGGATCTCGACTGGTTGAGCGAGGCGCTGCCCGGCGAGGTGGCATACCCGGTGGCGGTCGGGCTCTCGGCCGGCGCCCATCGCATGGCGCTCGCCCCGGTGCTCGCCGGGTTCGGCCTCGCCTTCCTGCAGAACCTCGTCTCGGCGGCGCTGCGCTGCGCGCCCATCGGCCAGAGCGCCGGCACGCGGGTGATCGCGTCCCTCACCCCTCGGGTGGCGGGTTTGGCCGCAACCATCCCGCCCCTGAGCCTGGACGAGATCGGCAGCGCGACACTGCGCCTCGATCTCGGCTCGGCCCGGCACGAGACCCAGTATTCTCGGATCTTCCGCTCGTGAAAGACCCCGTCATGACCTCACTGAACGGCCACTCACCGAACGGCCCCTTGCGCGTCGGCATCGGCGGCCCTGTCGGCTCCGGCAAGACCGCCCTGATGGAACAGCTCTGCAAGCGCTTCCGCGATCGCTTCGAGATCTGCGCCATCACCAACGACATCTACACCAAGGAGGATGCCCGTATCCTCACCGTGGCCGGCGCCTTGCCCGAGGAGCGGATCATGGGCGTCGAGACCGGCGGCTGCCCGCATACGGCGATCCGCGAGGACGCCTCGATCAACCTCGCGGCGGTGGCCGAGATGCGCCGACGCTTCCCGAAGCTCGACCTGATCCTGATCGAATCCGGCGGCGACAACCTCGCGGCGACCTTCTCGCCGGAACTCGCCGACCTCACCCTCTACGTCATCGATGTCGCCGGCGGCGAGAAGATCCCACGCAAGGGCGGCCCCGGCATCACCCGGTCCGATCTCCTCATCGTCAACAAGACCGACCTCGCTCCCATGGTCGGCGCCGATCTCGGGGTGATGGAGGCGGATACCCGGCGCATGCGGGGAACGCGGCCCTACGTGTTCTCCTCCCTGCGCGAGGGGCACGGCGCCGACACGGTCGCCCGCTTCATCGTCGAGGCCGGCGGGCTGCGATAGGTTCCGGGAGCCATCCCACCCACGACCTCATCCTGAGGCGGCGCAGCGCAGCGGAGCCCTCGAAGGAGGCGTCCAGGGATCGCCAGTCAGGCCGGAGCCCTTCTTCGAGGCGGCTTCGCGGCACCTCAGGATGAGGAATTCAGATAGGAAGACGTCGCGGGAGCGAGCCCGCCCCCGTCCCCTCGAGGTCCTCCCACGTGACGACACCCCTTTTCGCCCGCGAGGGTTCCGTGCGGGAAGTCTTCCTCGCCTTCCTCAAGCTCGGGCTTACCGCCTTTGGCGGCCCGATCGCCCATCTCGGCTACTTTCGCGAGGAGTTCGTGCACCGTCGGCGCTGGCTCGACGAGGCGGCCTATGCGGATCTCGTGGCCCTGTGTCAGTTCCTGCCCGGCCCGGCATCGAGCCAGGTCGGGTTTTCCCTCGGCCTGATGCGGGGAGGGGGATTGGCCGGTGGGTTGGCGGCCTGGACCGCCTTCACCCTGCCCTCGGCGCTCCTTCTCGTGGCCTTCGCCTATGGCGCCGGTGCCCTCGGCGGCCCGGTCGGATCGGGCCTCGTCCACGGGCTGAAGCTCGTCGCCGTGGCGGTGGTGGCGCAGGCGGTCTGGGGCATGGGCCGCAGCCTCGCGCCCGATGTCACCCGCGCGTCCATCGCCTTTTCCGCCCTCTGCCTCGTCACGGCACTCGCTGGATCGGCGGGGCAGGTCGTTGCCATCGCGGCGGGAGCCATGGCCGGCCTCGTCCTGTGCCGGCAGGCGGCCGGAGTGCCGGGCCAGCCGCTCCGCTTCCCGGTCTCGCGCCGGGCCGGCACGGTGGCCCTCCTCCTGTTCGGCCTGTTCCTCGTTCTACCTTCGCTCCTGGCCGAAGTTCTGGCCTCGCAGGGGCTCGCCATGTTCGATGCGTTCTACCGCGCGGGCGCCCTCGTCTTCGGCGGAGGCCATGTGGTGCTGCCGCTCCTGCGCACGGCTCTGGTCGAGACCGGCTGGATCGGCCCGGACGCGTTCCTGGCCGGCTACGGCGCGGCCCAGGCCGTGCCGGGGCCGCTTTTCACCGTCGCGGCCTATCTCGGCGCTGCCCTCGGGCCTGAGCCCAACGGTCTGGCCGGGGCCGTCATCGCCCTGGTTGCGGTCTTCATGCCGGGCCTGCTCCTGGTCTACGGCGCGCTGCCGTTCTGGGATGCGTTCCGCGCGAAGCCTTTGGCGCAGGCGGCCATGCGGGGCGCCAACGCGGCAGTGGTCGGGATCCTCGCCGCTGCCCTCTACGATCCGCTCTGGACAGGCGCCGTCCTCGGCCCGCGCGATTTCGCCCTCGCCGCCGGCGCGTTCCTGCTCCTGACGATCGGCGCGGCCCCGCCTTGGATCGTCGTCGTGCTGACAGCCGCCTCGGGGGCCGGCTTCGCGGTTCTCGGAGGCTGAGGCCCCCTCAGTCCCATCCGGTCGATTCGGGATGAGGCCGCAGGAGGGAGCCGAGAAAAAGTCATCCCTCGCAATTCGCGGCGAGCAGCGCCAGAATGCGCTGGAAACCCTGATACTGCGCCATGCTGGACGGGTGCCGGATTTCCGCCGCGTCGGGGAGAATGCCGGCAAATCCCGATCCGGTATCGGCGACGAAGGGGCGCGGGCCGACATGGACGCCCATCCGGTTGGTCACGTCGACCTCGCCGCAGACGGCGCCCGCCTTGCCCGGTCGCAGCCGGGAATAGCGTGCCTCGGCCGGGCTCTTGAGCCCCTTGCCCAGCAGCGCCGTCGTAGCGGCGGCGACCTCCGCTCCCACGGTCGCGTCGGATCCGTCGGTGATGGTCTGCGCCGTGGCGGGCACGGCGGCGAGAAGGACGACGGACACGCAGACGGTCCGGATCATGACGCCTTCGCCACCACTTCGATATCGCGGTCCATCCCGCTCTCGACCTTGAACTCGCGGGTGTAGACCTGCCCGTCATGGCGGGCGATGAGGACGTAGTCCCCCTCGGCCAGGGTCACCTGCGGGAAGGCGCCGATCGCCTCGCGGATCGTGTCGCCGCCCGGCGTCAGGACGCTGAAGGCGGTGCCGGCGAAGGCCTCTGCCCCGGGCGCGGCCACGAGCTTGAGGGTCACCGTGGCGGCCCGGTGGTTGAGGGTGGCGTCGGTGACCTTGCCGTTCTCCACCTTGAGGTCGGCGCGCTGGATCGCGTTCGATTCCCCATAGTTCGAGACCACGTGGTAGGTCCCCTCCGGCAGGCGGATCAACTCGCCCGCCTTCACGCCGCTGCGCACGAGGCGCCCTTCCGAATTGGTGCCGATGGGCACGAAGACCGAGAAGGCGAGTTCGGCGGGGGCGATCTTCATGTCGCCGATGGCACCAGAGAGCTTGAGCGCCCCCGCGGTGATCGTCAGGCGGTCGCTGAGTGCCGCGCCCGCCATGGTGATGCGCTTCGAGGCGCTGGCGAAGCCGTAGGTGACGGTGGCGACGTAGGTGCCGGGTGCCAGGGTGAAGCTCGGATCCGCCGCCTCGGACCGCGCGACGATGTTCGGCCGCACCCCGTCGGACCGGTCCTCGTAGATGCGCCAGGCGAGGCCGGACCGTACAGGCTGGTTGCTGCCCGCGAACAGGGCGGTGAGGGCGAGCGGTGCCTCGCCCTCGACAGGTGGGCTCGGCAATTGCGGTCCCGTGATCGAGGGGGAGGGCAGGGCCGGACCGTTGCGACCGCCGAACGGGTCGCGCTCCTGCGCCTGCGCCGGAAACGCCGCCATCGCCATGGCTCCCGTCACCGCGAGCGCGCGCATTACCGGTCCCATCCGCTATCTCCTTCACGGGGCCACCATGCACGGGGCGGCCATGCATGTCGGCGATTGCCAAGCTGCGGACCGCACGGCATGTTTTCGCTTGTCGACCGTCACCGTGCCGAATGCGACATCCCGCTTTGTATCCGGACCGTGGCGGCTCCAAGGCCGAAGCTTCCTATCGATCGCCGAAGCGGCTCGCCTCAGACCAGCCGCCCGGCGGTGCCCCCACGTTCCTCATTCGCCCCGAACAGGTTCCATGGACACCATATCCGACATTCCGCGGAACGACACGATCGACCTCCTTCGCGTCCGCCGTTCGGTTCCGCCGGTCAATCTCGAGGGCCCGGGTCCGAACACCGAGGAGCTCGATGCGATTCTCACCATCGCGTCCCGCGTACCGGACCACGGCAAGCTCAGCCCCTGGCGCTTCCTGGTGATCGAGGGCGATGCCCGCCTGCGCGTGGGTGAGACCATCGCGGACGCCTATGCGGCGGACCACCCGGAGGCCGATCCGAAGCGCCTTGATCTGGAGCGCCACCGCCTCGCCCATGCCCCCCTCGTGGTCGCGGTCGTCTCCAGCGCCGCCCCCCATGTGAAGATCCCGGAATGGGAGCAGGTGCTGTCGGCCGGTGCCGTGTGCATGAACCTCGTCGTCGCGGCCAATGCCGCGGGCTTCGCCACTGCCTGGCTGACCGAGTGGTTCGCCTATGACCGCCGCATTCTCGACGTCCTTGGCCTCGATCCGCGCGAGAAACTCGCGGGCTTCATCCATCTCGGCCGTGCCCGCGAGGTTCCGGGCGATCGCCCGAGACCGGCCCTGGCCGACATTGTCACCCGGATCTGAGCCGCGCCATGCATTACGATTCCGAGAACCGCACCCTGCCGCACAACCCGCTGAAGGCCCTGGTCGCCCCCCGCCCCATCGGCTGGATCAGCGCGATGAACAAGCAGGGCCACGTCAACCTCTCCCCCTATTCCTACTTCAACGCCGTCGCCACCGGCCCCGACATGGTGATGTTCTCGTCCTTCGGCCGCAAGGACGCGATGACCTTCGCGGAGGAGGGCGGGGAGTTCGTCTGCAACTTCGCTACCTACGGGCTGCGCGACGCTATGAATGCCACCTCGGCCCCCCTCGCCCGGGGCGACAGCGAGTTCGTGGCGGCCGGGCTGACTCCGGTGCCATCGCGCAAGGTGCGTCCGCCACGGGTCGCCGAGTCCCCCGCCGCCTTGGAATGCCGATGGCTCCAGACCGTGCCCCTGACACCTCTCGACGGCAGCGAAGCCAACCACTTCCTGGTGATCGGGCAGGTTGTGTCGATCTATGTCGACGATGCCTTCATCAAGGACGGCCGGGTCGATACCGGCGCCATGCATCCTCTCATGCGGGGAGGATATTTCGATTATTTCAGCGTTACCGACGAAGCGCGTTTCGAGTTGAAGCGTCCGCCCGGAGCAGGTCAGTAGCCTCGGTTCGGCCAGTCTCCCACCAACGGCGCAAGCTGAGCCATGACGAGAGTGGCCGGGGTCTGCTTCGTGTCAAAGTGGGAACCAAGATGAGGGGCAAAGCCTTAATGGGCCGAGCCGTCGTTCGGCGACTCCTTTCCGCGAAACGCCTGAGGGGGCGCTCGCACAGGTAGTCATATCATGTTCCTCAAGTTCACCGCACCGCTTCTGCTGGCCGCTACTCTCGCGACGCCGGCTCTGGCGCAAACGACGACCCGGCCGCCGACCATGCTGATCCATGGCAATTACTGCGGGCCCGGCAACAATGCCCCACTCCCGCCCATCGACGCCCTCGATGCGGCCTGTGCCCGGCACGACGCCTGCACGCCGGATGGCGGGCTGCCCAGCAAGGCTTGCAACTTGCGCCTTCAGCGCGAGGCCGAAGTCATCTCCCGGAGCCCGCGCCAGCCGGACGACATCCGCTCCCTCGCCGGTCTGATCTCGGTGGGCGCTTCGATGATGCTGGCGGATACGGGCTCACGCTCCACCCCCGACGTAACGGCGGTCCCCGTCAGCCACGACCTCGTCTCGCCCGACGCGCAGCGTGATCCGACCGCTCGGACCCTGCCGGCGGATGAGGACGGCGAAGCCGCCGAATAGGCTGGCCCCGACGCGCCTGAACGATGAAGCGCCTTCTTGCCGGCACCGTCATCTCTCCGTGGACGGTGCCGGGGCGCGACCGCCGAAAGCGGTGACGAATCCGGCCTGATCCGGTTCGAGAACGAGCTTCGCTTCGAATCCATCGCTCCACGCAGCATCGACCTCGTCTGCGAAGTCGCCCCCCGGCGGGCATGCCGCGTCGATCGCGGCGACCCTCGCTGCGGCGGCGGCGAGGCGAATGAGGGAGCGGACCTGAGCGAGGGGCGGTCTCAGCGCGCCGCCGCGATCACGGGTGGTGAGCGCCCCGATCTCGGCCCTGATGGCCTCGGCGTCCCAGGCGATGCCGGCGAGACGCCCACTCGCATCCGCGAGGGTGTGCGAGGCCAGGGCGCCTCGTGCCGTCTCGATGAGAGGGAGGATCTGCGTGGACCCGTCGGCCAACCCATGTATCGCCTCCTCGACGGCGAGCCGCGCACCGAGGCGCATGACATCCCGGGCGCCTTCGCAGCGGGACAGCAGGATGCCGTGCGGCGCCATGGCCATCATCGCCGAGAGATCGCGTTCCAAGTCGCATGAACGCAGGTAGATCGATGGCCCGCCCTGCTCCCGCTCGGGGAAGGGGACCGGCGACGAGAGACCTGTCATGTCTATGATCAGCGCATGCGCGCCGCTCGCTATCGCCGTCGCGATGGCCCCTGAATCCCCAGGGACGATCAGGAATGCGCGCATGACGGCCTCTCCCGTATTCCGGCGCGGGACGTCCGATCGCTGCCGATCACCTTCATGAAACCGGTCCCTGGCTACGGCCCATGCGCTCGGCGAGGAAATCCACCAGGACCCGGATGCGGGCGGGCATGGCCGGCCCGCCGACGAACACCGCATGGATCGCCTCGCGGTCCTGGGGATTGTACGCCTCCAGAAGCGGCACGAGGCGGCCCGCCGCGAGATCCTCCGAGATATGGAAGGTGCCGACACGGGTGACGCCGATGCCCTGCAGGGCGAGTTGCACCAGGGTCTCGCCGTTATTCGCCGCGATGTTGCCGCGCACCGCCAGGAGGTGGTCGCGCCCGTCTTCGCGGAACGGCCAGCCCGGCTCGATCCGGCGGAAGTTGAAGTCGAGGCAATTATGGCCGGCTAGATCTCCCGGAACCCGTGGCGTGCCGGCGCGGGCGAGATAGGCGGGTGAGGCCACGACCATGCGCCCGGTCTCGCCGAGGCGCCGGGCGGTAAGGGGGCTGTCCGCCAGCGGCCCAAACCGGATCGCCAGATCGGCCCGCCCGCCGATCACGTCCGCGACCTCGTCGCTGAGGTCGATCTCCACCACGATCCCCGGATGGCGGGCGACGAAATCGCCGATGAGGGGAACCACCACACGCCTGCCATGGGCCATCGAAGCGCTGACGCGGACCCGGCCGCGCGGGCAGCCCTGGTCGGCGATCTGCGCTTCGGTCTCGTCGAGATCGGCGAGGATCCGTCGCGCCGCCCGGGCATAGGTCTCGCCCTCGGCGGTGAGGTGCAGGGAGCGCGTGGTACGCACGAGGAGCCGGACGCCGAGCCGGGATTCGATGCGTGCCACCACCCGGCTCACGGCCGAGGGGGTAAGGCCGAACCGGCGCGCGGCCGCCGACAGGCTGCCCTCCTGAGCCACGGCGAGGAAGACCGCCATGTCTCCGGCCCGGTCGACCTTGTCGCGCAGCATTGATGCCTCCGGCGCACGGATGTTGATCCCAGCGCGATACTACCAGGGAGAAGCGGTATCCGCCATGTGCTGTTCCGGAACAGACGGAAAGCACGAATCATGAGACTCAACCTTCCCCTGCTGGCGCTGTCGGCCGGTGCCTTCGGCATCGGCGTCACCGAGTTCACGCCGATGGGCATGCTGCCGCTGATCGCGAACGACCTGCAGGTCTCGATCCCGGCGGCGGGTCTCGTCGTCAGCGCTTATGCGATGGGCGTGCTCATCGGCGCACCGTTGATGACGCTGGCCTTCGCCCGGATGCAGCGCCGCCGCCTGCTCGTCGGATTGATGGGCATCTTCACTCTCGGCAACCTCCTCTCGGCGGTGGCCGACAGCTATACGATGTTGATCGTCGCCCGCCTCGTCACGTCCCTGAACCATGGCGCGTTCTTCGGGGTCGGGGCGGTGGTGGCGGCGGGCATCGTGCCGCCCGAGCGCCGCGCCGCTGCCGTCGCCGCGATGTTCTCGGGGCTCACCATCGCCACCATCGGCGGCGTGCCGCTGGCGGCCTGGGTCGGGGAGATGCTGGGCTGGCGCGCGGCTTTCTGGGGTATCGCCGCGGTGGGGGCCGTGGCCATGCTGTCGCTGCGCCTGGCTTTGCCGCCCCTCGAGGCCGAGGCCGGTGGCGACATGCGGGCCGAACTCCGCGTCCTGATGCGGGGGCCGGTGCTTGCCGCCCTCGCCCTCACCGTGCTGGGGGCGAGCGCGATGTTCACGGTGTTCACCTACATCGTGCCGATCCTGCGGATCGAGACGGGAGCCGCGACGCCGTTCGTGACGGCGATGCTGGTGCTCTACGGAATCGGCCTCACCGTGGGCAACTGGGCCGGCGGGCGCTTTGCCGACCGCTCGGTGGACGGCACACTCGTGGCCTCCCTGGCCGGCTTGGTGGCAGTGTTGGTCCTTTTCGCCTGGGGCATGCGCTGGGAGATCCCGGCCGCCATCCTGATCTTCCTCTGGGGCGTCGCCAGCTTCGCCCTGGTGCCGCCGCTGCAGATGCGGGTGATGGAGAGGGCACAGGACGCGCCCAACCTCGCCTCGGCCATGAATGTCGGCGCATTCAACCTCGGCAACGCCATCGGTGCCGCCCTCGGCGGAGGCGTGATCGATGCGGGCCTCGGCTATCCGGCCGTCCCCCTCGCCGGGGCTGCCATGGCCGCTGCCGGCCTCGCGATGCTGGTGGCCCTGCGCCGGGGGCGGCGCGGGTTGGCGGAACCCGTATCGTCCTGAAACTTATACAGGTTCGGGACGGCGCGAGTGGCGGTTCCTTTAACCTTTATTTACCATAACCGGAACAGATTAAGGCTTAGGCCGACATCGTCAGGTCCGCCTGCAGCCGGACGGTCATGTTCCTCTTCACGACGCCCCCCGCCAGCACTCGCGAGACCGGCCTCGGCCGGGACGCGGGCACGCGGAACGGGGCGACCACGGGAACGGCCGCCGGATCGGCTTCGGCGGGCGTGGTCGATGCGATCCGCAGCGGCGCGCGCAGCACCGGCACCGAATTCGACTACCTTCTCGCCACGGCCAAGCGCGAATCCTCCCTCGACCCGTCGGCCAAGGCCGCCACGTCCTCGGCCACCGGGCTGTTCCAATTCATCGAACAGACCTGGCTCGGGACGATGAAGAATGCGGGGCCAAAGCTCGGCCTCTCGGCCTATGCCGACGCCATCACCGCCCGGCCCAACGGCACCTATGCGGTCGAGGACGCCACCACTCGCCAGACCATCCTGGATCTGCGCCGTGACCCTGCGGTGGCCGCCACCATGGCGGGCGCCCTGACCCAGCGCAACGGCGAGGCGCTCACCGCCGCCCTCGGGCGCGAGCCGACCGGCGGCGATCTCTACGCCGCCCATGTTCTCGGCGCACGGGGGGCGGCGACGCTGATCGGCACCGCCCAGGCGAGTCCGGCGCGCGCCGCCGCCCTCGACATGCCGGAGGCGGCCGCCGCCAACAGGAGCCTGTTCTACGACAAGACCGGCCGCCCTCGCGGCGCCGCCGAACTCTACGCGCTCCTCTCCGCCAGCCAATCCGCGTCGCGGCCCGCCCCCACGGCCCTGACGGGTGCCGCAGCCGAGCCGGCCTCCACCACCGATCCCGTCTCCGCCTATGCGGCCATCGATGGCGGCGGATTGCGGGCCCTGTTCCAGACCGACAAGCGCCAGGGGGCGATGTCCGAGGGGGTCGCCCGCCTCTGGCAGGGCAGGGCCACGTCACCGTCGCCGGAGCCGACGCGCAGCGCGCCGACCTATTTCCCGCGCTCGGACGGGACGGGAGAGACGGCCTCCGTGACGGCCGCAATCCCCGCGGAGCCGGCGAAGGTCGCGGCGACGGCCTCGCCCACCGCCGCCACAGCCACCGCCCTCGTCGGCGCACCGCTGCCCCCGCGCCGGCCCGCCGAATTCACTGCCGCCCCGTCGGCCGGACACTTCGCCTCCAAACCTCTCGATCTTTCACTCTTCGCGACCCGGAGCGGTCAATGATCATCCGCCAATTCCTGTCCTGGACCCGTGACGCTTCCATCGACCGTCGCGCGGAGGCCGCGGCGGCACTGACCCGGGCCTATCTCTATGGCGGGCTCGATGCCGGGGCGGCGCGCGACGCGCAATCGGCGATCCTGGCGCTTCTCGACGACCCGGCCCTCGCCGTGCGTCGAGCCCTGGCGCAAGCCTGCGCCGGTTGCGCCACCGCGCCCCGGTCGCTGGTCGTGGCTTTGGCGGGCGACCATCCCGACATCGCCGCCCTTGTGCTACGGCGCTCCTCCGTCCTGACCGATGCGGATCTCGTGGACGGCATCGCCGTCGGCTGCGAGACCACCCGCACCGCCATCGCCGGCCGGCTCGGCCTCTCCCACGCGGTGGCCGGCGCCATGGCCGAGATCGGCGGCGTCCCTTCGCTCACCACCCTGGTGCGCAACCGCAGCGCCCGCATCACCACCGGCAGTCTGCTGCGCATGGTGGAGCGGCACGGCGACGATGCCGGCCTCCGGAACGCCCTGACGCTACGGGCCGACCTGCCCCTCGAAGTGCGGCAGGCCGTCACCGCCCGTGTGGCGGCATCGCTCTCGGCCTTCGCCATCGCCTCGGGCTGGCTCACCCCGGCGCGCGGGGAGCGGGCGAGCCGCGAGGCCCTGGAGCGCAGCACCCTGGAGGTGAGCGCCGGTGCCGACGGGGCGGATCTCGCGCGCCTCGTGAGCCATCTCCGCATCCGGGGACAGCTCAATGCCGGCCTGATCCTGCGGGCGATCCTGTCGGGCCGCATGGCCTTCGCGGAGGCGGCGCTGTCCGATCTCACCGGCCTGAAGGCCGACCGCGTGGCTGGGCTGATGCACGACCCCTCCGCCTCGGGCTTCGCGGCCCTCCACCGCCGCGCCGGATTGCCGCCCGTCCTGCTGCCCGCCTTCGTCGCCGCGCTCTCGGCCTGGCGCGAGGCCGGTCTCCAGGCCGAGCCGGGCCAAGCCAAAACCAGCCAAGCCAAAACCAGCCAAGCCAAGCCCGGCAATGCCACCCTGTCGCGCCGGATGATCGAGCGCGCGCTCACCGCCTGCGAGACCATGCCGCTTGCGGAGGCGCAGAGCGTCGTCGCGCTTCTGGCTCGCTACGAGGCCGAGGCCGCCCGCGAGGAGGCCCGCGTCACCGCCAAGGCCATGGAGGAGAAGGAGAGCCGGGAGACCCGGACACGGATGCAGATCCTCGACGCCGAATGGCGCCTGGCGCAGCAGCTCGTCTCTCCCCGGCCGGCCCAACCCACACCGCTGGTTCTCCAGCCCGTCCGCATCGACGCCGTCACCATCGAGCAGGGGCAGGCGATGGAATCCGTGCTCGACGCCTTGTCCGACGGGCTCAGGGCGAGTGTGCGCGAGGCGAGGGCGCAGGTCCGCCCGCTCACCGCCGCGCCGATCGATCTGACTGGCCACGACCTCGTGACGATCGACGTGCCCTCCATCGTCGTGTCCCAGCCGGAATTCGACATCGTACCCGACCCCGTGCGGATCGAAATCGGCGTATCGCCGACCCACGAAGCCGATGCGATCCTGGATGCGATCCCCGGCGCCCTGATCGCCAGCTACCGCGCCGACCGCGACCGAATGCGTCTGGCAGCCTGACCTGACGGGGTGCGACCGGCCTCCGCCGGCCGTCGCTCCTTCGCCCTCATCCGGCTATGAGGGCGGCATGACAGGCACCGACACCAGAGCCCTTCTTTCCGGCCTCGCCCCCGTGGCTGCCCTGGTGGGCTCGATCCTCTCCCTCGTGATCGGCACCTCCTTCGCCAAACAGCTGTTCCCGGTCATCGGCGCGGAGGGCACCTCGGCCTACCGCGTCACCCTGGCGGCGGTGCTGCTGCTCGCCGTATGGCGGCCCTGGCGCCGGTCGCTCAGCCGTCGCGATGCCGGTGTGGTGGTGCTCTACGGGTTCGTGCTCGGCTGCATGAACCTGCTGTTCTACCTCTCCCTGCGGACGATCCCGCTGGGGCTCGCCATCGCCATCGAGTTCGTCGGGCCTCTCACGGTGGCGGTGGCCTCGTCGCGGCGCGCCGTCGATCTGGTCTGGGTGGCGCTCGCTCTGCTCGGCCTGTGCCTGTTGCTGCCCCTGGAGCGGGCGAGCGCCGGCCTCGATCCCCTCGGCGTCGCCTTTGCGCTGGGCGCCGCCCTGTGCTGGGCGATCTACATCCTCGTCGGCCAAAGGGCGGGGCACCTGCCCGGCGGGCAGGCGGTCGCCCTCGGCATGAGCGTGGCGGCCCTGGTCATCCTGCCCTTCGGCATTGCCGGCGCGGGCACGGCGCTGCTCTCGCCCTCCATCGTCGTGGCCGGCCTCGCCGTGGCGATCCTGTCGAGCGCGATCCCGTATTCCCTGGAGATGGTGGCGCTGCGGGGCCTGCCGCGCCAGACCTTCGGCATCCTGCTCAGTCTCGAGCCGGTCTGCGGCGCGCTCGCCGGTTACCTCATCCTCGGGGAGCGTCTCACGCCCCTGCAGGGAGCGGCCATCGCCTGCATCATGACGGCCTCGGTGGGCAGTACGATTGGCGCCTACCGGGCGAAGCGGGCGGATCCGAACCGATCGGCATGAACGAGAAAACGTATGTGATGCAGGTATTTGCGAGAGTTTATTCTCGCGGCTGATGAGATGAGCGCTAACACTTGAGACGACTGGAAAAGGTGCTGGTCGTGACAGGTACGCTCACGCGAGACGCACCGATCGCGGCAGGAAAGGCCGTGTCCCGTCCCCGAGCTCTTGCGGGCGTTCCTGTATATGCCGCCAGCGTATCAGCCGAACTGTTCGCGAAGAATCCGCTCGTCCAGGCTGTGGCCGGGATCGTGGAGGAGGGTGAGGTCGGTCTTGAGGTCGAGCCATGTCTCCACGGTGCAGACCCGGCGGAACTCGGTGTGGTCAGCTACCGCCGCCACCGGGCGATGCGCCGCGTCGAGCACTTCCACATGGATGCGGGCGTGATCCGGTAGCAGGGCTCCGTGCCAGCGCCGGGGGCGAAAGGCCGAGATCGGTGTCAGCGCCAGAAGCCGAGAATTCAGGGGCAGGATCGGACCGCCCACCGAGAGGTTGTAGGCGGTGGAGCCGGCGGGCGTCGCGCAGAGCACACCGTCGGCGATGAGCTCGGGCAGGCGCACATGTCCGTCCACCGAGATCTTGAGCTTGGCGGTCTGGTGCGTCTGGCGCAGCATGTAGACTTCGTTGATGGCCCGCGCCGTGTGCCGGCGCCCCTCCACGTCCACGGCTTCCATGAGCAGCGGATGGATGGTGCTGCGCTTGGTGCTCTCCAGCCGTTCGAGGAGGTTGTCCTCACGGTACTCGTTCATCAGGAAGCCGACGGTGCCGCGGTTCATGCCGTAGATCGGTATGCCGGCCAGCATGAAGCGGTGCAGCGCCTGCAGCATCAGCCCGTCGCCGCCGAGCGCCACGATCACGTCGGCTTCTTCGGGGGCGACGCTGTCGTAGCGCCGCATCAGCGTATCCGCCGCACCGCGCGCATCGGCGGTGGGGCTCGCGATGAAGGCGATCCTCTGGAAGCGCCGCGCCATGGGTGATCGTCCGCTCGTGTTGACGCCGGGCTCGACCGCGCGCCTCATTCCGCTCGGAACAGGCCGCAGACCGGGAGACCCATAGCATGGAGCGTCCGCTTCTCGTCTACACCACCTTTCCCGATGCCGAGACGGCGCTCGCCATCGGTGAGGAACTGGTGCGCGCGCGGCTCGCCGCCTGCGTCAACGTCCTGCCGGGAATGCGGTCGGTCTATGCCTGGAAGGGCGCGGTGGAGCGGGGCGACGAGGTCGTCACCATCCTCAAGACCCGGGAGGGCCTCGCAGACGACCTCGCGACTGCGCTGAAACAGCGCCACCCGTACGAGACGCCGATCATCCTGCACCTGGCTACGAGCGGGGCGGATGCCGCCACTGCGGCGTGGATCCTGGGCGAGACCGGCGGTTGAGGCGCGTGCGGTCACTCTCCCGCCGGGCATGAAAAACCCCGCCTCGGCTCAGCCTGGCGGGGGGAAACGGTACTGGACGGGTGCCGATCGATCGGCCTCGGCTCAGGCGGCCAGACGGTAGGAGGCCTGGGCGTTGTCGTTGATGGCGACGAACATGCCGGCCGAGGTCGTGTTGGAGACCGGCTCAGCCGATTCGGGGCGGTCCGTGAGCAGCGCCAAAGCAGGGCCGACGGCGACGGCGGCGAGGCCGAGGATGAACAGAGCGATCATGAAGGGAGCCTCTCTTGCAGCTGCAATGAAGCCTATATCGCACCGCACAATGGTCTTTGGTATATCACATTCCGTATGACGGTTATGTTCCGGACGCGGATCTGCGGATGAAGGCCACTCTGCGGTCGCACGAGGGGCCAGCCGGTCATCGGGAAGGTGCGTGAGTGTCGGGAATGGGACGGGGGGGCGCCGTTCCGGTGCCTGTAACCTGGCTGAGGGCTTCTCAGCGATGGTTGCCGCCGGACACGCCGGGCATCAGCGGAAGTGCATGATAGCCGTCGCCGAAGATGATGATCGATAAGGTCAGGCCTAAGGCCGCTACATACAGCACCGCGAAGAGGTCGCGGTTGGCACCGGCCGTGGCGAGCACCAGGGCCGCGAACGGAATGCTCTGCAGGGCGAGGATGGCGGCGATGTTCATCTCGGGCACTCCGGCGGTAGCCGAGCAGAGTTGGACATGACGGCGCATGGGGCAACACGGGGGCGGCGGACAGGATGGCGCACCGTGTGCCGGGCCGGAGATGGCGCTCCTCGGAGGGGCGCCATCGAGGCCGGTCGCTGAAGGAGCCGGTCATCGGCTCCTTCGGTCGTGCCGGGCTCGCCCCGCCGGTCGGGCGGGACGAGCCGGGGATCAGGCGTGGGCCAGGGCGCCCGCCGGAGTGACCGAGCCGTTGGCGACGTGGTGGCGCTTGAGCATCGGCCGGAGGACGGCCACGGCCAGGAAGGCGGCGAAGAGATCCATGACCGCCACGGTGTACAGCACCGTCGCCCAGGTGCCGGTGGCCTGCATCAGCAGGTTGCCCACCGGGACGAACAGGGCGGCGAAACCCTTGGCGCAGTAGAGCACGCCGTAGATCTTGCCGATATGCTTGGAGCCGAACGTGTCGGCGGCCGTGGCGCTGAACAGCGAGTAGACCTCGCCCCAGGCCAGGAACACGATGCCCGACAGGATCACGAAGGCCCAGGGGTTCGAGCCGAAGTAACCCAGGGCGACGATGCCGATACCCTCCATGGTGAAGGCGATGAACATCGTCTTCTCACGCCCGATCCGGTCGGAGATGTAGCCGAAGAGCGGCCGCGAAATGCCGTTCATGATCCGGTCGAGCATCAGTGCGAAGGGCAGGGCCGCCATGGCGAAGAAGTACAGGTTGACCTGGAACTCCTTCACGCCGAGATCCTGCGCGATGACGCCGAGCTGGGCCACGGCCATCAGGCCGCCGGTGACCGTGCAGGTGAACATGAGCAGCATCACGTAGAAGACCGGCGTGCGCAGGGCTTCCCCGAGGGTGTAGTCGCGCCGGGTCTGCAGGACTTTGGTCGAGAAGATGACCTGGTCCTTGGCCGGGGAGCGCAGGCCGATGGCGGCCAGCATGATGACCGCGCCCTGGATCAGGCCGAAGATGAAGAAGGCCTGGGCGTAGCTGCCGTGCGAGATCATGCTGGCGATCGGCAGGATGGTGAGGGCCGAGCCGGCGCCGTAGCCGCCCGCCGTCAGGCCGACCGCGAGGCCGCGCTTGTCCGGGAACCATTTCAGGGCGTTGTTGATGCAGGTGGCGTAGACACAGCCCACACCGATACCGCCCGCCACGGAGCCGAGATAGAAGCCGGTGAGCGAGGTGGCGTAGGAGTTGATGACCCAGGCGAGGCCGGTCATCAGACCACCGAACATCACGACCCGGCTCGGGCCGTACTTATCGATGAAATAGCCTTCAATCGGGGTCAGCCATGTCTGCACCACGACGAAGATCGTGAACGCGACCTGGATCGCGGCGCGGTCCCAGCCGAACGTCTTCTGAATTTCCGGGACGAACAGAGTCCAGGCGTACTGGATGTTCGCCGCGGCGACCATACAGGCAACGCCGAGAATAAGTTGGAGCCACCGCTTTGAAGGTTGCACCGCTATGGGCGCGGTCACGGACGTCGCCATGAGCTTTCTCCCTGATCATGGACATGGATACTTGAAGGCTTGGTGGTCGAGGCACCCCAGCGCATCGGCTTCCTTGGCCGCGGCAAGTGATCGTCGAGATCAGAGGTCGCTGGCTGGTATTCAGTATTTGGCATATCAGATTGGCTTGCAAGCACCATAATGCATGAGCCCAAGAGGATTCATCCAGAATTCGCGAAATTTTGCTCCGAAACGCCTCACGGATGAGCAGGATTTTTCATCCACCACAGTCGGGAAAAATAATTTCACCGACTTGGCCGCGACGATGACGGGAAGGCAGAAGATCGAAGCCATCGCATTCCGAGCTGTTTGACCGGCACGGGCAGGCTATGATCGGATCCCTGTCGGGGTAGACAATGTCGTGCCGCGTAGATCCGAGTATTCGATCTGCATAAATTATAAAACCAAGAGTTTTTTGATATTTACGTCAAAAAAAACAAACACTTGGTATACTTCGTTCCACGCTCCGGCGGTCTCCGGTTCAGCCGATGCGTCGTCGTGATGCCGGGCCGATCCTTTGGTCGCGGGGATAGAAATCCTGTGCGCGGCCGGTCAGCCGGGGAACAGCCGGCAGGCGACGGTACCGCTTGAAAACCCGGCCTCGCCTACGGCTGGGAATGGGGCGTCTTCGTCCCCTTCACCGGATAGCTTCGCCCCTTCCACACCGCCGCTCCGGCGCGCTTGGGGTCCAGCAGCACGTTCCACTGGATCGCCAGGGCCACCACCACCCCGAGCGGGTGGAGGAGGATGGTCGCGGCCGGCTCGTGGGTGATGAGGGTGATCGCCGCGCGGGTGGCGAGCGACACGACGAGGGCAGCGAGCGCCACCAGCCCGGCCGTCGGAGTCGCGAGGCCGAAGGCGGCGGCGAGAACGAGCAGCAGCGGCAGGACATGACCCGCGAGCAGGAGCAGCGTCCAGACGGGGAGGGCACGGGGCGTGGCCATACCCTCATGGGCGTTCTTCGAGAAGCCGGCCCAGGATTCGGCGAGGTTCCGGTACATCCGGCAGGTGGCGAGCGCGTGCCCGGCCACGAGGTCGGTCCGATGCCCGGCATGGCGCAGGATCCGGGGTAGGAACACGCCGTCATGCAGGAGTCCGCGGATGGCGCCGTGGCCGCCGGTCTCACCGTAGACGGAGCGGTCGATCAGGACGAGCTGGCCGCAGGCGGCGCCGAGTGCCGGACGGAGCGAGGCGCGCATCATCGGCACGGGGAGGTAGCCGACGAGGAGGAAATTGATCATCGGCACGGTGAGCCGCTCGCCCAGGCTGCGCATGATCTGACGCGGCACGGCGCTCACCAGGGCGGCCCCGGTGGCGCGGGCATGGGCGACGAGCCCTGCCGCGGCACTGGGCGCGAGGGAGACGTCCGCGTCGATGAAGAGGAGCTGCCCGCCCCTCGCCTCGGCCGCGAGGGCAGCGCAGGCGTGGTTCTTCCCCGTCCAGCCCTCGGGCAGGGCGGGCACGGGGACCAGCCGGAGCCGGGGATCGGTCTGCGCCAGGGCGCGGACGAGGCCCGCCGTGCCATCGGTGGAATGGTCGTCCCCCACCAGCACCTCCACGGCGATGCCGGTGCTCGCCAGCGCGGCCCGCACCGTGTCGACGATGGTGCCTTCCTCGTCGCGAGCGGGGATCAGGATCGAAACTAGCCCGTCCTGCGCCGCTTCCGGCTCCGGCGTGCGCAAGGCGATGAGGTTCGCGCAGGCCAGGATGGCGGGGAGGAGGGCGAAGGCGAGGGCGACGAGCGCCAGGACGAGGGTCACGGGGCTCTGTCTCCCTCGGGGCGATGGGCGGGGTCGAAGCGGCGACCGGTGAGGATAGCCCGCATCCGGCGCCAGCCGTCATAGATTCCGCCGATACCCTTGCCGCCGGAGGTCAGGGTCGTGAAGCGGTCGGGCTCGCGGGCGACGACGTCCGCGGAGAGCCGGTCGAGGGTGGCGGTCAGGTCTGCCTCCATCCGTGCCAGCCGCTCCGGCCGGGGCAGGGCGACGAGGTCGGCACCTCGCACCGGCGTCCCGAAGGCCGCGAAGGCTTCAGCGCCTCGTTCTTCCCAGAAGGCGTAGTCCAGGGCCAGGGGCACAAACAGCGCGTCCGGTGCGATCTCGGGGAGTCTCGCCACACCCGCGCGCAGGTCGAGCGGGCGGGCGCGGACATCGACGAAGCGTCCCTGCGCCGTGATCCAGAGCATCTGTCCGGGCGCGCCGAGGATCGCGCGGGAATGGGCAAGGAACTGCGCCGCCCCGCGCAGCGATTCGAGATCCACCGGAAACGCGCCGATTCGCCCGAAGACCGCGTATTTCTCCAGCGCCGCCGCATCGAACGGGGCGTGGCTCGTCCGCTCGGGAAACAGGCGGCCGGCCAGGAGGATCACCACGGCCGCGTCCCACCAGGACGGATGGTTGAGGACGACGACGATGGGGCCGGCATGACCGGCACAATCCGGCGCGCCCCAGCGGGCGAGCCGGAGCGCGTTCATGTGCCGGCGCAGGAAGCGGTCGAAATACCCGACCATGAACCGCCAGATCAGCGGCGAATGACGGGGAGCCGGTCGGGCCGGGGACGCCGCTGGCCTCACGCGCTCTGCCGTACCTCGCTACCGGTCGCCCCACCCTGCCGAGCGTCGGAATCGAGCGCGTCGGCGGCGATCCAGCCCGACATCATCACCATGGGCATGCCGGGGCCGGGATGGGCCGCGCCGCCGGCGAGATACAGGCCGCGCACCTGCCGCGAGCGGTTGCCCGGCTTGAACGCGCCCATGAACTTGCCGTGCGAGGCGAGGCCGTAGATCGCCCCGTTGAGCACCTTGTAGCGCTCGTGGATGTCCTGCGGCGTCAGATGGCGCTCGACGACGATGCGCTCTTCGAGATCCGGCATGTGGCCGGTGCGCTTGAGCTTGTCGAGGATGACCTGGCGGTAGGCCGGGAACATCTTGGACCAGTCGTGATGCGGCCGAAGATAGGGCGTGTGAACGAGGACGTAGAGGGCCTCGCCGCCTTCGGGAGCCACCGACGGGTCGGTGGAGGAGGGGGCGGCGAGATAGGCGGTCGGGTCCGGGGCCGGCTCGCCCTTGCGGTAGATGTAGTCGAACTCCTCCTCCGGATCGCGGGAGAAGACGAAATCGTGGTGGTTCAGGTGGTCGTAGCGCTTGTTCAGGCCGAGATAGAGCACCACGCCGGAACAGGCCGGCTCGAAGCTCTTCTTCTCGTAGGCCTTGCCGACATCGCCGCCGACGAGCTCGCGGTAGGTCCGCACCGAATCCATGTTGGAGATCACCGCGTCGAACGGGGTGATGCCGGCGGCGGTCTTCACGCCCTTCACCGTGCCCTTCTCGATGGCGAGCCCGGTGACCTCGTCGCCAGGCCGCAGGGTCGCGCCGAGTTCGGAGGCGAGCTTCGTCAGCGCCTCGGCCACCGCGCGGGTGCCGCCCATCGGGTACCAGACGCCCTCGGCGGTCTGCATGTGGGCGATGGCGCAGAGCACGGCCGGCGCGCCGTAGGGGGACGAGCCGACATATTGCACGAAATGGTCGAGCATCTGCGCGAGGCGCGCATCCTTGACCTTCGAGCGGATGGTGCCGGCAACCGACGAGCCCATGCGGAGGGAGAGCACGTCCCGCAGGGTACCGGGATTCATGTTGGCGCGGATGTTGATCGTGTCGAACAGATCTTCCACCGGCTTCCAGAAGAAGAACTTGTTCGAGACGTCGTGCAGGTGCTCGGAGATTTCGAGGAACTTCTTGTAGCCCTCGCCGGCGCCGGTATTGGGCGCGAAACGCTCCATGTCGGCGGCCATGGTGGGCACGTCGGCCATGAGGTCGAGATGGGTGTTGTCGTCGAAGAAGCAGCGCCATTGCGGATCGAGGCGGCGCAGGTCGAGATAGTCGTGGATGTTGCGGCCGGCTTCCTGGAAGATACGCTCCAGCACCTTCGGCACGGTGAGGATGGTCGGGCCCATGTCGAAGCGGAAGCCGCCCTCGTGCAACACCGCTGCCTTGCCGCCGAGCCAATCGTTCTTGTCGTAGAGAGTGACCGTGTGGCCGCGCGCAGCGCTGACGCAGGCCGCCGCGAGGCCGCCCAACCCTGCGCCGACCACGGCGACCGAAGACCCGATCCGCATGTTCATCGTCACTCCCTGGGCCCGGCCGATGCCGCGCCTCACGGGTGAAGCTAGACCGGATCGCCGCGTGGTCAACGCGCTAACCGGTCGCGCCGCCGGAGTTATCGCCCATTTCAGGGCCGTGAGCGGGGATTGGAGGTCCGAGGCGGCCAGTTTCGGGTTCGAGGTGACGCCCGCAGGCTCACACCACCCGGCGCGCCACCAACCCCACCGCGGCCACCAGGCCCAAGGCCGCCACGGTGATCATCACCCCCCAGGCCGGCATGGCCGCGGCCATGCCTTCGCCGAGCGCCGTCTGATAGGCTTCGATCGCCCAGGCGTTGGGGGTGAGCCAGCCGACCTGCTGCAGCCAGGGCGGCATCAGGAAGCGTGGGACCATGCTGCCACCCACCGCCGAGAGCAGTAGAACGCCGAAGGTGGACGCGAGATGTGCCTGCTGGCGGGTATTGGCCGCCGCGCAGGCGGCGAGCGCCAACCCCGCCGCCATGGCCGAGACGAGGAACGAGGTGACGATCCAGGCCGGCCAGTGCGGGCCGATCTCGACCCCGTAGACCAGGGCGGCGGCGGCGAAGATCAGCCCGGCCTGGACCACGCCCTGGATCACCAGGAACAGGAACTTCCCCACCACCACCACGGCGAGCCCTCCGGGCCCGGCCATGAGCCTGTCGGCGAGGCCCGATTGCCGCTCCTCCACCAGGGACATCGCTCCCTGCATGGCCGCGAACAGCAGGAACACGGCGGTGATGGCGCCGGCATAATAGCTCACCCGCTCGTTGGTGCGGCCCGAGGCGGTGCTCTGGCGTTCTACCAGGGAGGCGAAGGAGAACGGCTCCTTGCGGGCGCGCTGCTCGGCGAAGGCCGAGTTGAGGAAGGCGCGTTCGTCCGGCCCGATCTTGCCCGACCGTTCCACGTCGGCGACGATCCGGGCGAGGACGACGTCAGGCAGGGCCTCGTTGAGGATGCGCTGCAACTGGCCGAGCGCGATCGGCGTGGCCAGGGCCCGGGCGGGGTTCTCGATGAGGACCACGGGCTGGGCGGCCTCGGGCGGGGCTCCGGCCACGGGCGCGTCGAGGTCGCCGCGCAGGACCAGGGCGGCGTCCACCTCCCCGCGCCGGACCGCGCTCGTCGCCCCGGCGAGATCGGTGGCCTTCAGACGCTCGATGCGCAGGGAGGTGTCGGCCTCCAGGGCCGTCATCAGCCGCTCGGTGGTTGCCGTGCGGGCGAGGTCGACGAGACCGAGATGGATGCGGATCCGGTCGCCGATGGCGCCCGAGAAGATCGCGGCGAAGATCATGAAGATCACGGTCGGCAGGACGAAGGCCATGACCAGGGCGGCGCGGTCGCGCCGAAGGCTGATCAGCATCACCCGGAAGGCGGCGGTGATCATGCCTCGTGTCCCGTGCAGAGAGGCATGGCCCGGTCCGGCCCGGCCCGGTCGAGGGCCTCGCGATAGATCGCGTCCAGGCCCGGCGCGCGGATGCGGATTTCCCCCACCGGCACGCCTTCCGCCCGCAGGCTGACGAGGAGCGCGGTCCCGTCGAGCCCGGCCCTGTGGCTCGCCCTCCAGGTCAGTCCGGTATCGATAGGGGTGAATCCCGCCCGGCGCAGGGCGGCCACGGCGTCCGGGCCGGCGGGATTGGTGAGCGCCACCTCGTGTTCGGGCACTTCCGCGCGGATGCGTTCGAGGAGGAGGGCGAGCCGGCCTTCATGGATGAGCCGCCCGTCCGCCAGGATGGCGACCCGGTCGGCGAGGCGTTCGGCCTCGGCGAAATCATGGGTGGCGATGAGGATCGCGGCGCCCTGTTCTCGCAGGCGCGCGAGCACCGCATGGATCGCGGCGCGCGCGTGCAGGTCCACTCCCTGGGTCGGCTCGTCGAGGAGGACGAGGCGCGGCCGCGCCATCAGGCTCGCGGCGATATTGGCCCGGCGCTGGTAGCCGCCGGACAGGTGGCCCACCGGACGCCGCGCCACCTCGGCGAGATCGGCCAGATCGAGGGCGGCCTGGACCGCTGCCTTGCGTTCACGCCGACCGATCCCCGAGAGCTGCGCGAAGACGGAAAGGTTCTCCGCCACGGTGAGGCGTGGATAGAGGGCGATTTCCTGAGGAACCCAGCCGATGGCGCGCCGTGCCTCGCGCTCACGGAACGGATCGGCGCCGGCGATCCGCACGGTGCCGCTCTCCGGCGGCAATCGTCCGGCCACGATGCGCATGAGCGAGCTCTTGCCGGCGCCGTTCGGGCCGAGCAGGGCGAGGGTCTCGCCCGCCTCGATCCGGCAATCGACGCCCCGCAGGACCCGATGCCCGCGATAGGCGAGGACGGCGCCCCGGACCATGACCAGGGGCTCCTGTCCCGGACTCATCCTGGGCGGGTTCAGCGGGGTGGCAGGGCGCGGACGAGGCGCACCCGCAGGGCGAGACCCGGTTCGCGCACGACGACGCGCGCACGGGCGAAATCCGGTCGCGCGCGCGCCGCCTCGCCGGAAAAGCCATAGGGTTCGAGGGGAAGGCCAAGGCCCGTCCGGTCGAGGCGACGATTGCCGTTGAGATCCTGATAGGCCGCCACCGCGTAGGCGCCGGGTTCGATCCCCGTGAGGATCACCCGCTGGTTCCTGCCGTCGGCGAGAACGTCCTGCCCATTGCGACACTCGGTCTCCGACAGGCCGCCCTGGCACAGAGCGACGTAGACCGCACCCGCCCCCGGCTCGATTCCCTCCACCACGACCTCGACGGTGGCTGCCCGCGCGGGATCGAGAGGCATGACGAAGGCCAGCGCCAAAGCGGTCGCGAAGAAACGCCTCATGAAGCCTCGCCCGACGTGGCGAGCGGCTGGGTGGTGGGGATGCCGGCGGCCTCCGCGCCGACGCGCCCGGCGGAGAGCTCCTCGATGAGGAGGCGGGCGGTGATGCGCGCGCCCTCGTAGATCACCGGCAGGCCCGAACCCGGATGCGTGCCGCCGCCCACGAGGTAGAGCCCTGGCCCGAACCGGTTGTGAGGGCGGAAATACAACATCTGCATCAGGTCGTGGGCGAGGTTGAAGGTGGCGCCCTCATACACGAAGAAATCGTCGCGCCATTGCGACGGGTCGACGATGCGCTCGTAGCGGATGCGATCCTCGATATCGTCGAGGCCGAGCAGCTTCAACCGGTCGAGGACGAGGCGGCGGTAACTCTCACGGGTGGAGGGCCAGTCGATCCCCGACTTCAGGTTCGGCACCGGCACGAGGACGTAGAGGCTGGTATGGCCGGCCGGCGCCATGCCGCCATCGGTGTAGCCCGCGTGCTGGACATAGAGGGAGGGCTGCATCGGCAGAGTGCCCTCGGTGATTTCCCGGATGTTGCGGGCGTATTCCTCCGACAGGAAGATCGTGTGGTGGCCCAGCGCCGCCGGCACTTTCCCCTCGATCCCGAGATACATCATGAAGGTCGAGCAGGAGAGGCGGGCCTTGCCGATCTTAGCGTCGCGCCAGCGTGGGCGATGCGTCTGCGGCACCAAATCCTTGATGACCTTGGCGAAATCGCCGTTGATGACCACCGCGTCGGCCTTCAGGGTCTCTGTCCCGCAGACCACCCCGGTGGCCTTCTTGCCATCGAAGATCACCCGGTCGACCGAAGTGTCGAGGCGGATGTCCACGCCCATGCGGCGGGCGAGCCCGGCCATCGCCTCTGACACCGCGCCGCAGCCGCCGACGGGATGGTAGACCCCGTGTTCGTATTCGAGGAACGACAGGATCGTGAACAGGCTCGGGCAACGGAACGGCGACATCCCGAGATATTTGGTCTGGAACGCGAAGGCGAGGCGGACCCGCGGGTCCTTGAAGTAGCGCTGCAGGTCCTTGTCGACGCTGCGGCCGGGATGGAGGTGGGGCAGGGCGGCGATCATGGCCGGCGAGGCCATGGCGCGCAGGGTGTGGAAGGCCTGTTCCAGCACGGGCTTGAAGAATTTCAGCTTCACCCGGTTGTCGGCGAAGAACTTGCGGACGTTCTTGGCGTCATCCGGGGCGATGCGGGCGATCTCCGCCTCGAGGCGCTCCATGTCACCGGTGGCACGGATCTCGCCCGAGACCCCGTTCCTGCCCTCCGCATCCTTGCCCTCGAACACGAGGTGATATTGCGGATCGAGCCGCTCCAGCTTGACGTGATCCTCGAGACGCTCGCCGCATGTCTCGAAGATGTCGGCGAGGATCTGTGGATAGAGGAAGAAGGTCGGGCCGATATCGAAGCGGTAGCCGCCGGGCGCCTCCACCGTCTTGGTCCGGCCGCCGACGGCAGGGTCCTTCTCGACCACCGTGACGTGGATGCCCGCTCGTGCGAGGAGCAGCGCCGTCGCCAATCCCCCGGGGCCGGCGCCGACGATGATGACGCGGCGTCCGGACAAGGTCCGCATGCCATCCCGAGACTGAAGCAACGCGTTGAACTCCTTCGGCGACAGGCCCCCTACGGCGGATCGTTCCTCCCGTAAGGGGTATCGAGATTCATTCCAAGCTCAAGGTCGCGGCGTCCGGAATCCCCGACGCACCGGCCTAGCTTGCCGCCTAATCTCGACCGGCATCACCAGCGGGACAATGGGTGCGGATTGTCGCGTGCCTGCATCGCCAGATGGTGGAGCGCCAATGCTCCCGCTGTCGCCACGTTCAGCGAGTCGAATCCCGGTGCCATGGGGATGCGCACTGTTCGGGCGCGCGCCATCAGGCCGTGCGACAGCCCCGGCCCCTCGGTGCCGAGGAGCAGAAGCGTGCGCGGCGAGGGCGGCAGGTCCGCGAGCACCGCCTTCCCGCGCGGGCTGAATGCCAGGGGGACGAGGTCGTTGGCCTGCGCGAAGTGCAGCATGGCCTCCGCCTCTAGCCGCGCGAACGGCACGATCAGCGCCGCGCCCGCCGAAACCCGGATCGCCTTGCGATAGAGCGGGTCGCAGGTGGCGGAATCGAGAAGGATGCCGGTGGCTCCAAACGCGGCGGCGTTGCGGAACAGGCCGCCGACATTGTCATGGTTGGTCAAGCCGACGAGCCCGACCATCGTGACGGGCGCCGGGGACGGAGGCAGGACGAGAGGTGGGGGCTCTCCGCACGAGGCCACCGCCATCACGCCCCGGTGGATCGGGAAGCCGGCGATGGCGCTCATCACCGCCTTCGAGGCCGTATAGACCGGCACCGAAGCGGACAGGGCGGCGAGCGCATCGGAAAGGGGCGCCAAGCGCTCGTGGCTGAGGAGCAGTGATTCGGCCGGGAAACGCGCGGCACCCGAGAGCAGGACCCGCAGGGTCACCTCCCCCTCCACGATGAACCGGCCCTCGCGGCCGATCAGGTCGCGCTCCCGCATGGCGGCATAGGCCGCGATGCGGGGGTCGGAGGGGTCGTCGATGGGGATGGGTGTCACCGCTGGCCGCATCCTATGCCCTGGCAGATGATGCGCATGGCCGGAGCTGCCCCTCTTCCCGCATGCGGAAAGAGGGGTATGCGCGCTACGCGTTCGCGGGGCGGCCGCCCATGCGGATGGCGAGCGGGTCGGCCTCCTCCTTGGTCGGGACCTTCACCAGGGCCTCTCCGTCGAGGACGACTTCACCCGCCACCGAGCAGGTGCATTTGAGCCGGGCGCGGCGGCGCTCGGGGACGAGCTCAGCCACTTCCACCGTCACTTGGACGGTGTCGCCGATGCGGACCGGCGCGCGAAAGTTCAGGGTCTGGCTGATGTAGATGGCGCCGGGGCCGGGCAGGCGGGTGCCGAGCACGGCCGAGATCAGCCCGGCCGTATACAGGCCGTGGGCGATGCGGGTGCCGAAAGGCGTGCGGGCGGCGAAGTGCTCGGACAGGTGGATCGGGTTGCGATCGCCGGTGATCTCGGCGAAGCCCACCACGTCGGAGGAGGCGATGACCTTGTTCAAGGTTTCGGACAATCCGACCTCGAGATCCTCGAAATACAGGACGCGCAGCTCTGGCATCATCGGTCGGTCTCCCCCCGTCTCACGTCGTACTCACGGGACTTGGCCCCGCATCCGACGTGTCGCGTCGCACAAGCGCTGCTGCAAATCCAGCGCAAGCACGCCGAAAATCGCGGCTCGACAGGCCTGTCGTCGTCGGTCCAAGAGCAAAGACTTTTTCGAGAGCCGATCCTGAGAGCCGATGACCGACGCATCCACCCCGGCAGGTCACGCCACCCTGCGCCCGGTCGTCCTGCGGGTGGCGGGACTGAACCTCGCCTATTTCAGCATCGAGATCGCCGTGGCTTTGGCGATCGGCTCCCTTGCGCTCATCGCCGACAGCCTGGATTTCCTGGAGGATGCGGCGCTCAACCTGCTGATCTTCGCCGGGATCGGCTGGAGCCTGCGAAACCGGGCGCGGCTCGGCATGGCGCTGGCCGGCATCCTGCTGCTGCCAGCACTCGCCACCGCCTATGCCGCCTTGGAGAAGGTCTCCGACATGGCGCCCCCCGCGCCGCTGCCGCTCACCCTTGCCGGCCTCGGCGCCCTCGGCGTGAACCTCGTCTGCGCCATGATGCTGGCGCGTCACCGCGAGGGCGGGGGAAGCCTGACCCGGGCAGCCTATCTCTCGGCCCGCAACGATGCCTTTGCCAATCTCGCCATCATCGGCGCAGGCCTCGTCACGGCGCTCACCCTCTCGCCCTGGCCCGATCTCGTGGCGGCGGCCGGCATCGCCGTGCTCAACGCGGATTCGGCCGTGGACATCCTCAAGGCCGCCCGTGCCGAATGGCGCGCGGCGCATCCCGTCGCGTGAGAACGTGCCCCGCCGCCCGGCCGCGCCGATGCCCGGTATCGCCAAGACGATGAGGTTCTGAAAGATGCGCCTGTTCCCGATCTCCGACCTGCATCTCGAGCGCCGGCGTCCGGAGACGATCGCGCGGCCGGCAGAAGCGTTCGACGTGCTGGTCTGTCCCGGCGATCTTTACGAGGGCCGGCCCGAACTCGGCCTCGCCGCCCTGCGACAGATCGCGCAGGGCCGTCCCATCGTGCTCGTGCCGGGCAACCACGAACATTATGCGCCGACGGGTGACCCGCGCACCGCGCCCGAATTGATCGCCGCCCTGGAGGCCGAGGTGGCGCGGATCAACACGTCGGGGGAGGGCGGTCCGGTCCACCTCCTCAACCACGGTGCCAGCGTCGTCCTCGATGGAATCCGCTTCGTCGGTACTACGCTCTGGAGTGACTGGTCGCTGGCCGGTCGCTGGCTCGACGAGACCGTCGCCGACCACCCGGCGGACCCCGTCGCCTTCGCCGCGGCGCGGATGACCGATCCGGTGACCGGTTCGCGAGAGTTTCGCGGGTCGATCCGCAAGGGTGACGGCACGGTCTGGTCGCCCGCCGACGCCATGGCGGCGCATCTCGCCCAGAAGGCCGAGCTGACCGCCGCCCTCGCCGTGCCGCATCCCGGCCCTACCGTGGTCGTCACCCACCATCCGGCCAGTCCACTGGCGGCCGACGCGTTCCGGGCCACGCCCGGCGTGCCCTGGTGGGTGCCGGCCTTCTACGCCACCACCGCTCTCGACGATCTCCCCGAGGCGAGCCGGCCCGATCTCTGGGTCTCCGGCCATTTCCACTCCGGCCACGACCTGCGCGTCGGCCGCACCCGCTGGGTCGCCAACCCGGTGGAGGGGGCGACTTACTCGGCCGAGAGGTTCGTCGATCTGGGGTGAGGGGCAGGCCTCGACTCTCCGATCATCTTCGAGAGAGCGGGCTCACGCGAAACCGAAGCCCTCCGTCCGACGTAGAGGGCCGAGGGGCACGGCCCCACCTCGCACCGGAGCCTGTCATGAACACCTTCATCGCCGTCGTGCTCGTCTGCGCCAACGCGATCCCGATCGAGGCCTGTTCGGACGACAAGGCGAGCGAGGTGCGCAAGGTCCGCGTTTCCAACGAACTCGGCTGCACCAACGGCTGGCAGGAAATCATCTCCCGCACCGATCTCAACGAGGAGATCGGTAAGACCGCCTATCTCAAGACCGAGTGCCGGAGAGTGAAGGAGGCGCGGTAAGCCCTACTTGTCGTACTTGATATAAGCGAAGCGCGCGTCGCCGGGCGTGCCCTCCAGGCCTTGGCCTTCCGTTCCGGGCTGCCAGCCCACGACCTCCTCGATTTTCTTCGCCAGGGCAAAATCCTTGTCGGTGATGCCCTTGGCGGCATGGTTCATCAGCCGCACTTCGACCCAGGCATAGGAAGCGGTGAGATCCGGATGGTGCCAGGCGGCCTCGGCGAGGTGCCCCACCGTGTTGATGACCATCAGCGTGCTCTTCCAGCTCGCTGTCTTGTAGGTCCGCCGGATCCAGCCATCCTCGTAGGTCCAGGCGGGCAGCTCGGCGCTCAAACGCTCCGCGATGGTGGCGTCGTCGATAACGTCTTCGCGTGATCCGGCCATGGCCTGCATTCCTGTTGGGTGAGGTGGATGTCATCCAGCGACTGGATGTCGTGATTGGTACCGGAGGCATTCCGGGTCCGGACCCTGCCCCGAGCAGCGTAGTCCGGCAAGTTTTCCGGAGCTCGGGTTTTTCGGATTCTCTGCCCCCGGTCGTCCGAGCTCGTCACCTGCGGCCACTCGACCATGGCGCGCGTCGGTGGACGACGGAGATGTGAGACCCTATTAAATATAAGAACCGCCGGGCAGTCTCAGCGATGAGGCCGTCGAACGGCAAAATCCGGGCTTTCAAAATCCGGTCCCAGGGAGACGATGCTCATGCTGTCACGGCGCGGATTGCTCGCGACGGCGGCGCTCTGGCCCATGGCCGGCGCGGTGGCGGCCGCATCGGCGAGCGTGCGCGTCGGCAGCCTGCCCTTCGGCACCGTGTCCTGGGAGGCCGCCATCATCAAGGCGCGCGGCCTCGACACGGCCAACGGCTTCACCCTCGATGTGGTCAAGCTCGCCGGCAACGACGCCGCCCGCATCGCCTTTCTCGGCGGTCAGGTCGACACCATCGTGGGGGACCTGCTCTGGGCCGCCCGCCTCGGCAACGAGGGCAGGGCGATGCGCTTCATCCCCTATTCCACCACCGAGGGATCGCTGATGGTGCCGCCCGGCAGTTCCATCGCAGGCCTCAAGGATCTCGTCGGGAAACGCCTCGGAATCGCCGGAGGGCCCCTCGACAAGAACTGGCTGCTGCTCAAGGCTCAGGCCAAGGATGCCGCCGGGATCGACCTCGAATCTCAGGCGCAGATCGCCTATGGCGCGCCGCCCCTCCTGGCACTGAAGCTGGAACAGGGAGAACTCGACGCAGCCCTGCTCTACTGGACCTATTGCGCACGGCTCGAGCCCAAGGGGTTTCGTCGCATCATCGGCTCCGACGACATCATGCGCGCCTTCGGCGCCACCGGCTCCATCGCCCTCATCGGCTACCTGTTCGAAGGGAGCACGGTCTCGGGCAAGGCCGAGGCGATCGCCGGCTTCGCCCGCGCCTCGCGCACCGCCAAGGAGATGCTCGCCAACGACCCGTCCGCCTGGGAGGTGGTGCGACCGCTGATGTCGGCCGATGACGAGCCGACCTTCGAGGCCCTGAAGCGGGACTTCCTCGCCGGCATTCCGCGCCGGCCCATCGCCACCGAGCGCGGCGACGGCGAGCGCCTGTTCGGCGTTCTGTCCAAGCTCGGCGGCGAGCGCCTCGTCGGGGCGGGGACGACCCTGCCCCCCGGCCTGTATTTCGACGGGGCCGGAAACGGTTGAGCCGCTGCGGCCTCTCCGATCGGCACGGCGGACATTGATCCGGCCCGGCTCCAACGCCATGGGGGTGGCGACCCGGCTCGTCTCCGTCCTGCTGCTGCTGGCGGCTTGGCAGGTGGCGGCAAGCCTGGCGGGATCGCGGCTCCTGCCCGCACCGCTCGCGATCCTCGATTTCATCGTCAGTGAATCGGCCAGCGGCGATCTCTGGCGCAATGTCGGCATCACCCTCACGCGGGTGGGCGTCTCCTTCATGATCGCCATGGGGCTCGGCGTGCTCCTCGGGATTGCCCTCGGACGCCTCAAGGGCTTGAACCTCGCCCTCGACACGCCGCTCCTCATCCTGCTCAATACGCCCGCCCTCGTCATCACCGTGCTGGCCTATATCTGGGTCGGCCTCAACGAAGGGGCCGCGGTACTGGCCGTGGTGCTCAACAAGCTGCCCAACGTGGCGGTGATCGTGCGGGAGGGCGCGCGGGGCCTCGATCCGGGGCTCGAGGAAATGGCGCGGACCTACCGGTTCGATCGCCGCACCTGGATCGCCCACGTCCTGGTGCCGCAACTGCAGCCGTTCGTCGTGGCCGCGGCCCGGTCCGGCCTGTCGCTGGCCTGGAAGATCGTGCTGGTGATCGAGCTGCTCGGGCGGCCGAACGGCGTCGGTTTCGCCATCAACTTCTACTTCGTTCAGAGCCTGAACGTGGCCGCCATCATCGGCTACAGCGTCGTCTTCATGAGTGTCATGATCGCCATCGACATCCTCATCCTCCAGCGCCTCGAAGCGTATGTCCGGCGCTGGCGCTGAGATGGCGGACGCTCTCTCCGTCTCCATCCTCCGCAAAGTCTACGGCGCCGATGGGCCGGAGCCGGTGGAGGCGGTGCGCGACCTCTCCTTCACCATCCGCCGCTCGGAGATCGCCTGCCTCATCGGCCCCTCCGGGGCGGGCAAGACCACCACCCTGCGCATCCTGCTCGGCCTCGACGACGCATACGAGGGCGCGGTGACTCCCGATCCGCGCGAGGCGGGGATCGCCATGGTCTTCCAGGAGCCTCGCCTCCTCCCCTGGCGCAGCGTCGAGCAGAACGTCCGCCTTGGCCTGCCCCGCCCGGAGCGGGGGCGTGATCTCGACGGCCTGTTCGAATCCCTCGGGCTGACGCCGTGGCGCAGCCGCTATCCGGGAAAGCTCTCCTTGGGCATGGCGCGTCGCGTGGCCCTCGCCCGCGCCCTGGCCCTACGTCCCCGCATCCTGGTGCTCGACGAGCCCTTCGTGTCCCTGGATGACAGGGCCGCCGCGTCCCTGCGGGAGATCGTGGTGGAGACGGTGGGGCGCGAAGGGATGAGCGTGCTGATGGTCACCCATAACGTCGCGGAGGCGATCGAGATCGCCGACCGGCTTCTGCTCGTTTCCGCGCGCCCAGCGAGCCTGCTCGCCGACGTGACCCTCGACCGGCCTCGTAACAGACGCGACCGGGCATGGTCGGAGGCCATGCGCGAGGATTTGGCGAATCGCTTTCCGGGCGTCATCGCCGCTTGAACGGCGTTTACCGTCCTGCATGAGGCGCAAGATATCGCCGACGCAACATTATGCACATGCGCACAAGACGTAAGGCGCATGCGCGGCGCGCTACGTACTCATGCGGCGAGACAACGCAGCGCCCGATCCAATGGCGCCCAATCGATGTTTCCGCACATGCAGGGGGCACTCGATCTATTTTGCGAGCAGGCAAAATAATGCTTATTTCGAATGGTGAAACTTGCCCTTCCGTGGGACGAAGCGGTCGTTTCCACCAATGGTCTCTGCTGCAAGAGAGAGAATCTGGCATGCCAGGCCGAGCTCATGCATGGAGTGCATAAGAAGCGCCTGCGGCTTACAAATGCTTTTGTCTTTGAACTTGGCGATTTTGCAATGCAGCATTTCCTTGTGCAGGTGCATGAAATGCCTGCCGGGGAAGACATTCGTTCACCAGGACTTGATGCAGACCATGCTCAAGCTTGCTCAATCGAGTTGACGCCGCCGAGATTTTTCTTAGAGTTCATTCAAGCTTCGGTTCGGAGGGGCGCCGCAAAGGGGTAGCGGCGACCGGGAGAGCAGGCGGTGGTTGAGGCGAAAGTTTCGCGGAAACAACCGCTTAGGAGACTCTATCGAAGTGAACTATCCCTGTCGCAAATAACAGGTCGCGCAAACGGAAGCAGGTCGAACTGCTCTCCAGTTGTGTCAAAGACTTGTCGGAGGAATGCATGAGAGCGGTCCATCTTCTCGCACTCGGCGCTGGTCTGGTGGCTTCGGCCCCCGCCTTCGCCAACGACGACGTCCTGAAGCGCTCGGCCGATCCGGCCCAGCAGGTTCTGCAGACGGTCGATTACGCCAATACGCGCTATTCGAAGCTCGACCAGATCAACGCCAGCAACGTGAAGCAGTTGCAGGTGGCCTGGACGTTCTCGACCGGTGTCCTGCGCGGCCACGAAGGCTCGCCGCTCGTCATCGGCAACATGATGTACGTGCACACCCCCTTCCCGAACATCGTCTACGCCCTCGACCTCGACAAGGACGGCGTGATCGTCTGGAAGTA
>NZ_JADIJP010000049.1:0-18411 GCF_017355285.1 Methylobacterium sp. SD274 | reverse complement strand
CTTCGCAGAAGCGGCGTGATCCCGGCATCGACCGGAATGATCGGAACTACAGTTCCGTCTAAGATAAAGTCTATTCCGGCCTTCGACTATGCCGCTCGGCGACTGCTCAAGATGACATCCGTATCATGAGGCACGGACCGTCCCTGTCAACGAAATGGAATTTCGATTTTCGAGGTGGATCGACACAAAGTCTTCGGCGGCGAGGGTGAGAGAAAGAAGAGACCGTTCAAACCCAGCATGAGCCCGCCTACCACCGCCGATGCGCGGGTAATGCCAAGACGGCGCGGACCGTCGATGGACTCCCTACTGCCAATCCGGCTCGCCCTTCACCCCTGGCGTCGCTCGAACCGGAAAGGGCGGTGCTCGTCCTCGAAGGCCCGCATCTCGACCGCCCACAACCCGCCATCGTCGCCGTCCAGGGTGAAGTGGAACGCGTAGGCGGCACCGCCCTCCCCGGCGGGGTCACGAAACTCGATCTCGTCGAGCCACCACGGCTCGTCTGCGAGGCCGCAGGCTTTCGTCCTGTCCACGAACAGGTCCAGATAGGCCGAGGCCGCGTCCCGCACGGCCGGGAGCGAGGCGGCGACCTTAATCGCCAGGCCAGCCTGGACGTGGCTCACCTCGCCGTTCTCGTCGCCGAGGTAGAGGGTGATATGGTCGATCCGTGCGACCCAGGTGGAAGGTCCCATCCGGGTGAAGTTCAGGGCCACGGCGTCACCTCCCCTCTCACCTCCCCTCCCCTGCGGGGGACCGCCTCTCCCTGCGGACCGAAGGTGCCGGCCAGGATGAGGCGGGTCGGCTCGTTCAGTCGACGGCGATCATCACGTCGGAGGATTTGACGACGGCATAGGCCTCGCCGCCCACGGTGAGGCCGAGCGCATCCACCGACTCGTTGGTGATCGAGGCGGTGACGACGGTGCCGTCGGCGATCTCGATCTTCACATGGGCGGTGGTGGCGCCCTTCTCGACGGCGACGATCTTGCCCTTGAGCGTGTTGCGCGCGCTGATCTTCATGACGTTTCCTATGGTTTTGCTGCGTTGGGGCCGAGGAGCGTGAAGCCCTGCGCCTCGAAGAACGGCCTCGCCTCGGCGCTGTTCAGGAAGGCGAGGAATTTCGCCGCCCCCTCCCCCTTGGCTTCGGCCGTGACGGCGAAGGGGTACACGACCGGTGGATGGCTGTCCGGCGGAAACACGCCCACGATCTTCACGCCCGGATCGGATCTGGCGTCGCTCTCGTAGACCACGCCCAGCGGCGCTTCACCGCGCGAGACCAGGAGCAATGCGGCTCGCACGTTGTCGGCCTGGGCGAGGCGCGGCTGCAGTCCTCCCCACAGGCCGAGCTTCTCGAAAGCGGCTTTCGCGTATTTGCCGATGGGCACCGAATTGACCTCGCCGGTGGCGAGACGCCCCTCGGGTCCGAGTGCGGCGGAAAAGCCCTCGGCGGTGAACGGCAGGTCGGCGGTCGCGGCGTCCTTCGGCGCGATGACGACGATGCGGTTGCCGAGCAGGTTCACGCGGGTCTCGGGACGGATGAGGTTCTTCTTTGCGAGGTAGTCCATCCATTCGAGATCCGCCGAGGCGAACAGATCGGCCGGCGCACCGGATTCGATCTGCCGCGCCAGGGCCGAGGACGCGGCGTAGCTCGCCTTCATCGCGACGCCGCTCCTGGCGGTAAAGGCCTTGCCGGCATTGTCGAGGGCGTTCTTCAGGCTCGCGGCGGCGAAGACCGTGGCCGTCTCGGCCGCCCTGGCGGCAGGCGCCAGAACGACGAGGCCGGCGAGCACGAGGGCACGGAAGGCGTGGCGCATGGAGGGGAGCTTCCCGAAAACAGGCAGGGACGGGTCGTCAGGCGGCTTTCGGCAGCGACGCCATGTCGATGACGAAGCGGTATTTCACGTCGCTCTTGAGCATGCGGCCATAGGCCGTCTCGATCTGGTCGATGGGAATGATCTCGATGTCCGAGGTAATGCCGTGCTCGGCGCAGAAATCCAGCATCTCCTGCGTCTCGGCGATGCCGCCGATGAGCGAACCGGAGAAGTTGCGGCGCCGCCAGATCACGCTGAAGGCGTTGACGGCGAGGGGCTTTTCCGGTGCGCCCACCTGCACGAGGGTGCCCTCGCGCTTGAGCAGGCCGAGATAGGCGTTGATGTCGTGGTCGGCCGCCACGGTGTCGAGGATGAAGTCGAAGGTCTCGCCCTGCGCCGCCATGGCGCCGGGATCCTTCGAGATCACCACCTCGGAGGCGCCGAGCCGCCTCGCATCGGCCTCCTTGCCGGGCGAGGTGGTGAACAGGACCACATGCGCGCCCATGGCATGGGCGAGCTTGACGCCCATATGGCCGAGGCCGCCGAGCCCCACGACGCCGACCTTCTGCCCGGCCTTCACGCCCCAGTGGCGCAGGGGCGAATAGGTGGTGATGCCCGCGCAGAGGAGCGGGGCGACGGCGGCGAGATCCAGGTTTTCGGGGATGTGCAGGACGAAGTGGCTGTCGACCACGATATGGCTCGAATAACCGCCGAACGTGTGACCGCCGGTCTGCGGCTCGGGACCGTTATAGGTGCCGGTGAAGCCGGGCACGCAATACTGCTCCAGGCCCTCTCTGCAGCTGTCGCACTCGCGACAGGAGGCGACCATGCAGCCGACGCCGGCGAGGTCGCCCGCCTTGAACGCCGAGACATCCGCGCCGACCCGCGTCACCCTGCCGACGATCTCGTGGCCGGGAACGCAGGGGTAGAGCGTGCCGCCCCATTCGTTGCGGGCGGTGTGCAGGTCCGAGTGGCAGACGCCGCAATACAGGATCTCGATCTCGATATCGGAGGCGCCGGGGTCGCGACGCTCAAAGGTGAAGGGCGAGAGCGGCGCTTCCGCGCTGGTGGATGCGTAGCCGGTGCAGGTGAACATGCTCGTATCTCCGCGATCTGCTGGCCGAAGCGGCCCTGTGCCACCCCGCCCCATCCTCGCCCGACCCCGTCATCGACGGAAGTCCCGGCCAAGCGCTATATACATTCGGATATATCGGTTGCTCAAGGATTGATCGCCCGACCGCCTGGCCTATCGTCGATCCTCACCGGAACGGTTCCAGGGCGTGGGCCGGCGAGGGGCAGATAGATGGCGACATTGAGCATCCGGATCGATCTCGGCCCCGGGAACCGCCTCGGCCCCGGCAAGGTCCGCCTGCTCGAAATGGTCGCCGAGCACGGCTCGATCTCCGCGGCGGGACGGGCCATCGGCATGTCCTACAGGCGCGCCTGGACGCTGATCGAAGCCTTGAACACCGGTTTCGGCCGACCGGTGGTCGAAGCGCAGATCGGCGGCAGGAGCGGCGGCGGCGCACGGCTCACGGCCTTCGGAACGGCTCTGGTCCGCGATTACCGTGCCATCGAGGCGGCGGCGGAGAAAGCCGCCGCGCCGTACCTCGACGCCCTCGACCGGGCGGCGGTTGCGACGGGGCATCGATGAGCGAGTAACGCTCCCCAGCGGCACCGGTCACGTCGCGTCTCTCCGCCTGCGCTCGATGTCCAGCGCCGCGTCCATCACCGCGTCGACCTCGAAATGGTGCAGCATGTGGCCGAGCCCATGCAGCCAGCGAAAGGTCGCGCCCGGAATCAGGCGCGCGGCCTGACGCCCATGGACCAGCGGGTTCGTGACGATGTCGGCGCTGCCGCACAGGATGGCGACGGGCACGCGGCAGGTCGCGTAACTGATCGCGCTGCGGGACAGATCCCCCCACAGCAGATTGGCGTTCTCGCCATCGGCGACGAGGCGGCGGTGCTGGCCGGCGAGCCGGAAGGGGAATTCGGCGGCGAAACGCTCCGGCATCCGCTGCGGCAGGAACATGGCCCGCCACAGCAACGGCATCAGCATCGCGTCGCTGCCCGACAGCATCCGCGACAGCGCCTCACCGCCCATCGGGCTGGCGCGCGGCCCGAACAGGATCTGTTCGAGGCGCAATTCGGGAAAGCAGATCGGCGAGATGGCGACCACGCCGCCCGTCTCGTCGGGATAGGCCATGCCGAAGGCGAGACAGACCGCGCCGCCGAAGGAATGGCCGACCAGGATCGGTCGGGTCAGCTGCAGGGCGCGCGAGACCTCCCGCAGGATATCGGCCTGCCGCCAGAGCGACGCGTCGCTCAGGCGGACATGCTCGCTCTCACCATGGCCGGGCCGATCGATGGCGACCACGCGGAAGTGCCGCGACAACACTTCCATGGGCCCGAGCCACATGTCGTCCAGGGTCATCACCGCGCCGTGGACGAGGATGAGGTCCGGCCCCGACCCCGCTTCCACATAGGCGATCCTCGGCCCGTCCGGGATGTCGAGGAAGCGGCGTGGCGGCACAGCCCCCCATCGCATCACCGGAGGGGGAGACGCTTCGAGGAGAGCTGCATCGCGGCTTGGTTCGGCATCGATCCTCAACGCCACCTCAGTATCGTCTTCCGGGCAAAGACTTGCGGCCGAGGATCACGGCGGCGGTGGCGGCGAGGCCCGCCACGGTGCCCATGGCCACGAGGGGATGCAGGGTCGCCCGGGTATAGGTGCTCGTCCGCATGACGGGATAGGGCGGCGCGCCCCTCACCTCGCCCGCGCCGCGCGGAGCGTGCAGAGCACCCTCGGATTGCTCCGCCGGCTCCGAGCGCTTCTGGAGCGCGATGATGGAGGAGGCCAGCCGGTCGTAGGCGCCGGGGGCGAATTCCTTGCCCATGACGAACAGCTTGCCGCCGCCGCCGACGATGATGTCGCGCTGGCCATGCTCCGCCGCGTGAAGGATCGCGTTGGCGACCTCCTCCGGCGGATAGATGGGCGGAGGCAAAGCCGGCCGCCGGTCCATGTAGTTGCGGGCCCGGTCGGGGAGTGGCGTGTCGATCGAGGCCGGCTTGATCAGCGTGACGGAGACCGGCGCGTCCTCGGCGATCAACTCCATGCGCAGCGTGTCGGTGAAGCCCTTCACCGCGTGTTTCGAGGTCGCGTAGAGGCCCTGGAACGGGAAGGCGAGGTCGGAGGCGATGCTGCCCACATTGATGAGCGCGCCCCCGCGCCGGCGCAGGTGCTCGACCGCGATCAGGGACCCGTTCACCGTGCCCCAGAGGTTGGTCCGGATGAGCCGCTCATGGTCTTCCTGGGCGATCTCCGAGAGCGGCCCGTAGACGGTGAGGCCGGCGACGTTCACCCAGGTGTCGAAACCGCCGAAGGTCGCGATGGCGGTGTCGGCGATGGCCTGGACATCCTCGCGGCGTCCCACATCCGCCACGACGGAGGCGGCACGGCCGGCGCCACCGAACTCCTCGCGAAGGCGTGCGAGGACGTCCGCGCTCCGTGCGGCGAGGACGACGCGGGCGCCCCGCGCCGAGGCCATGCGGGCCGTGGCGAGGCCGATGCCGCTCGATGCCCCCGTGATCACGATCACCTGCTCGCGCAGGGGTTTATGTTTCATCGGCGCGTTCTCCCGGTCACTGCAGGGGTTGGAAAATCTCCAAACCTACGCATGAGTCGGGAATGCGTTGCCGGCAGCGCCGGCCTGCGCGGTTTTCACGCGCGCGCTCGCGTCAGCCGCCGGTGAGGCTCTCAGCCCCCGGCGAGACTCTCAGCCCCCAGTAAGACTCTCGGCGAAATCGTCTGGCACCTCGCCGAACTGGCCGAGGATCGTCGCGCTTTCGAGCTCGCCGGTCTCGTCGTCGGCGACCACCTTCAGGGCAGCGGTGCCGGGCAGGCGGCCAGACATGGCCTCCGCCTTCTTCAGGGCGCCGCTCTCCGTGGGTGCCACCTCGCGGTCACCGGGCACGAGGCGCTTGCGCTTGATCACGAAGGTCTGGACCACGAACGTCGTCTTCAGGGCCATAGCCGTCTCCGTGGGCCGTACCGCCCTCCCTGCCTCATAGGCCGGGCGCGGACACCTTACCAGAGACGGATCAGGCCGTAGCCGTCCCGCGCGTCCACGATCTCGATGCCGAGAAGGCCGATGAGGAGGAGGCTTACCCGGAACACCACCGGGCCGAAGGCGCCGGAGAACAGGAAGAGACCCGCCAGGATCAGGCTGACATGTCCCGCCAGCGGATCGGCGAAGCGCCGTACCGGCTCGGGCAGCCAGGGCTGAAGGATGCCGTAGCCGTCGAGGCCCGGAAGCGGCAGCAGGTTGAGGATGATGGCGGTGCCCTGGAACAGGGCGGAGACGGCGAGAACCGCCCGCAGCGTGTCGGATTCCTCGCCCGTGAGGGAATAGAGCACGGCCAGCGCGAGGAGGACGAGGCCGTTCATCGCCGGGCCGGCCGCCGAGACTGCCGAGATCCAGAGCTTGCTGGACAGGAGATGGGTGTTCACGAACACGCGCCCGCCGGGAAATCCGATCCCCCCGAGGATCGTGAACAGCAGCGGCAGGACGATGGAGGAGAGCGGGTCGGAGTAGAGACGCGGGTCCAGGGTGAGGTAGCCGCTCTGCGGGATGTCCGTATCGCCTCCTTTCCAGGCGACGAAGGCATGGCCGAATTCGTGCAGGCACAGGCTGAGCAGCCAGCCGGCCATCACGAAGACGAACGCCACACCCGAGCCCGCCACGGCGCCGGTGCCGATGGCGAGGCCGGTCCCAAGGAAGATCAGGGCGATCAGCAGGAAGTTCGCACTGGGGCCGACCGGAAGGGTGGCGGCGCGAACCTGGCTTGGCGGAAGCTCTGACGACATCTCACCCCCGATGGAATCTGTGACCGACGGACGGGCGGCGGCCGGTGAAGATCCCGGCCTTCGTTACGCACGTAACCCCGCGCGAGGCACCGTCGCATCGCGGGAGCTTCGTGCGCATGACACGATAAAGTGGTGGTCTCAACAGCGCACCGTCACCGACCGCCCTTCTCGACCACTCTTCCATGAGCCAAGCCCGTCACGCATGACCCTGCTCCGCGTCATCCTGCTCCTCGCCCTCGGGCTCTCGGCCTCGGTCCTCGGCGCCCTGTTCCTGTTCCAGCGTCATCTCATCTATCCCGGCGCTTTCGGGAGCGGTTTCGGCGAGGGCGAGCGCGGGGTGCCGGCCGGGACGGAGGCGATCACGCTGAATACGGCCGACGGCCACCGCCTCTACGGCCTGTGGCGGGCACCGGAACCCGGACGCGGCGTGGTGCTGACCTTCCACGGCAACGGCTCGCTGCCCGAGCCGCATGCCGCGCGGTTCTCGAACGGGGTCTGGCGCGCCGCCGGCTGGGGCACCCTCGCCATCGCCTATCGCGGCTATCCGGGCTCGACCGGCTCACCGAACGAAGCCGGCCTCATTGAGGACGGGCTGGCGGCCTACCGCCTCGTTCGTGACCGCGCCCCGGACGCACCGATCCTGCTTCACGGCCATTCCATGGGGGCGGCGGTGGCCGTGGCCGTGGCCGCACGCGAGCCGCATCTCGGCCTCTATCTCGAAGCCCCGTTCGTCTCCCTCACCCGCCTCGTCGGCGAACACTTCCCGCTGCTGCCCCGGCTGCTCCTGCGCGATACCTGGCGCTCGGATCGCCGCATCGGCGAGGCGGCGGGGCGCATCCTCATCGTCCACGGCACCGGCGACCCCGTGATTCCCGTGGCGCATGGGCGCGACCTCGCGGCCCTCGCCGGGACCAGGGCGCGCTTCGTCGCCGTGCCGGGCGATCACGTCTCGCTCCTCGGCCAACGCGACGCGGAGGCGGAAGCGACGTTCCGTCCCGTCAGGAGTGCCGAGCCCATTCCGGCAATGCCGCGTTGATACCGGCAGGATGGGAGACGGGAATTTGGGACGACGCGCCCGGCAATGGCGGGAGGACGAGGAGACCGGGAACCGCTCGTCCGGCCCCACGATCTGCCCGCTCTGCGAACGGCCGATCCCGCCGCGCGCCAAATCGAGCCTGCACCACCTCACGCCCAAGCTGAAGGGCGGCGCCAAGGCCGGCACCGTCCGCCTGCACCAGATCTGCCATTCCGCGATCCACGCCCGCTACAGCGAGGCCGAGATCGCCCGCCGCCTCGCCGATATCGAGGTTCTGCGGGCCGATCCCGAGATCAGCGGCTTCCTCGCCTGGGTGCGGACCAAGCCGGACGATTTCTACGCCGCGACGCGGATGACGCGGGCGCGCAAGCTTTCGCGCCGCAAGGTTTCCTGATGCCCCGCCATCCGCCTCGATGGTCGCCCCCGCACGGTCGTCGGGCGGGTGGTCGCCGCTCCGTAAAGTCGGCTGTTTTTCTTTAGAACAATTCGTTTTTGTTGCTTCGGAAGCACGCAGCCTTAGCAACGATTCCCAAGTCCTTGCTCGGTTTCATGTAATAAATTATTCGCTTGCGTATACACAAAGTCGTTCCCCCAAATTTTTGAATCTTCAATGCGCTGGCTCCGAGCCGAAAGCTCGCGTGCCTGTCGCAAAAGCAGGAATGCAACGGTGCGTAAGCGCGTCTCGACACTGGCAACAACCCTGAGTTACTCCGCAATCGGCGCCGCTTCGCTCGGTCTCGCTTGGATGGGATCATCCTCGAGCGCATGGGCGCAGACCGCGGTGCGGCTGGACGAGCTTTCGGTGGAGGCCTCGTCCGGCGCCGCGGGCCGGGGTAGTTCGGGGTCGGGGCGCCTGGGAGACCTGCCGCCCCCCTATGCCGGCGGTCAGGTGGCGCGCGGCGGGTCCCTCGGGATCCTCGGCACCAGGGATGTGCTGAACACGCCCTTCAGCACCGTCAACTTCACCCAGCAGGTGATCCAGGATCAGCAGGCGCGCACCGTCGCCGATACGCTCATCAACGATTCCTCGGTGCGCCTGACGACGGGCAGCAACGGGTTCGACGATACGTTCCAGATCCGCGGCTTTCCCGTTCAGTCACAGGATGTGGGCCTGAATGGCCTGTACGGACTGGTCCCCTCCAACCGCGTGGCGGCGCAATACATCGAGCGCATCGAGCTGCTCAAAGGGCCCGGCGCCTTCATGTACGGCATCCCGCCGGGCGGGAGCGTCGGCGGCAGCATCAACATCGTGACCAAGCGCGCGCTCGATATCCCCTTCGTGCGCGTCACGCCGCAATTCATCAGCGACGGCAATTTCGGCGTCCATGTCGATGCCGGTACCCGCGCCGGCGAGAACAAGGAATGGGGCATCCGCTTCAACGGCCTGGGCCGGACCGGCGAGGCCTCGATCGACAACGGCAACCTGCAGAGCGGCATCGGCGCCCTCTCGCTCGACTATCGCGGCGAACGCCTGCGCTGGGCCCTCGATGTCATCTCGCAGAACGAAGACACCAAGAACTTCCGGCCCCAGCTGAGTCTGCAATCGGATATCCCCTTCATTCCCAGGCCGCCCGATGCAAGAGGCAACTGGTTTCCGGGGACGCAGCTCAAGCAACGCGACAACACCGTCGCCTCCTTCGTGGAATACGACCTGACGGATTGGCTGACCGCCTATGGCGGGATCGGCTATCGCGCGGGCTCCAATCAGCAGACCTTCCCGGATACGCGCGTCTTCGGGTACTCGAACGGAGTCGATGCTCTCGGCAACTTCCGGCTCATCAACGCCTTCTACGATTCCGAGAGCAGCACGATCAGCGGCAATGCCGGCGTGAAGGCCCGGTTCGACACGGGGTTCATCAACCACTCGCTGAACCTCGTCTTCACCGGGTTCAATCGGGAGGACGGCTTCGCCTATGTGTCGAACACACCCGGTGAATCGGTGCCGTCGAACATCTACCGGCCGGCGCCGCTTCCCGTGGTCACCGGGGCGCGCCTCAATCCCCAACGCTATGCAGATACCTCGCTGACGAGCGTGGCCGTCGTCGACACGATGTCGGTCCTCGACGATTCTCTGCTGCTCACCGCGGGCGTCCGCTACCAGATGGTGAACCAGAAGAGCTTCGACACCGTGACCCAGGCACGGACGAGCGAATACGATGCCGATGCCACATCGCCCCTCGCCGGCATCGTCATCAAGCCCTGGCAGAACGTTTCCCTCTACGCGAACTACGCGGAAGGGTTGACGACGGGCACCATCGTCGGTCCCGGCTTCAGCAATACGGGCGCGATCCTCAGCCCCTACCAGTCGGATCAGCAGGAAGTCGGGATCAAGGTCGATTGGGGGACCATCACGACGACGGCCGCCCTCTTCCAGATCAGCCGGCCCGATCTGGTCCAGACCGCCTCCGGTGCCCAGGCCTACAATGGCGAGCAACGCAACCAGGGCCTGGAACTGTCGGCCTACGGTGCCATCGCACCCAACCTGCGCGGGTTCGCGAGCGCGACCTTCCTTCGCCCCGAACTGACCAAGCCGATCGATCCCCTGCGGCGGGGGAACGACGCCGCCGGCGTGTCCGATCTCACCGTCTCCGCCGGCCTCGAATGGGATACGCCCTGGGTGCCGGGCCTCTCCCTCAACGGTCGGGTGATCTACACGTCCGGCGCATACCTCACCGACGCCAACACCTTGCGCTTCCCCGACTGGACGCGGGTCGATCTCGGCTTTCGCTACGCGACGCTGGTCTATGACAGGCCGATCACCTTGCGGTTCAATGTCGAGAACGTGGCCGACAACCGCTATTGGCTCACGACCGGCACCTTCGTGACCGTCGCATCGCCCCGGACCTTCATCCTGTCCGCCTCCCTCGACTTCTGACGCCGTAGAACCGGGCGGGGCTCGGCGAGCCCCGCCCCCGAACCTGCCCAGGACGGGGTGATCATCGATTGTACCGCTCCCAGACGAGGGTGAGAATGCTCGTCTTGCCGTCGACGTTGAACTTGAAGGGAGGGGTCGTCAGGATGATCTTGCCATCCTTCAGTTCCACATCCCTGACCTGCGAGGTTCCGCTCCACGCTTCGTTCCACGACGTGTCGATCGCGTGCGTGATCCTTTGTCCATCGAGCGTGTACGTGCCGGCATAAGCGAAGAACGTCTTGTGCAGGTGGATACGATCTTCGTCGGTCATCTTGTCGTTGGCGATGGGTTTCGTGCGGCCCTCGAAGGCGCAGATGACCATCATGCGCCCGTCCTTGCCATAGGTGAGCCAACCGCTGGGGCGGGGTCCGCCATAAGCATCGAGCGTCTCGTTGGTGTCGACGATCTTGCGGGTGGCGCTCGCGAGGCGCCACGTTCCATGAATGTCGTGCGCTTCGAGCGCGACGGCAGACGAGGCGACGAAGCACCACGCTGCGGCGGGAACGCATAGTTTCACGAATCCCTCCCATGTCTTTCGATTCGCCACCGGCGAAGCGCAATAGATTATGCGAATACTTGACATTCCGCCATGACATCGAGGCCATCGCGATGCGAAACGGCCATTGTGGACCGCTTTGCGATCCGAGCCTTCGCGTTGACCGGGCCTTCGGCATCGATCAAGGAAAGCTGCATCACAGGCAGCCGGCCTTGATTCCGGATCGGCCATGCTCGTTCCCGGATTTCGACGGAGTGCAGCTTTGGCCCCAGCGACCCAGATCCCAGGCCCCGGCGCCGAGGAGGCCTTGAGACTCGCCTGGGTCGACGTCGCCAAGGGCCTGTGCATCATCCTCGTGGTGATGATGCACTCGACCCTCGGCACCGGCATGGACATGGGTGGCGAGGGCTTCCTCCATACCGTCGTCGCCTTCGCCAAGCCGTTCCGGATTCCCGATTTCTTCCTGCTGTCGGGCCTGTTCGTCGGCCGCGTGATCGACCGGGACTGGCGTCTCTTCGCCGACCGGCGGGTCGTCCACTTCGCCTATTTCTACCTGCTCTGGGTGCTGATCCAGTCGACGGTGAAATACGGCCAGATCGTCGACGGCGGCGGGCCGGGGGCCTTCCTCGCCCATCTCGCGCACGCTCTGGTGGAGCCCTATTCGACCCTCTGGTTCATCTATCTGCTCGCCGTCTTCTCGGTGCTGACGAAGCTCCTGCGCCGCCTGCATCCGGCGCTCCTTCTCGGCGGGGCGGCCCTGCTCCAGAGCCTTCCCCTCGACGGATATTCGGATCTCGTCACCGAATTCTGCGGCCGCTACGTCTGGTTTGTCGCCGGCTACCTGTTCGCGGCCCGGATCTTCCGGTTCGCCGACCTCGTCCGTCGCCACCCCCGTGCCGCCCTCGGCGGCCTCGCGGCCTGGGCATTGGTGAACGGCCTCTTCGCCTTCACCGCTACAGGCCACGAGACCTTTCCGACCCTGGCCAGCCTGCCCCTCGTCAGCCTCGCCCTCGGCGGGGCCGGGGCGCTCGCCATCGTGGCCGTCGGCGCATTGCTCACCCTCGCCGGGGGGCCGGTGACGGCGGCGCTCAGAGCCTGCGGCGAGCGCTCGATCGTCATCTACCTCGCGTTCTTCCTGCCCATGGCGGCGACCCGGACGCTCATCGTGAAGACCGGCGCCATCGCCGATATCGGGCTGGCCAGCCTCGTCGTGACCCTCGTCGCCGTGCTCGTCCCCCTCGCCATCGAGCGGGTGGTGCGCCACACGCCCTTCGTCTTCCTGTTCCGTCGCCCGGCAGCGTTCCACATCGTCGCCGAGACGCCACCGCGATCCGCGAGGACGGCGGCAACAGGCTGAAATCAGGCCTGATCGTCGATGTAGCGGGAGGCGATCATCGAGGCGGCGGTGCGGTTCTCGACGCCGAGCTTGGCGTAGATGCTCTCCAGATGCTTCGTCACCGTGCGCGGTGACAGGCCGAGGATGTCGCCGATATCGCGGCTCGCCTTGCCCCGCGACAGCCAGAACAGCACGTCGGCCTCGCGGGCGGTGATCGGCAGGTTGGCGCGCAGGCGCTCGATGCCGCTGGCGGAAGCATCGCGGGAGAGGCGCAGCAGCACCTCGTCGCCGGTGGTGCCGATGAGGCTGAGGCTATGGGCTGCGCCCTCCGTATCCGGCAGCGTGACGGAGGCCGCGTTGCCGCCTTTCAGCTGTTCGGCGAGCCAGGCACGGCCGGCCTCGGGCAGGCACGAGCCCCCGTCGCCGAGCTTGGCCAGCACGCGGGCGGCCTGCGGCGTGCTCCACAGGACGGTGCCCTGGCGATCCACGGCGAAGAGCGTGCGGCCGGTCGTGTCGAGGGCGGCACGCGCGCTCTGCGCGGCCCGCGCGCTCGCCAGATGTACGCGGATGCGGGCCAGGATCTCGTCGGGGGCGATCGGCTTGGTGACGTAGTCGCTGCCGCCCGCCTCCAGGCCCTTCACGATATGCTCGGTCTCGGACAGGCCGGTCATGAAGATCACCGGCACGAGGGCGAGGTCGCTGCGTGCCTTCAGGCGGCGGCAGGTCTCGAACCCGTCCATGCCGGGCATCATCGCATCGAGCAGGATGATGTCGGGGGTGATCTCCTCCACCAGCGCCAAGGCGAGGTCGCCGGCCACCGCCACCAGCACGGTGGCGCCGGAGCGCTCGATCGCCTCGGTGAGGAAGCTCAGGGTCTCGGGGGAATCGTCGACGACGAGGACGATGTCGCGCTGCGTCTCAGCCATCGCGCATCCCTTCGAGGACGCGCACGTAGCGCCGGAGGTCGTAGGAGGCGACGAGCCCGCGCATCTGCGCGGCGATCTCGGCGGGCATGGCCGACTGGCCTTCGAGCTCCGTCAGCTTGGCCTCGATACCGCGGACATGGCCGATCCGGCCGAGGCGGATCAGCTCGGCGATGTGGTCCTGGCGCAGGGATTCGCCGCCTTGTCCGCTCCGGGGCGGAGCCTCCACCATGGCGGGCGCGGGCGGGGCGGGCTGGCCCAGCGCCAGCAGCCGGTCGATCCGCTCCAGGAAATCGCGCAGGTCGAAGGGCTTCGGGATGATCTCGTCATGCGGGGCGTCGTCACCCCGGATCGGGCTGATCTCGTGGACGTTGGCGGACATGATGGCGATGCGGGAGGAGAGCCCGGCATCGCGCAGGGCCTTGGCCACGGCCCAGCCGCTCATCCCCGGCATGGCGATGTCGAGGAGGATGATGTCGGGCCGCCGCTCCATCGCCAGGTTCAGGCAATGCGGCCCGTCGGGGGATTCCAGCACGACGAGGCCGAGCGGTTCGAGCACCTCGCGCATGAGGGCGCGATGCGCGGCATCGTCGTCGGCCACCAGCACCACGCGCGGCGGCCCGACATGGACCGGCCTCTCCCGCCGGCTGCCGGCGGCGCGCTCGGACGGTTCGGCGGGCTTGGGACCGGCCGGGCGGTGCACCGAGGCCAGCATGAGCCGGAGGCTGAAGCAGGTGCCACGGCCGACTTCGCTCTCCACGCTGACCTCGCCGCCCATCACCTGGGCGAGGAGATGCGCGATGGTGAGCCCGAGCCCGGTTCCCGGCGTGTTGCGGGCGGCGGGCAGCGAGCCGCGCTCGAAGGGTCCGAAGATCCGCTGCAGGTCGCCCTCGGGAATGCCGAGGCCGCTATCGCGGATCGAGAACACCGCGACCTGGCTGCGATACGTCATCTCCAGGGAGACCCAACCGGTTTCCGTGAACTTGATCGCGTTGGAGAGGAGGTTGAGCAGGATCTGGCGCAGGCGCTTCTCGTCCGCCGCCACCACGGCCGGCAGCACGGGCGGGCGCGAGAACCGGAATTCGAGGCCGGCGGCGTTGGCCTGGAGCCGGACCATGTCGACGATCTGGTCCAGGAATTCGGCGAGGCGGAACTCGTTGCGGTGGATCTGGAGGCGCCCCGCCTCCATGCGCGAAATGTCGAGGAGGCCGTCGATCAGGCCCGACAGGTGCTGGGCGCTGCGCCGGATGACGCGGATGCCGTTGCGGCGTGGAGCCGGGATGTCGTCGTCCCCCTCCAGCAGCTGCGCGTAGCCGAGGACGGCGTTGAGCGGCGTGCGGAGTTCGTGGCTCATGCCCACCACGTAGCGGCTCTTGGCGAGGTTGGCGGCCTCGGCCGTCTCCTTGGCCTGCTGCAGCTTGGCATCGGTGATCTTGTGGGCCTCGATCTCGGCCTCGTAGAGGGCGGTCTGGCGGGTGGTCTCCTCCTGCGCCACGCGGCGGCTCTCCTGGGCGAGCACGAACAGCCAGGCGACGATGCCGAGGATAACCACGAGGATGAAGAACACGCTGGTCAGCGCAGCGCGCAAGGTCTCGCGATGCTCCGGCTGCGTCGTCGAGATCCCACCATGGACGATGCCGAGAATGAGCCCGATCACCGAGACCAGGGTCAGCATGAGGGCGAGGTAGCGGCCGAGGGGCGCCCCGATCCAGGCGGCGGTCTTCTCGGGCATGATCCGGGACAGCACGCCCTGGGCCTGCGCCTCCAGGCGGCCATGCGGCTTGCACAGGTCGCCGCAGCGGGCGTCGAGGGAGCAGCAGAGCGAGCAGATCGGCCCGGCATAGGCCGGGCAATGGGCCATGTCCTCGCCCTCGAACGGATGCTCGCAGACGGTGCACTGGATCTCCGCGCGCCCGCCCCATTCGGCGGTGGCGGGCCTGGCGAGGTAGTACCGGCCGCCGGTGGCGTAGGCGATGGCGGGTGCGGCGGCGAAGGCTGTGACGAGGGCGAGCAGCGGCGCGAAATTCTGGAGCCCGCCCCCAAGCAGGCCCACATAAGCGAGGGAGCCCACCACCAGCGCCAGCGCGGACGCTCCGGTGCCGACCGGGTTCACGGCGTAGAGATGCGCGCGCTTGAACTCGATCCCCGGCGGCGACAGGCCGAGGGGCTTGTTGATGGCCAGATCCGCCGAGAGCGCGCCGACCCAGGCCGAGACCACCACCGCATAGAGCGAGAGCGTGCTGGCGAGGGTCTTGTCGATGCCGAGCTCCATCAGCAGGAGCGCGATGGCGACGTTGAAGACGAGCCAGACCACGCGGCCGGGATGGCTGTGGGTCAGGCGGGAGAAGAAGTTCGACCAGGCGATGGAGCCGGCATAGGCGTTGGTGACGTTGATCTTGAGCTGCGAGATCACCACGAACAGGCCGGTGAGGAGCACCGCCCCCTCCCGCGACGGCATCACGTAGCCGAAGGCGACCACATACATCTGCGTCGGCTCGGCCGCCTGATCGTAGGGCACGCCCTGCCCAAGGGCCAGCACCGCCAGGAAGGCGCCGAGCATGATCTTGAACATGCCGGGCAGGATCCAGCCCGCGCCGGCCCCGAGCACGGCGAGCCACCAGCGCGGATTGCTCCCCGATTCGGACGTCTCGGCCGGCGGGACGAAGCGGAGGAAATCCACCTGCTCGCCGATCTGCGCCAACAGCGCGAGGAGGATGCCGGAGGCGAGGCCGAACTGGGCGAGGTCGAAGCCCGAGATCGGGTAACCCATGAATGTGGAGATCGAGCCGACGGCTTCCGACGCCCCTGGATAGGACAGGAGGTCACCGAAGGCGGGGCCGCTCTTCCACGCGATGAAGCCGAGGGGCAGGAGATTGAGCCCGATCCAGAGCGGCTGGGTCCAGATCTGGAACCGGCTGATCAGGCTGATCCCGTAGATAACGAGGGGGATCACCACGACCGCGCTGACGATATAACCGATCCAGAGCGGCAGGCCGAGGCAGAGTTGCAGCGCCAGCGCCATGATCGACGCCTCGATGGCGAAGAACAGGAAGGTGAAGCTCGCATAGATCAGCGAGGTGATGGTGGAGCCGAGATAGCCGAAGCCGGCCCCGCGTGTGAGGAGATCGATGTCGACGCCGTAGCGGGCGGCGTAGAGGCTGATCGGCACGGCGGTGGCGAAGATCAGCACGCCCACGAACAGCACCGCCGCCGCCGTATTGGTGAAGCCCGTGGCCAGGACCAGGGTGCCGCCGATCGCCTCCAGCGCCAGGAACGAGAGCGACCCCAGCGCCGTCTGCGCCACCCGCAGGCTCGACCAGCGCCGCGCCTTCTTGGCGGTGAAGCGAAGGGCGTAATCTTCGAGGGTCTCGTCCGCGACGAAGCGGTTATAGGCTCGCCGGATCGGGGGAATCTGCTGGCGGCCGCTCATGGGGTCGTTCAGTCTGCCCGGTCAGCGTCACGTGTGGGAGGAGCCGGCCCGCATGCGGTCACGGGTAAACGGCGGTCGATCAGCAATCCCCGTGCCGCGGGGCCGGGAGACATTGGTACACCAGGAGAGCCGCGTCGAGGCCCTGCTCCATCGGGAAGGCATGCCCCGCACAGGGAAGACGATTCTCTGAAGGGGGCGAGAGGCGGGGCGCACAACCTCTCTTCCTACGCAAAACAGCGTATATGCTGCGCCGCGCCATCACGCCTAGCTTCCGCCATCCGCAACGGCCCGCCTTATGCAGGAGCCGGCGGGACATTTCCTGGAAGGGGTTCACGCAGGATGGCAGCCGACAACGAGCACGGACCGCACTCGGCCCTCCGTCGCAAACTTCTCATGGGTCTGGCGAGCATTCCGGCCATGGCCATGATGCCGCGCAGCGCCTTCGCTGCGGCTCCTCCGACCTCGGCGGTGAACACCACCGGCCTCGCGGTGACCGACACCGAAGTCACCGTCGGCATCCTCCATTCCGCCACCGGCACGATGGCGATCTCCGAGACCGGATCGATCCAGGCGGAGAAGCTCGCCATCGCGCAGATCAACGAGGCCGGCGGCGTGCTGGGCCGCAAGATCAAGGTGATCCAAGAGGACGGCGCCTCCGACTGGCCGACCTTCGCCGAGAAGGCCAAGAAGCTCCTCGTCAACGACCATTGCGCCGCCGTGATGGGCTGCTGGACCTCCGCCTCGCGCAAGGCCGCGCTGCCGGTGTTCGAACAGTATAACGGCCTGCTCTATTACCCGACCTTCTACGAGGGCCTGGAGCAGTCCAAGAACGTCATCTATACCGGCCAGGAAGCCACGCAGCAGATCCTCGAATCGCTCAACTGGGTGACCAAGGAGAAGGGCGCCAAGACGTTCTTCTTCATCGGCTCGGACTACATCTGGCCGCGCACCTCGAACAAGATCGCCCGCAAGCACATCGAGAACGTGCTGAAGACCAAGGTCGTCGGCGAGGAATATTTCCCGCTGGGCCACACCCAGTTCAACTCGGTCATCAACAAGATCAAGCTGACCAAGCCCGACGTGATCTTCACCGACGTCGTCGGCGGCTCGAACGTGGCGTTCTACAAGCAGCTCAAGGCGGCCGGTATCGACCTCAACAAGCAGACCCTGCTGACCATCTCCGTGACGGAAGACGAGATCGACGGCATCGGCGGCGACAACATCGCGGGCGCCTATTCCTGCATGAAGTACTTCCAGTCGCTCAAGAACGCCAACAACGAGAAGTTCGTCGCCGCCTTCCACAAGATGTGGGGCGAGAAGACCGTGATCGGCGACGTGACCCAGGCCGCCTATCTCGGCCCGTTCCTGTGGAAGATGGCCTGTGAGAAGGCCGGCTCCTTCGACGTCGACAAGGTGGTCGCGGCCTCCGCCGACATCGAGTTCAAGGAAGCCCCCGAGGGCTACGTCAAGATCCACCCGAACCACCATCTCTGGTCGAAGACCCGCGTCGCAAAGGCTCTGCCGAGCGGCCAGTTCGAGATCGTCTACGAGAGCCCCGCGCTCATCGAGCCGAACCCCTTCCCGAAGGGCTACCAGTAGGACTG
>NZ_JADIJP010000048.1:0-19948 GCF_017355285.1 Methylobacterium sp. SD274 | reverse complement strand
CGGTGGACGCGGACAGGGCGGGATAGCCGCCGGTCCGAACTCCGGCGGCGGCTTCAACCGTGGCGGCTACGGTCATCACCGCGGGTATGGCTACGGCCGGGGATACGGCTACGGCGGACTCGGTCTTGGTTTGGGGCTAGGCTTGGCTGGAGCCGGAATCGGTTACGGCTATGGCAGCGGTTACTACGATAACGGTGGCTATTACGGCGGCGGCTATGCTCCAGCCTATTATGGTGGCGCCGTCGAGGTTCAGCAGGATGTCGGCGGGTCCGATCAGGACATCGCCTACTGCATCCAGCGCTTCCGCTCCTACGATCAGCGATCGGGCACCTATCTGGGCAATGACGGTCAGCGTCACCGCTGCCCGCAATAGCAACTGCACGGAAGACCTGCACCAAGAGCGAAGACATTTCAGCCTCATCCGACAAGAGAAGCCCCGCATCACTCGTTGCGGGGCTTCGTCGCATCTGGGCCCAGTGGCGCCTGCCTTACTTATCCGCGCCGTCTTTGCCATCGGTCCATCGGCGGAGATGATGATCTATACCTGACGACCCCGCCTCCACCCCGTTCGAGGGTCTGGGTCTAGGAACGGCGGTCGCAGCGAGGAGGGATCTTCCGGGGCTGCTCGGCATGGCGTAACGCCACGTCATGGTGGCTTCCGGTTCTCTCCTCGCTCCCGACGACATCGCCCACGTCATTCAGGTCGCGCTCGCTCCCGCTTTCCTGCTGACGGCGCTGGCGACGCTGCTCAATGTCTTCTCAACGCGCCTTGGGCGGGTGGCCGACCGTGTCGATGATGCCGCCGCCAGCTTGCAGAAGGCGGATGCGGCCGAGGCGGCGCACCTGTCGCGCCAACTGACCTATCTGCGTCAGCGCTCCTTCATGCTCGATGTGGCTGTGGTGCTGGCCTGTTTCGGCAGCATCATGACCGGCTTCGCGGTGCTCACGCTTTTCGTCGGGGCCTTGCGCGATGCCGCCACGGCCTCCGTCTTGTTCGGATGCTTCGGCGTCGCCCTGGTCTGCACGGTGGCGGCCATCGTCGCCTTCCTTCTCGAGATCCTGATGGCGGGCCGCCGTATCAGGGACGAGGTCGACCGCCAGACGGTGCAGGCCTCGGATCGGGAAGCGTCTGGACCCGATCTCCCATAGCGATCGCCGCGAACAGCACGGGCTTGATCCAATGTTGCGGACCGCCACCTGCGGCTTCAATCCTCGACGATCCCCTCGCCATGTGCGTCGAGCCAGCGAATTGCGCCGCTGAGGTCGAAGCCCCGTTCCCGGCCATAGGCCGCGACGTCATCGCGCCTCAAGCGTCCCGCCAACACCTCGCTCAAAGCCCAGAGGGTGAGCGAGCGGGTACCACTACGACAATGCGCGAGGACTGGGCCGGGCGCCCCTTCCACGGCGTCGCGGAACTGCGCGATGTCGTCGAGTGTGATGTCTGGGCCGGTAACCGGAAGATGGAGATAGGCCAGCCCCGCCGCCCTAGCAGCTGCGGCTTCGGCCTCCGTGCCCAATTGGCCGGGTTCTTCCCCCTCGGGCCTGTTGTTGATCAGCAGAGCGAACCCTTTTCCCGCCAAGTCGGCGATCTCGGCTTCGTTCGGCTGGCCGGAGACCGAAAGTCGGGATTCGATGGAGGTGATGGTCATGGAAGATCGTCCTTGGGGCTGCCTTGCGGCTCCGTTGGCGCTGCACGGACCCGCCACAGATCGTGTCCGTTCCGTGCGGCACAAGCGGGGCAGGCTGATTTCACCGCACGCTCCGCCTTGAACCCGGGATGGGTCTCGTCCGTTTCCGGTCTGATCCTCAACCTGCCTTCAGGATGACCACCATGGCCGATGCAAGACAGATCGTCGACGCGCTCGTGCGCTCACGCAAGGGCGGGATCGCCGCCACGGCCGCCCTCGGTGGGCTCGCCCTCGTCGCGGGCCTAGCTCTTCGAGCACTCCGTCCTTCCCATGAGCCCGAAACCCCCGATCTCAGCCAAGTCGGCGAGGACGAGGCCCGCATCATGCTGCGCGCCATGGTGGCGGCGACCTTGGCCGACGGCATCGTAGACACGCAGGAGCGCCAGCGCCTCGACGAGGCGGTTGAGGCGGCCGGTATCGACAAGGATGGCCGCGCCTGGCTCGAAAAGGAGCTGGCCGACCCGGCCGAGATCGACGAACTCGCCGAACGCGTGGATTCGCCGGAGAAGGGTGCCCGCCTCTATGCGGCAGCGCGTCTGGCCATCGATGCCGATACGCTGCAGGAGCGGGAGTTCCTGAAGCGATTGGCCGAGGCCCTGGACGTCTCGCAGGACGTGGCGGCGAGGGTCGATGCCGGGCTCGAAAATGCCTGATGGAGAGCGATGTCGCGGGAGTTGACGCGCTCCGTACCGGCCCGATGGGGAAGTGCTACTTCCCCATCCATTCGTGCCCGGCCACCAGCGCCTCAACCGATCGTGTCCAGGTGCCGGGCTGGTCGGTGGCGCCGGTGCCGAGTGCCCGCTGGACCATGACGCTGTCGCTCCAGCGGCCGTACTTGTAGCCCACCGCCGGCAACAGGCCGACACGGACGAAGCCGCAGGTCTCGTGGAGCCGCAGGGACGCTTCGTTCTGCGCGTCGATATAGCCGATCATCTGGCGGTAGCCGCCGGCGGCGCAGGCCTCGATCAAAGCCGGCAGCAGGCGTCGCCCGATGCCGGCGTTCAGGTGCTCGTGATGAACGTAGATCGAGTGCTTGAGCGTGTAGCGATAGGCCGGGCGCTTCCGGAACGGGACAGCGTAAGCGTAGCCCGCCACCACCCCATCGCGGTCGGCCACAAGATGCGGCAGACGCCTCTTGCGCATGGCCTTGCGGCGGCGCTTGAGGTCGTCGGGATGGAGCGGATCCGCTTCGAAATCCCCCACATCACCTACGCCCCGCCGGATATGGTGGGCGTAGATTGCCACCATGGCCGGCACGTCCGCATCCGAGGAGGGCCGGATGATGATCCCGGTATCGGAGGCGGCGGGCGGCCCTTCCGGACTCACGGGCGATTCTCGCGCATGACATAGGTGTAGAACCGGATCGTCCCGTCGGGATCGACGTTGCGGAACACGCCCTGAATCTCGGCCTCGAAGCCCGGGAACAGGTTCGCGGAGCGCTCGAACATCTTGAAGTAGTCCAGCATGGGTTTCGCCCGTTCGTCCAGTCGTTCGCCCGGCAGCACCGTGCCGATGCCCGGCGGGTAGACCAGAAGCAAGGTCGTCGCCACACGGCCCTCGGCTTCCGCGATCGGCACGTAATCGACGTTGTTGCGAGTGAGCTGCTGCACCGCCTCCTTCGGAGTCATGACCATCTCGGGCAGGTGGCCGGGTTCGAACTGCTTGCGTTGAAGGGTGCTGGTGCCGTGCTCGCGGTGGAAGGCGTGGAAATCCGCGCAGAGGTCGCGCAGCCGTACGCCCTTGTAGCGGTTCGGCCGGCGCCGGACGAATTCCGGCATGGCATCCTCGAGCGGCACATTCTCGTCATGCAGGCGCTTGAAGGCCACGAGGCCGGAGATGAGCGTGCCGGCCTTGGAGGATTCGACGCCCGGCGTCAGCAGGAATAGGAGCGAGTTGAGGTCGTTCTTCTCCGGCACGATGCGGTTTTCGCGCAGGTACTGGGCCACGATGGGCGCGGGCACGCCGTGCTCGGCATATTCCCCCGTGCGCCGGTCGAAGCCGGGGGTGAGCACGGTGAGCTTGTTCGGGTCGGTCATGGCGTAGTTCGGCGCCACATGGTTGAAGCCATGCCAGGCGGCACCGGGGGTCAGCTCCCAGTATTTCGCGTCGCTGGCGAGCTCGTCCGTCGAGACGCTCTCCCACGGCACCTTGCCCTCCGGGCCCTTCACCGTGTCCGGCACGAAGGGGTCGAAGAACCAGCGGCGCAGAGGATCACCCTCCTTCTCCTCGAATTCGCGGCGGATGGCACGGACCTTCTTGCGCCATTCGATGCCGAGCCGGATCGTGTCGTCCCACAGGACGACGCCCGAGCGGCCCTTCATCATCTGCGCGCCGACATCGAGCGAGGCGAAGAGCGGGTAGAACGGCGAGGTCGAGGCGTGGACGAGGAAGGTCTCGTTGAAGCGCCGGTGCTCGATGCGCCGGGTCTGGCCGCGGATATGGCTGTCCTTGGTGTGGATCTGCGAGGCCTGGGAGAAGCTCGCCAGCTGCTTGTGGGTCGATTGCGTGGCGATGATGCCCGGCGAGGTCTCGTCGAGGCCCTTCAGTCCCATGGCGAAGCGACCGGCGAAGAGCGGGTGGAACTTCATGAAGCCCGCCCAGGCCTCGTCGAAGAGGATGTAGTCACAGAGATGCCCGATCTTCTCGAGGATCATCTGCGCGTTGTAGATGGTGCCGTCATAGGTGCACTGCTCCACCACCGCCACGCGGAACGGGCGCTCGCGCTTCCAGGCTTCCTTGTCAGTGATGAGGGGGTTGGTGCGGATCTTCTCACGGATGGCCGCCTCGTCGAGGGCCTCGTGATACATCGGGCCGATCAGGCCGAAGCAGTTGCGGTCGGTCTCCAGGAAGACCGGAACCGCGCCGCCGAGGAACAGGGCGCCGTGATGGGCCGCCTTGTGGTTGTTGCGGTCGAACAGGACGAGGTCGCCCTCCGCCACCAGGGCCGAGAGCACGATCTTGTTGGAGGCCGAGGTGCCGTTGAGGACGAAATAGGTTTTTTCGGCGCCGAAGATGACGGCGGCTTCTTTCTGCGCCTTCAAGGCCGGGCCTTCGTGGACCAGAAGGTCGCCGAGATCGAGCACGGAATTGTCGAGGTCGTCGCGGAACACGGCCTCGCCGAGATGCTCCACGAAGATACGCCCGATCGGCGAGCGGTTGTAGAAGATGCCGCCGTTATGGCCCGGGCAGGTCCAGAGCTGGTTGCCCTGCTCTGCGTAATCGACCAGCGCGCCGAAGAACGGCGTCTTCAGGGTCTCGGCATATTGCTTCACGCGGCTCACCAGGCCGCGGGCGATGTAGTCCGGGGTCTCTTCGGCCAGGAAGATGTAGCCGTCGATGAAGTCGAGCACTTCGACGGGGATGTCCTCCAGGCGCTTGCGGCGGACCATGATGACGATGGGCATTTCGAGCCCACGCTTCCGCATCAGGTTGATGAGGGCCGCCGCCTTGCCGTCGAGGCCGCGCTTGCCCCAATCCACCACCATGCAGCCGATGGCGGCATCGGTCTGGACCGCGATGGCCGCGTCCTCCACGCGGCGGGCGCGGACCACTTCGAAGCCGAGCTTCTCCACAGAGCCGATGATCTGCTGGACGCGCACGCCCTCGAGGTCGTCCGGGTCGAAGTTAGGCGCGCACATGAGCACGGTGAAGCGGCGAAAGAAGTCCATGCGGGGGAAGGCTCCGGTGGTCGGATGAATCGGGGGTGTGTGGGCGCGTTCGCGTTCGGGATCAACCAGGCCGGCCGGCGAGATTGAGCCGGCGGATGACGACATAGACGGCCAGCGCCGCGAGTGCGCCGATGATCAGGGCGATCAAGGAGCCGCTGTCGGATTCGGAAAAGAACAGGCCCTTGGTGTTCATGCCGAAGACGCCCGTGACCAGGGTGGGCGGCAGAAACAGGGCCGTGAGGATGGAGAGGGTGAAGAGCTGGCGGTTGGTCAGCGCGGTCGTACGGGCGGCGATCTCATCCTGGAGAAGCCGGCTGCGCTCGGACAGGACATGCATGTCCCGGTGGAGCGAATCGAGGCGCTGGACCACGCGGGCCGCCATGGCGCCGACGGCTTCCGGCAATTGGTCGCCCTCCATGGCGGCCTCATCCTCGAGCCGGTGGAACACCGCGCGTAAGCCGGCGAGTTGACGGTGGGAGCGCACGGATTGGCGGCGGATCGGTCCCAACGGCCTGGCATCGTCGGCCTTTGCCTCGTCGAGCATGTCGTCCTCGATGGCATCGAGGGAGGAGGACAGGCGATCGGACGTGGCATTGAGTGATGCGATGGTGCTGCCGACGAAGCGCTCCAGCAGCTTTGCCGGGCCGGGAACGAGGGTGCCGGACAGGACCGCGTCGCGGGCGGCGACCGCGCAGGCCGTGGCATGGCGACGGCCACTGACCAGATAGCCTGGACCGAGAACGCAATGGAGGCGGCCGTTCGGCTCTTCGCTCGACGAGCCGTCGAAAGCGCGTTCCCGGTCGGCAATGACGAATCCGGCATGAGGGCCATCGACGACGACACGCTGATGCTCGTCGCGGGCGAAGGTTGCGGCGGCGAGACGGGGCGGGCCAAGGCGTCCCTCAAGGATCAGCGCCTCGGTCCGCGCATCGACGAGATCGACGTGAAGCCAAACGAAGCCGTGTTCCGGGTCACCGAGGGAAGGAAGCTCGTCCCCCAGCGCAACCTGGCGTCCCCGTCCATCCGTGTCGAAGGCGAGGGCGAAGATCAGCCCCGGGAGGGACGATTCCTCAATGAGAAGATGCTGCATAATGCGTTCGCGGCGAACATGGCCGGCAAAATACCGGCTCACTATCGCGCTGGATCGCAAGGCTGGGCGACACTGTGATGACGACGAGGCGCGTCTGCTGCCATCGTATTCTCCCGATGGTTCAGACGACTCGCAGGGACGGGGCGGAGCGACGACGTCGATGGTCGAGCCGTGATTGGCCATCATGACGTGCATTCCGAGGGATCGCGCTGAGCGTAACCAGTCGCCTTCGCATCACGGCCGCCTGCGCGACATTCTTCGGTGAGCCTTGCTGGGCCAAGCGCTCGTGGAAGGGCATGCAGTGATGATGAACATCGCCTGTGCTTGCCGGCAGCATCTGCACTTCGCCGAGGTTCGTCGGACTGGGCGGAAAATAACGCCGCGTCGTCCGAGGTCTTCATCGTCGCTATTCGCCTCCAGCGTGCGGCAGGCCGTCGCTGGACATCTCTTCCGTTAGCTTCGTTCCGCCCCGTCCTGAATCCCCATTTCGCATGACGATTCAGACTACCCTCTAAAAATAAATCACCGACATAGTACTAGATAATGAGTCCAAAGTCCGCCCCAATCAAGGATCCTTTAGCAACATCTCTCAGGATGATACTGCTGCCAAGACCAACATCATCGAACGTGACAAGAGTGTCCGCACCCCCCCGTTCAACATAGTAAGGTTGATATCTTCGAAGCTGCTCACAAGGGCTGACACGTCGAAATGATCGAAGCCCTTCGCAAAACCATAGACGTTATCCATCCCGAAATTCATTTTGAAAGTGAAGGTATCAGCTCCCCCACCAGCATACAGCTTGTCGTTACCGGTGCCGCCATCGATCACCGTGTCACCCTCGCCGGCCCTGATGATATCGTTCCCCTTTGTCCCCGACACCGTGGCGAAGGTATCCTTGGCGTTCTGCAGGTTGACCGTGGTGCCTGCGGTCACGCCCGACAGATCGAGGGTCAGTGCTCCGCGCACATAGATCGTCTCGATACTCTTGAAGCTTGCGTCGGTGAACGTGAAAGTATCGGGTCCAAGAAGCAGGAGCCTGTCCTGCCCATCTTCCCCGTCGACCGGCGCTGGTGCATTGGTAACTGCCAGCTTATCATTGCCGTCGCCGCCGACCAGTGTATCGGATGCTCCTACTCCCCGGAGGAAGTCGTTGCCGGCCAAGCCCGCCAGGATATTAATGCCGCCATCACCGATCAGGACGTCTTCGTATCGACTACATGGCCGGCGAGGCACTTTGAGCCCTCGCTCCACCGGCGAATGACGCAGGATGGTGCCCCGCCGACATCGAATGCCATTCAGAATCGGTCATGGCTGCGGAACACTCGTCCGCTCCGACCCTGGACGATGTCGTTCCGCCGGGCCTCCGACGGTTCAAACCCGGATCGCCACGAAATCGGGGCCTCTCCCGCGTTGAGGGTCCGAACAGCGTTGAACCGAGGGCCGCGGCAAGGTGCGGGTTGGGCCGGAGCCCGCATGGGGAGAAAGGACATCCGCCGTCGGGAGATCGCCGGGCGGCACCGACAGGATCACCCCCGATCCCTGGACCGGATTTAGCCAGACAGGATCTAACGGTCCCTGTCCGCCTCCAGCTGTTTCATGAGCTCGGCAAGGCGAGGGTCGAGAGGCTCGTCGATCACGGGCTCGTAGAGGGCCTGCAGCTCCTCGCCGAGACGCCGCCGGGTGGTCTCGGTCAGCGCGCTGTTGAGATCCCTGGTGCGCGGCCGGGGCCGGGCTGGCTCGCGATAGTCTTCAATGAGCATCGCCACTCCTTCGATAACACAAGAAATGTGAACGCCGGGATCGAAGATAGGTTCATATGTCGCGGTGAACGGGGTTTACCGCCCGAGGGAACGAGCCCGACGGAGATAGGCCCCTGAGTGCGGAAATACCTCCCGGCAGAAGTCAGCGCCTGCGTCGATCAGAAAGTCGCAGCGTTGAAACTGCCCACAGAGCTTCCGGTCATGGACGGGCTGCGCTCAGACCAGAATGGCCCGCCGGGAGATTTTTTTGGGAATACCGAACCATCGCTTTTACTTCGCAAACGACCATCGAACGAAACTGTAGCTGAGATATCGAGAGCACCTTTCGAGGTCGAGTGACGGCGGCGGGCTTACTGATCGTTGACGAACGGACACCAGAGCACTGCCATCAGGGAGGACAAATACACCTCTGTGCCGCTTTCCTCATATATCAGCATTTCTGCTGCCTCTTTCTTACAGGGGAATATTTTTTTTATTCTTATTATAAACTTGAAATACAGATTTATGCTTGCGTTGCGGCTCGGGGCGGCTAGGCTCCCTCGAATCATCCAGCTTCGGAATCGCCGTCCCATCGCCATATGAGCCTCACTTCCGCGCAAATCCTCGACCTCGCTCCCGATGCGTCGAGCCGCAAGGCCGGGCAGGATCAGGCGAAGGCGGCCAAGTGGAGCGGGCTCGGGCGGGCAGGCGCCGTCGTCTGGGGCGAGATCAAGGGAAGCGGAGCGAACCCTTATCGCACGGTGGCCGATCTCTCCGGTCCAGCCTCGAAATGCACCTGCCCGAGCCGGAAATTTCCCTGCAAGCACGCAATCGGCCTGATGCTGGTAGATGCCGCCGCGCCGATCTCCGAGGCAGAACCGCCGGATTGGGTCGCCGCCTGGATCCGGGGGCGCGAGAGCCGCGCCGTCTCCGCCGAAACGCGGTCCCAGCAAGCCTCTGCCCCCGTCGACGAAAAGGGGCAGGCCAAGCGCCGTCAGGCCCGCGAGGACAAGGTCTCGGCGGCGCTCGATGAACTCGATCTCTGGCTCGGCGACCTGATGCGGCGCGGTCTCGCGACGGTGCGGCGCGAGACCTATGCCTTCTGGGACCGCATGGCGGGACGCCTCGTCGATGGACAGGCCCCGGGCCTCGCCCGTAGGGTCCGGGCCATGCCGGGCCTCATCGCGGCCGCGCCCGGCTCTGCCGCGCGTCCGGAGGCGGCCCTTGCCCTCGCCCTCGGCCGCCTGTCCCTGCTGGCCCGGGCCGCCCGGCGTCTGGAACGGCTCACGCCCGAACAGGCAGCGGGCGTCCGCGCGGCCATCGGCTATCCCGTGACCACCGAGGAGATGGCGGCACGTCCGGGTCTCGTCGACGAGTGGGCCGTCCTCGCGCATGCGGTGGAGGACGAGGACAAGCTCACCGCCCGCACCGTCTGGCTCGCCGGACGGACGAGTGGCGCCATGGCCCAGGTCGTCGATTACGGCACCTCCGGCTCGCCGCTGCCGCCGGTCCCGGCGGCAGGACAGGATTTCTCGGGCGCGCTCGCCTTCCATCCCGGCGATCCGCCGCTCAGGGCCGCGTTTCGCGAGGGGCGCGCCAGTCCGGCACCGGCCGGCGCCCTGCCCGGCGCGACGAGCGTCGCCGAAGCCCTCGACGGTTTCGCCGGGGCCCTGGCGCGGGCGCCGTGGATCGACCGTTGGCCGCTTCGGCTGTCCGGCCTACGCCTCGGACATCTCGCGGATGGCGCCATGGGCGCGGGTGACGCCACCGGCTGTTTGACCCTTGCCGATTCCGCACATGTCCCCCCTCTGATGGCGGTGGCGGCGGGGGGGCATGTCGATCTTTTCGGTCTCTATGACGGGTTCGCGCTCACGCCCCTCGCCATGGTGGCCGGCGGGCATCTCTACGCGGTTCCGGCCCAGGATCCCCGGCCGATCCTGGTGAGGGCGGCCTGATGGGCCTCGACGTCTCCGCCCCCGACGATTGGGAGTCGGCCCTCGTCTCCGCTCTGCTGGGGGCCGACCGCTCCCCCTCCCCTGTCGATCTCGAGACGGTCGCCGGTGCGCTGCCGCGCGCAGAGCCGGGCATGACCCTGCTGGCGCGGGTCGCGGTCGCGGGCATCCACCATCTCGCCGGCAGCGGCTTTCCGCCAGAAGCCTTCACGCCGACGCCCCCTCACGAGGCGAAGGGCCGTCCCTGCCCACCCGAAGCGGCGGCGCGGCTCGGGCTGCTCCTCGCCGCGGGCACGGAGGCGCGGGGCCGCGTGAAGGAGTGGTGCGAGATCGCGGCGGAGCGGGGCATGCGCGCTCCGCCCTGGCTGCTCCCCGCCCTCGCGCCCTACCGGCGCGAGTGGGACGAGACCATCGACGCGGTCGCGGGCGAGGAGCTCGCCTGGCTGGAAGCGGCCTGTTCCGGCCGAGGCGCGGAGGCGGCGACTTCGGCCCCGGACGGCGCTGAAGCGAGCCCGGCCGAGCGCCACGCCGCCTTCGCCGACTTCCGCCTGCGCGATCCGGCGGGAGCCCGCGCCGAATTGGAGGCTGGGTTCCGCGCCGAGAAGGCGGAGATGCGCGAGCGCCTCGTCTACATCCTGGAGATCGGCCTGTCGGAGGCGGATGCGCCCTTCCTCGAAACCTGCCTGGACGATCGCGCGGGCGGCGTGCGCGCGGCAGCGAGAGTCCTGCTACCGCGCCTCACCCACTCGCTCTTCGCCTCCCGCATGGCGGCGAGGGCGCGAACCGCGCTCGTGGTCGAAAGCAGCCGAAAGCTCCTCGGCGGGACGAAACACACTCTGGTGGTGACGCTGCCGGAGGAATCGCCGACGCTCGCGCGGGACGGGATCGAGCTGAACGCCTACGAGCGGAGGCGCGGCGGCGCGAGGGCCGGTCTGCTCGAGAGCGTCATCGCCGCCGCTCCCCTCCACGCCTTCGCCGATCATCCGCCGAGGCTCTGGATCGAACTGGCCCTGCGCAGCGAATGGGCGATCCAGATCGTCGATGGTTTTCTCACCGCCGCGCGCCGCGAGCGCGACCTCGACTGGGTACGGACGATGGTGTCGGTGCTGGCCGAGGCGTCGGCCGGGCGCCTCTCCGGCATCGAGCCGGGCGATGCGCTCCGTGAGACCTGGGCCCGCGCCGTGCGGTCGCTCCCCGATGCGGAATGGGAGGCGACGGTGGCGCAGCTCCTCGGCAAGGGGGAGATCGATACGATTCTGACCCTGCTGCGACAGGCGCCCTCATCCCTGTCGGAGGCCTTCACGGCGGCCCTCCTCGATTGGCTCGCCTCGGTGACGCGGACCTCGCAATCCGACCGCCAGGACCTCGCCTCCGCTTACCTGCTCACCCGCCTCGCCGAACGGGCCTGGCCCGACGAGGACCACGCGGCATCGGCTGCCGCTATCCTCGCCCGGCTACCGGGCGAGGCCGAGGACAACCTGCGCCGGCAGATCGAGGACTTCGCCGAAACCCTCGCTTTGCGCGCCACCATCAGACGGGAGTTCGCCTGAGGCATGAGCCAGATCAACGGAACCAAGACGACGCAGCTGCGCCAGGCCGCCGAGGATGCCTTCGCCGAGGAGTTGGAGTCGCTGCGCGGCGCCGATGACAGGCCGCGCCCGCCGAACTGGCTGCTCTCGCCGCAGGCGGTCGTCACCTACCTCATGGGCGGGCGGCTCGGCTCCGGTTTCGAGGTCACGCCGAAATACATCGGCGACCGGCGCCTGATGGAAGTGGCGGTGGCGACGCTGGCCACCGACCGGGCGCTCCTTCTTCTCGGTACGCCGGGCACCGCCAAGAGCTGGGTCAGCGAGCATCTGGCGGCGGCGATCTGCGGCACCTCGCGCCTCATCGTGCAGGGCACCGCCGGCACCAGCGAGGAATCGATCCGCTACGGCTGGAACTACGCACTGCTCCTCGCCAAGGGGCCGAGCCGCGAGGCGGTGGTGGCGAGCCCGATCGTGCGCGCCATGGAGGAGGGCAAAATCGCCCGCGTGGAGGAATTGACCCGCATCCCCTCCGAGACGCAGGACAGTTTCATCACGATCCTCTCCGAGAAGACCCTGCCGATCCCGGAACTCAACGAGGAGATCGCCGCCGCGCGGGGCTTCAACCTCATCGCCACCGCCAACAACCGGGATCGCGGCGTCAACGAATTGTCGAGCGCGTTGAAGCGGCGCTTCAACACCGTGGTGCTGCCCTCGCCGGCCACGATCGAGGCCGAGATCGCCATCGTCGAGACCCGCGTGGCCGCCCTCGGGCGCGCCTTCGAAATCCCCGCCGAACCGCCCGGCGCCGACCAGATTCGCCGAGTCGTCACCATCTTCCGCGAGCTGCGCGAGGGCGTGACCGCGGACGGCAAGAGCAAGGTCAAGCAGCCGTCCGGCACGCTCTCCACGGCCGAGGCGATCAGCGTCGTCGGCAGCGGGCTGGCGCTGGCCGCGCATTTCGGCAACGGCCACCTCTCGGCCCACGACCTCGTCTCCGGCATCAGTGGCGCGGTGATCAAGGATCCGGTGCAGGACGCCATCGTCTGGCGCGAATATCTCGAGACCGTCGTGAAGGAACGGTCGGAGTGGAAGGACTTCTACCGCGCCGCCCGCGAGAGCGCGTGAGGGCGTTCTCACCCTCCCCCCTCTGCGGAGCAGGCGGGAGAGGGGGCGACCTTTCCGGAGATGGCGCTCCCCTCTCCCGACCCTCGCTCACGCGAGGGCCACCCTCCCCCGCATAGGGGGGAGGGAAAGCCCCGCGCGCCATCCACCGCGACACCCCACCCAAGAGTAACGAGCGTGCCATGAGCCTTCGCCCCGCCACCCCCGGCCGCGATGCCTGAGGTTCGGATCTTCGGCATCCGCCACCACGGGCCGGGCTCGGCCCGCTCGCTGCGCGCGGCCCTCGATGCGTTCCGGCCCGATTGCCTGCTCATCGAAGGGCCGCCGGATGCAGACGCCCTGATCCCGCTCGTCGCCGATCCGGCGATGACACCGCCGGTGGCGCTGCTCGTCTACCGGGCGGACCGGCCGCAGACCTGCGCCTTCTTCCCCTTCGCGGCCTTCTCGCCCGAATGGGTGGCCATGCGGCATGGACTCGACCATGGGGCGACCCTGCGCTTCATCGACCTGCCGCACGCGATCCAGCTCGCCGACGGGTTCGAAACGAGGGGGGAGGCGCCCGAAAGCGAGACGGCCCCGGCCGAGCTCGATACGCCTGAGCCCGCCAAGGCGAGCGAGGCGCCCTCCGTCGCCGTTCGGCGCGATCCCCTCGGCGAACTGGCCGAGGTCGCGGGTTTCCCCGATGGCGAGCGCTGGTGGGATGCCTTCGTCGAGAGCCGCACGGGCGAGGATGGCGACGTGTTCGCGGCGATCCAAGAGGCCATGACGGCCCTGCGCGAGGGCGCCGAGACTGCTTCCGGCCAGGACGTCGACGGGGACGCGTTTCGCGAGGAGGTGCGCGAAGCGCATATGCGCACCTGCCTCCGCAAGGCGGCACGAGAGGATTTTACCCGCATCGCCGTGATCTGTGGCGCCTGGCACGCCCCGGCGCTGGCGCGCCACGATGCCAAGGGACAGGTCGGCCTCGACGCGGCGACCCTGAAGGGACTGCCTCGGACCAAGGTCGCCGCGGCCTGGGCGCCCTGGTCATACGAGCGCCTCGCCACAGCCAGCGGCTACCGGGCTGGGGTACTCTCGCCAGAATGGTACGACACGTTGTGGAACCACGAGGGCCGTGTCGCAGCGCGGTGGCTCGCGCGTGCGGCGGCCCTGCTCCGTGCGGAGGACCTCGATGCCTCTCCGGCCTCCGTGATCGAGGCAGTCCGCCTCGCCGAGGCGCTGGCCGGGTTCCGGGGCCGGGCACGCCCCTCCCTCGACGACCTGCACGAGGCAGCGCAGGCGACCCTGTGCTTCGCCGATCCGGCGCCGATGGCCCTGATCCGGCGCAAGCTCGTCATCGGCGAGCGCCTGGGCGCGACCCCGCCGGACAGTCCCGGCACGCCGGTGGAGGCAGATTTCGCCGCGACCTGCAAAAGCCTGCGCCTAAAGCCGGAGGCGGTCGCGGGCGAACTCGTCCTCGACCTGCGCAAGGAGAACGACCTCGCCCGCAGTCATTTCCTCAACCGGCTCCATCTCATCGGCATCCCCTGGGGCCGGCGTCAGCAGGCGCGCGGGCGCGGCACCTTCAAGGAGGCGTGGTTCCTGTCCTGGCAGCCCGAATGGGTGGTGGATCTGGTCGCCGCCTCCGCCGATGGCGGCACGGTGGCCGAGGCCGCCGGCAGCCGGGTGCGCAGGCGGGCCCGCGAGGCGACCCGCGTCGCGGAGCTGTCGGGCCTCATCGGCACGCTCCTCGACGCCGATCTCGCCGGAGCCGCGGACGACGTGATCCGTGCCCTCAACGACCGCGCCGCAGTCTCGGCGGACGTGTTCGACCTCATGGAGGCGCTGCCGCCCCTGGCCGAACTGGCGCGCTACGGCTCGGTACGCTCTTCGGACACGGAGCCGGTGCTGGGCGTGGTGCGCGGGCTCGTGCCCCGCGCCGCCGCAGGACTGACGGCGGCCTGCCAGAGCCTCGACGACGATGCAGCGAGCGCCGCCAAGGCGCGGATCGTCGGCGTCCATGCCGCGATCTCGCTGTTGGAGGAGCCCGACCTGAAGGCGGTCTGGCAGGAGGCGCTTCATGGCCTGGCCGATCAGAGCCATGTGCATGGCCGCGTCGTCGGAGGCGCCGTGCGACTGCTGTTCGATGACCGGGCCCTCGATGCGGAGCAGGCCGGCGACCGGCTTCGCCTCGCTTTGTCCCGCGCCTCCGGCACGGTGGCGGCCGCCGCCTGGATCGAGGGGTTCCTAGAGGAGAGCGGCACGGTCCTGATTCACGGCGGCACCCTCCTCGCGGTCCTCGACGAATGGCTCGCTGGCCTCGACGGGACGCTCTTTTCCGAATTGCTGCCCCTCCTGCGACGCACCTTCGCGACGATCTCGCAGGGCGAGCGACGCGCCATCGGCGAGGCTTTGAACCGCCATGGGACGGGTGTTTCCGACGAAGAAGGATCGGGCCGCATCCTCGATGCCGAACGCGCCGCCAGGGTGCTGCCGATCCTGCGCCTTCTCCTGGCGCCGAGTGGGGACGAGACGACGGAGGACACGCCATGAGCGACACCGAGCGCCTGCGCCGCTGGCGCCTCGTCCTCGGCGGGGGCGCGGCGGACGGCACCGGCTGCGGCCTGTCGGGCCGCGATGTCGGCATCGACCGGGCGCTCGGCGCCCTTTACGATTCCGACCGGAAGGGCAGCCTCGGTGCCTCCTCCCCCTCCGTGCCGCGCTGGCTCGGCGACATCCGCGACTATTTCCCGGCCTCGGTGGTGCAGGTGATGCAGCGCGACGCCTTCGAGCGCCTCGACCTCAAGCGCATGCTCACCGAGCCCGAGATGCTGGAGGCGGTGGTCCCCGACGTCGCCCTCGTCTCGACCCTCATCTCAATGCGCGGGCTGCTCGGCGGCAAGACCAAGGACACTGCCCGCCTCGTGGTGCGCAAGGTGGTGGAGGCCCTGATGCGCATGCTCGAAGAGCCCCTGCGTCAGGCGGTGACCGGGGCCATCGATCGCGCCAGCGTGAACCGGCGCCCGCGCCATGCGGAGATCGACTGGAACCGGACCATCCGGGCCAACCTGCGCCATTACCAAGCCGAGTATCGCACCATCATCCCCGAGACCCGGTTCGGCCATGGCCGGCGCCAGCGCGCCAGCCTCAAGGACGTGATCCTGTGCATCGACCAATCCGGCTCGATGGCGAGTTCGGTCGTCTATTCGAGCATCTTCGGCGCGGTGATGGCCTCGCTCCCAGCGGTGACCACCCGGCTCGTGGTGTTCGACACCGAGGTGGTGGACCTCTCCGACGAGTTGGAAGACCCGGTGGAGGTGCTGTTCTCGGTCCAGCTCGGCGGCGGCACCGACATCAACCGGGCGATGGGCTATTGCGAATCCCGCATCACCCGCCCCGAGGACACGATCCTGGTCCTGATCTCGGACCTCTACGAGGGCGGCGTCGAGGCCGGGCTCCTGGCGCGCGTACAGCGGATGGTGGCCTCGGGCGTGCAGGTGGTGGCATTGCTGGCCCTGTCGGACGAGGGCGCGCCGTCTTACGACCGGGCGCTGGCGGGCCGGCTCGCTGCGTTGGGCGTGCCCGCCTTCGCCTGCACGCCAGACCTGTTCCCCGACCTGATGGCGGCGGCGATCCGGAAATCCGACCTCACGGCCTGGGCCGCCTCGGCTGGCATCGCGGCGATCCCCGCGGCGGGCCCGCCCGGCTGAGAGCTTGTTTGAGTTGTTGTCCAAGGCGTTAGCTCATCCTGAGGCACCCACCTCAGGATGAGGTGGTCGGTTTGGATGATCGACTTTGGCAGACGATCGACTTTGGCATGAGCATCCGCCGAGACATCCGATCAAAAAAAGGCTCTGAGCGGGACGCATCTAATCCGAAGCTGTTTCGTCAGCCGACACCTCGGCCGGGAGCTTGGTTCGCTCGCGAAGCAGGGCCGGGTGGAACGCCCTCGCCCTCCGCAGCCTGCGTTTCAGCATCCGGCGGGAGCGGGAGCGGATCGGCCACAAGGCACGTCTCATAGAGTTCTCCCTACCCGAGATGGAGCGGCGGCGTGGGCCGGCCGGCTTGGCTGGCTGCGGCGATCTCGTTCAGTCGCCCCGTGGTGACGTCGTAGACGAAACCGAAGATCGGGATGCGGCTCGGCACGAGGGGATGCGCGCGGATGCGCCGGACGTCCGAGGTGACGGCATGGCTCTGCTCGGGGATGGTCAGCCAGTCGATGGCATAGCCAGCCGGCGAGCCGCCGCCATGATGCGGGTTCGACCAGACCGTGCCGTCGAAGCTCGCGGTGTCGAGACTGTCGGCGAGGAGGTCGCCGATGACGGCATCAGTGAACAGCTCCATCCCGCAATCGGTGTGGTGGATCACGAAGAACGCCTCGGTGCCGAGGAGCTTGTGCGAGATCACCAGGGAGCGGATGGCGTCGTCGCTGGCCCGCCCGCCGGCATTGCGGATGACGTGGGCGTCGCCTTCCCCGAGGCCGGCATATTTCGCCGGATCGAGGCGCGCGTCCATGCAGGTCAGGATGGCGAAGCGGCGGGCCGGCGGAAGGGCGAGGTCGCCCTTGTCGAAGCTCTCCGCGTAGCGGTCGTTGGCCGCGCGGATGTCTCGATAGGCCTGTGGCTCCGGGTCGGAGACGGCGATGTCGGCTGCCATGGAGGGGAAACCTCGGTGAGGAAGGTGGCGTGGCTGAACATGGCGGCGACACCGCCGAGATGAGCGGCGTCAGGGGTGCCGCGCGGACTATCGCCGTGCCAGGGCGGACCGCGCAGGAACGCGTTCAGCAGGCCGGAGATCACACGCCGGGGGCCGCCAATCATGCGCCCCCCGTCACGGCGAGGTCGCCGTAGAACCGCGCCGCCACGTCGGGATGGGAGCGCAGGCGGCCCTTGAGGTAGTTGCGGCCGACCTCGTGGAAGAGCGGGTTGTCGGGGTCGCTCGCCGGGCCGCGCGCCTCTGCGGCGAGGCCGGGCGGCAAATCGAGCAAGGGAACGGTGGCGTCGTGGCGGGCGCCGAGGAAGAACGCGACCGAGAGACGGTCGCGCCCCGCCGGCGGGGTGACGACCCGGTGGATCGTGGCCCGCAGGTAGCCGTTGGAGGCGAGTTCGAGCAGTTCGCCGATATTGACGACGAAGCTCCCCTCCACCGGCTCGGCCGCGATCCAGCCGTCCCGTCCCTCGACTTCGAGGCCGCTCTGCCCGTCCTGGACCAGCAGGGTGAGGAAGCCGCTATCCTTGTGGGCGCCGACGCCCTGCTCTCCCTGCGTGGCCTCCCGGCCGGGATAGCGGATGATCTTGATGTGCTGGTTGGGCGCGCCCTGGTAGATCGGGGCGAACACGTCCTCGGGCTGGCCCAAGGCGAGGGCGAAGGCGCGCAGCAGGCGGATGCCGAGCTGCGTCACCGCCGCCTGCCAGCGCAGCAGGCCGACGCGGAGTTCGGGCAGGCCGACGGGCCATTGGTTGGGGCCCTGCAGCCGGCTCCAGGGGGGCGAGGCTGCGGTTTGCGGCAGGGCCTCGCGCTCGGCGCCGACATCGAACTGCTCGCGCCAATCCGGTGCGCCGCGCGTGATCTCGCGGCCGGCCGCCGTGTAGCCGCGAAAATGCGGCGAGCGCACCATGGCCACGGCCTGTTTCTCCGGGAGAGGCAGGGCGAAGAAGCGCCGGGCCAGGGCCTGGACCTCGGCGATCTCCGCCGCCGGAATGCCGTGGCCGACGAGGTGGAAGAAACCGACATCGCGGGCGGCGTCGCGCAGTTCGGCCAGGAAGACCTCCCGCTCGGCCGGTCCGGCATCCAGCCGGCGCAGGTCGAGACGGGGGATCGAGGCGGCGGAAGCAGAGGATTCCGGTGCCGCCCACGAAGCCAGCGGGGAAGCCGCCATGGTCAGGCGGCTTTCGCGAAGGAACCGACCGAGGCCAGGGCCTGGTCGAGATCGGCCAAGATGTCGTCGATATGTTCGAGGCCGATGGAGAGGCGGACATAGCCGTCGGACACGCCGGTGGCGCGCTGGTCGGCGGGGGACAATTGCGAATGCGTGGTGCTGGCCGGATGGATCGCGAGGCTGCGGGCATCGCCGATATTGGCCACGTGGTAGAACAGCGACAGGGCTTCGATGAAGCGCCGGCCGGCCTCGCGCCCGGCAGCGAGTTCGAACCCGACGAGGCCGCCATAGCCGCCCTTGAGGTACCGTTCCGCCCGCTCGCGCGCTTTGCCGGTGGCGTCCGAGGGGTGGATGACCCGCTCGATCTCGGGCCGTGCGGCGAGGTAATCGACCACGGCCTGCGCGTTGCGACTGTGGCGCTCGATCCGCAGGGCCACGGTCTCCAGCCCCTGCAGGGTGAGGAAGGCATTGAGCGGCGAGACGGACGGGCCGAGGTCGCGTAGCAGCCGGACCCGGGCGCGCAGGATATAGGCGATGGGCCCGAGGGGCTTGGCCGCCTCCGTCCAGACTGCGCCGTGATAGCTCGGATCGGGGGTGTTGAGGGCGGGCTGGCGCTGGGGGTTGGCCGTCCAGTCGAACCGCCCGCCATCGATGATCGCGCCGCCGATGGCGATGCCGTGGCCACCGAGATACTTGGTGGTGGAATAGACCACGATCGCCGCGCCATGGTCGAATGGGCGCGCCAGGAGCGGCGCGGCGGTGTTGTCGACGATGAGCGGGATGCCGAAGCCCCGGCCGATGTCGGCCACCTCGGCGATGGGGAAGACCGCGAGTTTCGGGTTGGCCAGCGTCTCGCCGTAATAGGCGCGGGTGCGGTCGTCGGTGGCGCGGCGGAAATTCTCCGGGTCGGCCGGATCGACGAAGCGGACCTCGATTCCCTGCTCGGCCAGCGTGTTGGCGAAGAGGTTCCAGGTGCCGCCATAGAGGTCGGTGGAGGCGACGATGTTGTCGCCCACCCGCGCGAGGTTCTGCACCGACAGGGCGGAGGCCGCCTGGCCCGACGCCAGGGCCAGCGCCGCCGCCCCGCCTTCGAGGGCGGCGAGGCGCTGCTCCAGCACGTCGACGGTGGGGTTCGTCACGCGGGTGTAGAGGTGGCCGAGTTCCTTCAGGGCGAACAGGTTCTCGGCATGGGCCGTGTCGCGGAACTGGAACGAAGTGGTCTGGTGGATCGGCACCGCCACCGAGCCCGTGGTCGGATCGGCGCGCCAGCCCGCATGCAGGGCAATCGTCTCGGGGTGAAGC